>JAVBUG010000126.1:0-4849 GCA_031555515.1 Microbacterium sp. | reverse complement strand
GCCGCCCTGCGCCGTCGCGGAGACCGCGGGCGTGCCGCGCTCGCCGCCGTCACCGTGGCGTGGATCGTGATCGCCGGGGTGGCGGCGCCGCTGCGTGTTCCGGATCCGGCCGCGGCCGCAGCATCCACCGGATCCATCGGCTCCGCGGTCTCGCGCGCGGTGTCGGCGCTCGAGACGAGGACGCGAGTCGCCCGCGAGGTCGCCGACGATCCGTTCGCCGACGCGCCCGCCGCGGACCTGCTGACCGCGCTGCAGGGCAAGGACGTGCTGTTCGTGTTCGTCGAGAGCTATGGACGGGTCGCGCTCGAGGGGGATCGCATCTCCGACGGGGTGAACGACGTGCTGCACCGTGGCGAGGAGACGCTCGCCGCCGACGGCTACGCGGCGCGGAGCGCGTGGCTGACGTCACCCACGTACGGCGGCGTGAGCTGGCTCGCGCACTCGACGCTGCAGACCGGCGTGTGGATCGACGCGCAGGCGGTGTACGACCTGGTCGTGCAGACCGACCGGCTCACGCTGAGCGGGGCGTTCGGCCGCGCCGGGTGGCACACGGTCAGCGACGTCCCGTCGAACCGGCACCCGTGGGACATCGGCTCGTCGTTCTATCACTACGACACCCTTCTCGACGCGACGAATGTCGGCTACCGCGGCCCCTCGTTCGGGTATGCGCGCGTCCCCGACCAGTACACGCTCAAGCACTTCGCGGACCAGGTGCTCGCGAGCTCGGATCAGCCCGTGATGGCTGAGATCGACCTGGTGTCGTCGCACACGCCGTGGGCACCGCTCCCCGGGCTCGTGCCGTGGGCCGAGGTGGGAGACGGTTCGATCTACGACGACCAGCCTGCGCGGAGTCAGCAGGCGAGCGAGGTCTGGAAGGACCCGAAGACGGTCCAGCGCTACTACGGGAAGTCCGTCGAGTACACGCTCGGGTCGATGCTCTCCTTCCTCGAGAACGTCGACGATCCCGACCTGGTCGTGGTCATGCTCGGCGACCACCAGCCCGCGGCGATCGTGAGCGGCGAGGGCGCCAGTCGCGACGTGCCGATCAGCATCATCGCGAAGGACCCGGCGGTCTTCGATGCGATCACCCACTGGAACTGGACTGCGGGGCTGCGACCGTCGGACTCGTCACCGGTGTGGCGTATGGACGCCTTCCGCGATCGCTTCTTCACGGCGTACGGCTCTGCTCGGTGACACCCCTGTCCGGCTGTCGCGCCCGCTGGCAGGATGACGGCATGACGTTCACCCTGCGCGTGCCCGAGCCGCGCGACGCGGCCGAGATCGCCGCGCTCCACGTGGCGACGTGGCGGGAGACGTACACACATCTCCTCCCCGCCGGCTTCTTCGACGACGAGTTCGTGCAGGGGCGGCAGAGCATGTGGACGCGCATCCTCCACAACCCGCGCGACGAGTGGCGCGTGTGGATCGCCGAGAGCGAGGGCCGCATCATCGGCTTCGCGACCTCGGGGCCGGGCCTGGAGTTCGATGGAGCGCCGCCGCCCTGCGAACGGCAGCTCTACATGCTCTACGTCGCGGCCGCCGATCACGGCGGAGGTGCCGGGCAGGCGTTGCTCGATGCTGTGCTGGACGAGGGTCCTGCGGTGCTGTGGGTGGCGAAGGAGAACCCCCGCGCGATCGCCTTCTACCGGCGCAACGGATTCGACTTCGACGGTGCCGAGCAGACGGATCCGATGGTGCCGTCGATCATCGACGTGCGCATGCTGAGATGACCTGCGGTCCCAGCAGCTCAGCCCGAGGAGTCCGAGTCGTCCGTCCACGCGGCGATGTCGACGCCGTGGTTGTCGGGTGACGTCAGGGTCCACCACTCCGGCGCGTGGGAGTCGTCGGCCATCCGCCCGCCGGCCGCCAGCGCCGCCGCGACGCGCGCCTCGACCTGGTCGCGCGGCACGGAGATGTCGATGTGCGTCCGGCCGCGTCCGGGTTTGGGTGGTGCGAGCGGGTGGAACCACACGTGCGGGTTGCGGCGCAGCGGGTCGATGGCGTCCTCGCCGCCGAGCGGGTCATAACCGAGCGCGGCGCTCCAGAACGGCCGGACGTGCGCGTCGGGCCCCTGGGCCACCGCGATGCCGACGACCGTGAGCACCGACGGGTCCGCTTCGAGGCCGAGCTCACGGGCGGCCAGTGAGACGGACGCCGCGAGGTCGGCATCCGTCCGGCTCAGCGCCCCGTCGCGACGGCTGAAGGTCTTGACGAAGACGCCCTCGGGACGCAGGTCGATGTCGGGATAGTGGTCGAGGCCCTCGGCGATGGCGGCGACCTCGGCCACGAGACGCGCACCGTGGGAGAGCGATTCAGCGCGGAAGAAGGCATGAGCGCCCCAGTACAGGACCCGCCAGTCCGCCACGCCTTCGGACGCGTGGAAGGCGACCGGGCTGATCGTCTCGACCTCCGGGGCGAGTGTGCCGTCGCCGAGCGGTGGCTGCGCGAGGATGATGCGGGCCAGCGGCTGCGGACGCGTCAGCTGCGGCCAGTGCCCCGTCGGCAGGTCGACGTAGGTCACGTCGCGCAGGCGCGCGAACTCCTGCACCGGCGGAGCACCCGCGTCGATCCAGCTCTGGAGGTCGGCGACGGTGTACTCCGTCGCGACCGCAGTGACGGGGATGTCGAGGCGGCGATCGTCGCCGAGGTGCTGGATGCCGGTGACCACCCCGGCGGGCGAGGGGATCGCGTACGTGCGGAACGCCGTCATGCCGCCTTCACCGAGATCGCGCAGATCAGCCTCGTCGAACTCGCTCCACGGCGGCAGGGGAAGCTCGCCGCCTTCGGTCGCGAACCCGTCGAGCAGCGGGTCGCCGTCAGCGGTCGGGAAGCCGCCGACGAGGATCAGCCGGGCGACACGGTCGGGGCGTGCATCGGCGGCCGCGTAGACGATGCCCGCGCCGGCGGAGTGCCCGACGAGCACGACCTTCTCGCCCGGCGCTTCGTCGATGGCGGCCACGACAGCCGCGACGTGATCGGCCAGCGTGACCGCCGATCGGTCGGCATCGGCCGACTCCATGCCGGGGAGCGTGATCGGTACGGGCCGGTGTCCTGCGCTCTCGAGCGCGGGTGCGACCTCGTACCACGCCCATCCGCCCATCCACAGGCCTGCGACCAGGATGATGTCCATTCATGCTCCTCGCGACTCCGGGTGATGTCAGTGTCGCGCGGCCCGCCGACATCCGCCACGGCCCTGGCGGATCGGGAATACCTCGTCGGGGGGATCGATTGCACGTTATACCCCTAGGGGGTATAACGGAACGTACGACGAGGAGAGCATCGTGACCGACCCGCATCGCGACCAGGATCACGCTGGGCACGAACACGCTCCGCACGAACACGCTGGGCACCAGGCCATGAGCGCCACCGCCATGACGGACGGCGTCGCCCACCCACGGCCCGACGACCACATCGACAAGACCGGCCACCACCACGCCGGTCACGGCGCCGACCACGTCGCCCGCTTCCGCCGCCTGTTCTGGATCAACCTCGCCCTCGCGGTGCCGACCGTGGCGTTCTCGGGCATGTTCGCGATGGTGCTGGGCTACACGCTGCCCGACGCCCCGTGGGTGGCCTGGATCTCGCCGCTCCTCGGTACGGTCATGTACTTCTGGGGCGGCTGGCCCTTCCTGTCGGGCGCCGTCTCGGAGCTGCGTGCGCGCAAGCCCGGGATGATGCTGCTGATCGGCCTCGCGATCACTGTCGCGGTCGTCGCGTCGTGGGGGGCGAGCCTCGGACTGCTGCACCATGAGCTCGAGTTCTGGTGGGAGCTCGCCCTCCTCATCGTGATCATGCTGCTCGGCCACTGGATCGAGATGCGCTCGCTCGCCCAGACGACGTCGGCGCTGGACTCGCTCGCCGCGCTCCTGCCCGACGAGGCTGAGCGCGTCGAGGGCGACCGCATCGTCACCGTGGCGCCGTCCGACCTGCGCGTCGGCGACGTCGTGGTGGTGCGCCCCGGCGGCAGCGTTCCCGCAGACGGGCGGATCGTCGACGGCGCCGCCGACATCGACGAGTCGATGCTCACCGGCGAGTCGCGTCCGGTCGCTCGCAGTGCCGGCGACCACGTGACCGCCGGCACGGTCGCCACCGACTCCGGACTGCGGGTCGAGGTCGCCGCGACCGGCGACGACACCACGCTCGCCCGCATCCAGCGACTCGTCGCCGAAGCGCAGCGCTCGACGTCGCGCGCGCAGCGCCTGGCCGACCGCGCGGCGGGCTGGCTGTTCTGGTTCGCCCTCGGCGCCGCAGCGCTCACCGCGGTGGTGTGGACGGTGTTCGGGATGCCCGACGAGGCGGTCGTGCGCACCATCACTGTGCTCGTGATCGCCTGCCCCCACGCGCTGGGCCTCGCGATCCCGCTCGTGGTGTCGATCGCCACGGAACGTGCCGCGCGTGGCGGCGTGCTGATCAAGGACCGCCTGGCACTCGAGAGCATGCGCACGATCGGCGCAGTGCTGTTCGACAAGACGGGCACTCTCACGAAGGGCGAGCCGACCGTGGTCGACGTCGCCGCGGTCGCCGACATCGATGCCGACGGCGTGCTCGCGCTCGCCGCGGCGACCGAGGCCGACAGCGAGCACCCGCTCGCGAGGGCGATCGTGCGCGCCGCCCAGGAACGCGGTCTCGCCGTCGCTCCCGCGTCCGGCTTCCAGTCGTCGCCGGCTGTCGGTGTGACCGCCACCGTCGACGGGCACGTCGTGCGGGTGGGCGGCCCGCGGCTTCTCGCCGAGATCGGGGGTGCCGACATCGCCGCGGCGGGTGCGTGGCGAGACCAGGGTTCGATCGTGCTGCACGTCGTGCGCGACGGCGTCGTCGTCGGCGGGCTCGCGCTGGCCGACGAGATCCG
>JAVBUG010000336.1:0-5989 GCA_031555515.1 Microbacterium sp. | reverse complement strand
GGCTGGCCCACGGTGGCCGCGACCGTGGGGGGCCTGACCGTGGAGTGGCCCAATAACAAATCCGCCCGGTGGGCCCCCGGGGGTCGTGCATCCGCCCGCCGGGGCACCTCCGTCCTCGCTGCGTGCAGGGCGCGCACGGGCCGAGGGCCCATCTGGAATGATCTACTAGCACCAACAGAAGGAGCGCAATGGCCGCCGGGATTCGCGATGTCGCAGAGCTGGCGAAGGTGTCCGCGGGAACCGTCTCGAAGTACCTGAATACGCCTCACCGCGTGGCGCCGGCGACCTCGCAGCGCATCGCGAACGCGATCGACGCGTTGGGTTACGTGCGCAACGATGCTGCGCGTCAGCTGCGAGCAGGTCGCAGCCGCACCATCGGGCTCCTGGCATTCGACATCGCAAACCCCTTCTTCATCGATCTCGCCCACGGCGTCGAGCAGCGCGCGATCGAGCACGGCCTCTCGGTGCTGCTGGGCAACAGCGACGAGAACATCGACCGCGAGTCCCGCTATCTCGACCTGTTCGAAGAGCAGCGTGTCCACGGCGTGCTGGTCTCGCCGATCGGGTCGATCGATCCCCGGATCGAGCGGTTCCACCGCCAGGGAATTCCGGTCGTGCTCCTCGACAGGATGGGCGACCCCGCGGTGAGTCCTTCGGTCTCCATCGACGATCAGTCGGGTGGTCACATGGCTGTAGCGCACCTGATCTCGCGCGGACGCACGCGGATCGCCTTCGTCGGGGGCCCCGAGGGGCTGCGCCAGGTGGATGACCGCCTGGCCGGCGCCCGGCTCGCCGTCGCTGAGAATCCCGGTGTGACACTCGAGGTAATCCCGGTAGACACGCGCGGCGTCGAGGACGGTGCCCGCGTCGGAGAGTCCCTGCTTCTCCGTCCTCCCGCCCAGCGCCCGGACGGGATCTTCGCCGTCAACGACCGGCTCGCGTTCGGTCTGCTGCAGACCATCGTCACCGAGGGCAACGTCCGCGTGCCCCACGACATCGCCGTGATCGGGTACGACGACATCGAGTTCGCGGCGGCCGCGGTCGTTCCGCTCAGCTCGATCCGTCAGCCGCGCGAGGAGTTCGCCGCGGCGGCCGTCGACCTCCTCGTGGGGGAGGACATGTCCCTCGATGAGACACAGCATCCGCAGATCGTACTCAAGCCCCGGCTCGTCGTGCGCGCGAGCACCAGCCACGCCCGCTGACCCACACCGCCGGTTCACCGCAATCGCAGGACGACCGCCGACGGTGCAGGCAGAGCGATCTCGAGGGAATCGCCCACGAGTTCGCAGATGGCATCCCCCTCCTGGGGGAAGACGCGTTCGACACGGCCGGCCCCCGCAGGCAGAAGCTTCGCGACCGGGATCGACACGCGCTCCGGGGACTCCGGGTTCCTCCGCCACACGGTGAGGTATCCGCCTTCGGCGCCGACGAGTCCGGCCGCGACCCAGGAATCCTCCCAGCCGGGCAGCCCGAGCGGCCATGTGGACTGCATGTCGGGAAGCCCGTCTCGCACGCCCTTGTGAGCGGTGACGAACGCGCGCACCCGATCCAGTTCATCCTCGGTCATGTGGTCGAGGTGCCCCGAGAGGATCGGGCGCCGCAGCACGCTGTTGGCGAGGGTGACCGTGGCGACAGCATCCGTCATCCCATGCTGTGGATACGACCAGACACCGGCCTGCTCGGGTGGGACCATGGTCGTCGCGGCGGCCGCGATCGGGACGCAGCGCAGTGCGTCCTGCTGGTCGCTCGTCGACAACAGCGCGAACCGCGAGACCGTCAGCCAGTCCGCCCGCATGCCCCCCGACGCACAGTTCTCGACGATGAGCTGTGGATGCCGCGCGTGCAGTGCATCGATCCAGTCGAGGAACGCGCGGGCTGCGGCGAGCAGCCCGCCGCCGGGGCTCGCGGCGTGATGGTCGGTTCCTGACGCTGGGTTGATGTTGTAGTCGAACTTCACGTAGCCGAGGCCGTACGTCGCGACCAGGCGGTCGATCACGGCATCCATGCGCGCAACGACCGCGGGGTGGCGGAAGTCCTGTTGATACCGGCCGCTGGCGACGAGCCGACTTCCGTGACGGCCGAAGAGCGCGTCATCGGGCAGCGCCGCGGCGATGGGGCTGTGTACACCGATCACTTCCGGCTCGAGCCAGAGCCCCGGAGTCATGCCCTGGGCGCGGATGGCGTCGAAGATCTCGTCGATTCCGCCCGGAAACCGCGTGGTCGAGGCTTCCCAGGCCCCGACGGAGTCCCACCAGCCGGGTTCGTCCGAGTACCAGCCCGCGTCGACGACGAAGATCTCCGCACCGACCGACCCCGCGGCGGCGATCAGCGGCAGGAGCTTCTCAGTGGTCGGATCGGCGTTGAGGGTGTTCATGTAGTCGTTGTAGATGACCGGCATGCCGGCGTCGCCCACGTAGGGGCGGCGGTCTGCCCTACGGTGCCGGGTGAGGCGCGCGAGCGCCCCTTCGAACCCGTCCGCGGACCACGCGAGCGTGGTGACGGGGGTGACGAAGTCATCGCCCTCGTCGAGAACGATCGACCACTGATGCTCGACATCGCTCGGCCCCGAGGTGACCAGCCGCAGCGCGCCCGTCGGCGTGGCGCCCGGGCCCTGCGACAGCTCGAACCGCCACCCGCCGTTCGACTCGACCTGCCAGAGCAGCGCGTCGCCGCGCGGGAGCTCCATGGCGCCCATCGGCAGGTGCTCGCCGGTCGACCAGGTGCCCCGCCCGACGCGGGCGAGGCTCCCGCGTGGCGACGCCCCGAAGTGGGCCGCCATATCGACGTCGGGTTCACCGAACTCCGCGAAGCTGCCGGAGCGCCAGCGCGCCTCGGCGAGCCAGTCGTTGTCGGCGAGTCGGATGAGCGTGTCGTCACAGCCCCACGCGTCGTCGCCCAGCGCCGCGCTGCTGACGAAGAGCACCGGGATCGCCCGACCCGCGCCTCTATGCGTGAGCCGGGTCGAGGTGCTCACCACGCCGGATCCCGGGCGCATGGCGTACCGCGCGGTCGCCAGAAGCGCCGAGTCCGGGTCGCGGAGGTCGACCTCGAGCACCTCGACGCCGCCGTCGCTCGTAGTCCGATGCGCGACGTACCGCAGGTCCCGGCCGAGATCGGTGGCGTCGTAGCGAGAGCCTGCGTTCTTGCTGCGGTCGGCGGTGATGATCTCCACCAGCGGCAGGCTTCGATCGAACGCGCCCGCGGGCCGTTCTGCGACGAACCCCGTCAGCCGGATGCGACCGTCGCCGTCCAACGAGAACGTCAGTCGCAGGTCGCCATCACCCCAGGTGAAGTCCTGAGCCGTCATGCCCGCGTGTCCGCGTCTGCGATCGCGGCGGCCAGGGCGTTCTTGCCGTCGAGGACGACTTCCAGCATCGCGGTGGCGGCAGCATCTGCCTCGCCACGGGCGATCGCATCCGAGACACGGAGATGGCGTGCGGCGTCCACGGCGAGATCGACGTCCTGCTGGTCGCCGTGCTGCTGGATCTCGAAGGCGATCTTCATGAAGTCGGCGACCAGGAGTCCGAACCTCGCGAGCAGGGGATTGTGACTCGCGTCGTACACGGCGAGGTGGAACGCGACATCCCACTCGGGGTAAGCCACCGGGTCGTCGACGCTCGCGGCGAGTGCAGACGCGGCTCGCGAGAGCGGACCCAGCTCCCGGATGGTCGCGCGCGTGGCCGCCAGGCGGGCGGCTGCCGGCTCCATGATCTGTCGCAGCTCGATGAGCGCATCCATCATCCCGCCGGCTTCGCCTTCGAGATGTGCCCAGGCGAGGAGGTCGGAGTCGAACACGTTCCATAGCGCCCGCGGACGCACCTTGGTCCCCGTCTTGGGGCGGATCTCGATCAGACCCTTCGCGGCGAGTACGGTCATCGCACCGCGCACGGTCGTGCGGCTCACGCCGAACTCCGCGCACAGGTCGTCCTCGCGGGGGAGTACGGCCGCTTCTGCGTAGCGGCCGGCGACGATCGCCCGTCCCAGCGCTTCGATGACGACGCCTTGCAGCCCCCGCAGGGCGTATCCGGGATGCTCGGATGTGGGACGAGGTCGATCGGTCATGATGCCATCCTCCGCTCTGCGGCCGCGATCTCTGCGATGCGCGGACTGTCGAACAGGGCCCGCCCATCCATGACGATCTCGATGATTCGTTCGTACTTCACGAGTGCGTCGGCGTCGACGTCGACCCCGAGCCCCGGACTCTCCGGGGCGGTCACTGCGCCGTCCGCATCGAGGGCGAGGTGCTGCGTCGTCATGTCGACGGCGAGCTGCTTCGGTTCTGCCGGGTACTCGCAGATGGCGTGCCGCTCGAGTCCGGCGTAGGGCTGCAGTGAGGCCGAGAGGGCCAGATGGGACGTGAACGTGTGGTTCACGAACGTCACGCCGCGCGCGTCCGCGTATCGCGCGGTGCGGTAGGCGGGGGCGATGCCGCCGATGCGTCCTGTGTCGATCTGGAGGAAGCCGACCCGGCCGTAGTCGACGAGGTTGCGGGCCATCGCCTCGGTATGGGATGCCTCGCCGCCGGCGACGCGCACCGTCTGCGCCTCCGTGGCGAGCAGGGCGTGCGCGCCGTACTCGAACGGCTCGAACGGCTCCTCGATCCAGGTGGCGCGCACGGCCTCGAGGGATGCGAGTCGCGCGAGCGCGGCATTCGTGTTCGAACCCCACACCTGCCCGGCGTCGACGAACAGCAGCCCGTCGTCACCGATCGCCTCGCGGGCAGCGTGCAGCTGATCCGCGTCGTCCGCGGGCGTGCGCGTGCCGAAGGGGCCCCACCCGAACTTCACGCCGCGGAAGCCGCGCCGGACCTGCGCACGTCCCTTGTCGAGGGTCTCCTGCGGAGTGTCGCCGAAGAGGACCGACGCGTACGGCGTCTTGGCGCGCGTGCGGTCGTAGCCGAGCAGGCGCCACACCGGCTCTTCGCGGACGCGCCCGAGCAGATCCCACAGAGCGATCTCGATCCCCGAGAACGTGTGCGCGGCCTGCAGCAGGTCCATGCTGTTGCGCCCCACCAGCGTTGCGATGCGGGTGATGTCGTCGGGGGTGTCGAGGCGCTCCCCGATCACGGACGCTGCGACGGGCCGGCAGGCGCCGTGGGACCGGGGCGTGACGAACGCCGCGATCGAGACGAGCGGGGACGCCTCGCACTCGCCCCAGCCGACATGGTCGTCAGCGGTGACGCGGACCAGCAGCGCGTCCTGGCTGCCGTCGGCCTCGAGGGTCACCACGGGCATGCTCAGGTAGAAGAACTCCACGCTGTCGATCCGCATCGTCGTCGCACCTTTCGAGGGGGAGCCGTCAGGACGAAATCAATTCATAATATCAAACGCCGAGATTCGATAGTCGATCTGCAATGGCTGCCGGGGATCCAGGATGACCGACGTCGCATGCCCCGCCTGGGCGAGCGGGTTGTCGGCGATCGACACCCCACAGGGCAGATCGAAGGCGCTTGCGATCGGCTCGACGCCGAGACCCCGGTACCGGCTGCTCCAGGGGGCATCGGACAGTTGGCGGTCAGACCACCACAGCAGAACGGACGGGAGCAGGCGGTGCGGCCAGTCGAGGGTCACGCCGTCTCCACTCGACCACCGCAAGCGGACGGGAGGCGTCACGTCGAGCAGTTGGACGACTTCCTCTGCCCGCTCCGCGAAAGGGGTCGTGGCGATGTCGACGCCGCCGACCTGCGCCAGGTGCGTGAACGTCGTGTCAGGAGGGAGGAGGCCGCTCCCGCCGTCGATGAGCACGGGGTAGGTCCGGCCCTGCGCGAAGTCTGCGTCGATGGTCAGCGTCTCACCGGGGTGCGGCAAGCGGAAGATCGGATGCAACCCCAGGGATGTCCGATGGGTGCGGCGCGCATGAATCCGCAGGCCGAAGTCCACGGCGGGCTCGCCCTCGACCCCCGAGATGGTGCGCACGACGCGGCGCACGGGATCGGGCGCGGGAAGGTCGAGCGCGAGAACGACCCGCGACGCATCGCGTTCGACGACGC
>JAVBUG010000148.1:0-3285 GCA_031555515.1 Microbacterium sp. | reverse complement strand
GTCAGCGACGCGATCGGGCTCAAACTCGGATGGGCGTTCGGATGCCTCTGCCTCAGCCAGGAGGCGATTCTCACGGGCGCCGAGCAGCAGCATCCGATCTTCCACGGCCCTCATGACGTGCCGGCGCCCGACGTGCGGACGACGCCGACCTCGGCGGAGTTCCTGCTGTCGTCGGGCTTCAAGACCGTCCCGGCCGAGCTGACCCTCACGGACATCTACATTCCCCGCGACGAGGATCTCGCGGAGGATGCCGCCCCGGGCCTCGTGTCGACCGGTGCGGGGTTCAGCGATTCCCCCGACACCGAGCACATCCTCGGCGGCATCAACTCCAAATCGCACGATTACAACGCGATCGCCCGGCAGGGCCGCTTCCTGCAGTGGGGCTTCGCGGGCGACCCGACGAAGTTCACGCCGTTCGGGCGCGCACTGTTCCTCAACGCGGTGGCCTACATCCGGAAGTTCGCGGACGCCCCCGTCCAGGCGCTGGTCATGGGACAGCACCCTCGGGCCTTCCTCCAGTTCACCCTCTCGCTGCTGCACCACCCGGATGCCGGGGATGTCGACGAGCTGCTGGGTCATCTGTTCGACGACGTGCCGGAAGGCATCGGCGTCACCGGCGCGTCGGGATCGGCGTGGTTCGATCGTCACCGTGACGCCATCCGCTTCACCGGAGTCCGCGAGAACGGCCGCTACTCGGTGGACGGCGACATCCTCTCGATCGGCATCGCCAACGACGACCTCGCCCTCCTCGATCGCATCTCCGCGGAGCTGGGGGATCCCGACGCCGACGGAGAGCGCGCGCGCCGGCTCTGGTCGCGATACGTGCGACGCGATCCTCAGGATGCCACCCGCGAACGCGAGTGGTACCGGGCGCACCGGGATGCGCTGTTCTTCAGCGATTGGGCGGGCTACCGGTGGTTCGCCTCCGACGAGCTGCCGGCGCTCGAACGCCCGCGGGTCGGGATCGCCCGCGGCGCCGGCGCGTTCCTGTCGCTTGCGGCGGAGCGCACCGAGAGCGGCATCCAGGCCGACCTCACCATTCGCCTGAAGCCGGGAGACTACGTCTACGCGCCCGGCGCGACGGACGGCGTGCCGACCGCGATCGCCGTCACCTCCGAGCATGCTGTCGTGTCGGCGCCGCTGTTCCCCGAGACGGCGACGCACCATCTGCCGGGAACGCTCACCATCCCGCTCGTCCTCGCGGGCGACGCCGATCGCGTCGAGCTGGACGTGCGCCTCCAGGTCTGCACCCCGCAGACGTGCATGATGCCGACCACCGTGTCGGTGTGGGCCGACACGGGCAGCGCGCTCTCCCCCGTGGGATGACGTCGTGCCGGCGGCGCTCCCGGGAGGGGGCGCCGCCGGAAGACCTCGTGACCGACGACGATCGGTTTTGTCCGTAGTGCGGAACTCGAGGTGCGTCCTGACCAGGATCTTTCTCGCGCCCGATGGAGGGCGCACTGGATCCGAGAGGACGACGAAGTCATGAAGGTCACCCCAGCCTCATCCCGCCGCCGAACCGCGCTGACGCTCGCGCTGTCGGCCGCACTCATCGCAGGAGCCCTCGCCGCGCCGACGATCGCACAGGCCGCTCCCCCCGGCCTCGACCAGGCCGGCCCGCGGATCGACCCCGCGCTGCTCGCCTCGTGCGCCGGCGAGAACCCCGTCGTGTGCACCTTCGGCGATCTCGCGCCCGGCAGCTACGACGTCACCGTCGATCTCGGCTCCGACGCCGCCGCGGCCAGCACCGAGGTATACGCCGAGAGCCGCCGTCTCATGCTGGCCGCCGTCGAGACCGCCGCCGGGGATCGCACGCGCAAGTCCTTCACGGTCGACGTCCGCGATCCCGAAGGGCAGCAGAACCAGCCCGTGGGAACCGGCACGCCCGGACTCACGCTCACGTTCGCCGGGACCGCACCCGCCGTCGCGGGCATCGGGATCCGGCAGACGCTCCCGCGGACGCGTCAGGTGGCCCTGATCGGCGACTCGACGGTGACCGACCAGGAGACGTGGCCCTACACCGGATGGGGCCAGCGCCTCCCGGCGCACTTCGGACTGGGCGTCAGCGTCGTGAACCACTCCGGCTCCGGCGAGAGCACCGTATCGGTGCTGGCCAAGCCCGAGCTGTTCGATGCGCTCGAACCGCAGCTCGGCGACGGCGACCTGGCGCTCATCCAGCTGGCCCACAACGACAAGACGACGACGGCGGAGCAGTATCGCGCCAACCTGACCGAGATCGTCGACAGGGTGCGGGCACGCGGAGCGACTCCGGTGCTCGTCACGCCGATCGTCCGCCTGCGCTTCACGAACGGCGTGATCAACCCGGTCGGGCTCATCGTGACCGATCAGGCCGACCTTCCGGCCGAGATGCGCGCCGTGGCCACGCAGCTCGAGGTGCCCCTGATCGACCTCACCGAGCGCAGCCGCGCCCTCGTCGAGAGCCTCGGGCCCGTCGCATCCGAGCCCATCTACCTGATCCGCATCAACGGCGACCGCACGCACACCTCCGAGTACGGGGCCGGCGTGTACGCCGACATCGTCGCGGAAGAGCTGCAGAAGCTCGACCTGCTTCCGGGAGCCGCCTGGCGCTGAGGCCGGGTCTGCAGGGAATCCGCCGCGCGGCTCTCACGGGCCGCGCGGCGGATGGGCCTCTGCTCCGCCGCGATGCGCCGGTGCGGACGAAGGTCAGTAGAGCTCGATGACCAGCCGAGGCGACCGCGCCCGCGAGACGCAGAGCGCCATCTGATCGCCGGCCGCTCGATCCGACGCCGACAGGCACTGATCGCGGTGATCGATGTCGCCCTCCAGAACGCCCGACACGCACGATCCGCAGATGCCTTCGGTACAGGACTTGAACACCTCGATGCCGTTGTCCTCGAGCACCGACAGGATGGAACGATCGGCGGGGACCTCGAACTCCTCGCCGGTGTCCAGGGCGACGGTGAACGGGGTGTCGTTCCCCGAGTGCGTGACCTCGGCTGCGGCGAAATGCTCGACGTGGATCCGGTTCTCGCCGACGACCGGCTCCGCGCACTCCGCGACTGCATTCATGAAGCCCTCGGGACCGCACGTGTACACCGCGGTGCGCGCCGTCAGACCCGGTCTGATCACATCCCGGAGGATGCCGCCGTGCGCGGATCGACCGACTCCGGCGTGGACCCGCAGGACGGGACCGATGCCGGGGTGACGCTCCAGCTCGTCCAGGAATGCGCCGGAATCGCGCGCGCTCAGGAAGTAGTGCAGCTCGAAATCCGCGCCAGAGTCGGCGAGCGTGTACGCCATGCT
>JAVBUG010000176.1:0-13064 GCA_031555515.1 Microbacterium sp. | reverse complement strand
TGACGGTGATCCCGCTTGTGTTAGGTGAACGGATGCTGCGCCCCTCCTCATCCTGTTCACTCGTCGTCGACGAATTCGGGGTCGTGGGCCCACGACGGCGCGAGGGCGCGCACGCGCGCGGCGCGCCACTGCCACATGCCCCACAGCACCGGCCAGAGGAGGGGCGCCGTCGGGCCGCCGATGACGAGCCGGTCGCGCCACAGCGTCTTGCCGGGCTGACCGGGCGCCGGCGACACCGCCATCTGGTGGTCCCACACGTCGAGGCTGGCCAGCGGCCCCGTGAGCGGGATGCCGCTGTCGCGGAAGATCCGCACACGGCCGCCGGCCTCGTCGACCGCGCGCTCGCTCACATGGATGAGCTGCCGCCCCATCGGCACCCCGCCGAACGCCGACAGCTGCACCGGCACGTCGTCGCCGGGGGTCCACGACGTCGGCAGCCCGCTCGGCACGAGCGGCGCGAGGTCCATCAGCGGGCCGTAGAGCTCGGCCACGGCGCGGGGCGAGTGCACCGCCCGCCACGCGGCATCGGCGTCGCAGTCGATCACGAACTTCAGCAGGATCCGCATGCGCTCCAGTGTCGCACCCGCTCCCCACCTCCGACCCGGGCTTGCGCCGATGTTCACATCGCGTGCTGTCGCCGAGCGCACCCGTTGCTCACGTGCGGATCGCGTGATCTCGGTGAGAGCACGCGATGTGAACGCCGGGCGCCGAGGACGGGACACGGATGCCGCGGCCTACGCTGGACGGATGCCCGAGAGCCCGTTCGACCAGCACCGCTACCAGGTCCGCCACGACTGGGGGATCGAGGGACTCCGGCGCCTCGCTCCCGCGGACGTCGTCGTGGTCGTCGACGTGCTCCGGTTCTCGACGACGGTGACGGATGCTGTCGCCCGGGGTGAGGGCGTGGGGCTCGACGCGGACGCGCACGCGGTGTCGATCAACGGCGCGGCGGTGGCCGACGCGGCGGCGCGGTCCGGCGCCGTGGTGCTGCTCGGATGCCTCCGCAATGCCGCCGCGGTCGCCAAGACGGTGCTCGACATCCAGCACGAGCGCGCGGCGCGCACGAGCATCGCCGTGATCGCGGCGGGCGAGCTCGCCGGCCGTGAGCCGGGGGCGCCGCTGCGATTCGCGGTCGAGGACCAGCTCGGCGCGGGCGCCATCATCGACGCGCTGGGCGGCCTCGGCGTCGACCACACGTCGCCCGAGGCGGCCGCGGCGTGCGAGGCGTTCCGCGGCCTGCGCGGCGCCGTGCGCCATCTGCTGACGGCCGGAGGGTCCGGGCAGGAGCTGCTCGACCGCGACGCCCGCGACGAGGTGCTGAACGCGGCGGCGGTGGACGCGGCATCCGTCGTCCCGGTCCTGCGTGACGGGACCTTCGTCGCCTACTGACCTCAGTCGCGCGGGGTCATCGCGGCCAGGCGCGTCGCCCGGGTGATCTCGCGGCGCGTCCACGTGAAGGCGTGCGTCTCGTCGAAATGCGGCGCGCACTTCGCGCACGAGGTCGGCCGGGTCGCCTTGCGGTGGCGGTAGGCGACGTGGCCCGCGGGGCAGACGCCGATCCACGGCGCGAGCTCGGTCGCGGTCTCTCCGTTGTGGGTCGTGCCGCCGACGTAGCCGAGGTCGCGCGCGACGGCCTTCCAACGCGCGCCATGACCGGCACGCGGCCCGGCGAGGGCGTGGGCGACCTCGTGCAGCAGCGTCTGGTGGTTGGTGTCGTCGTCGTATCGCGCCGCGAGGTAGCGCGAGACGCTGATGCGCTTGTGCGTGTAGTCGCACAGGCCGGCCCGGCGCTTCGCGTTGTCGAACGCGAAGCTCCACGAGTCGTCGAGGTGATGGGCGATCAGGGCCTCGGCCCAGTGCCGCACGCGATGCAGTTCCGACATGTGCGCGAGACTAGAACGTATCTCCGACACTCCGGTGTGCGGCGCCCACCTCAGCTGGCGACGGATGCCGCGGCCCGGCGCCGGTCGGCGGCGTCGATGGCGAGGAGGGTCGACTCGAGCTGGTCCTCGGTGGCACCGGACTCCTGGCGCAGGAACAGTGCGCGCTTGAAGTCCTTGCGCGCGGACTCGAAGTCGCCGGCGTCGTAATTGACCTTGCCGCGGTGCTGGTACGCGAAGGCGCCGATACCGGCCCAGCCCTGCCCGTCGGCCTCCTCGGCGCACGTGGTGAGCTCCTGGTCTGCGGCGCCGTACGCCCCGCGGGCCTGCAGGACGGTGGCGTGTAGGATGCGGGCCCGCAGCAGGTCCTTGCGGGTGCCTGCCATGCGCGCGACACGCACCGACTGCTCCGAGATGACGAGGGCCTCGTCGGCGCGGTCCAGGACCTTGAGCAGCCAGACCCGCTCCAGGAGCGCAGGGAGGCTCCGCTGGTCGCCGATCTCTTCCAGCCGCTCCCTGCACTGGCTCGCGTTCACCTTCTCGCGAAGCGTGTCGGGGTCGTACCCGCTGATGTAGCTCACGTCTGACTCCCTTCGCCGCGCCGCCGGCCTAACAAGTGTGCCTTGCCGCTTCCCGGGACGCGGTCGTGCCACGCCGGGTCGCGGCATCCGTGAACGATCAGCGGGTGAAGACGGATGCCGAGGGCTTGGGCGACGGCGTCGCGTCGGCGTCGGTCGCGACCCGCGCGCCGCGCGCGAAGTCGGCGAGCTCACGGCCTTCGGCGACCTTGGCGGGGTGCGGCCCCGCGGCCATGAGCCGCGGCAGCCACTCGGTGGGAAGGGGCGCTCGGGATGCGGCGATCACCAGGTTGCCGAAGCGGCGGCCCTTGAGCGTCTGCACCTCGGCGAGCACGATGACGTGCTCGAGCACGGCCTGCACCGTCGCGACCTCGCGCCGCGCGAAGGCGAGACCCGCGCCGTCGGCCACGTTGACGAGCAGCACGCCGTCGGGGGCGAGGAACCGCGCGGCCTCGGTGAAGAACTCCACGGTGGTGAGGTGCGCGGGGGTCTGCGCGCCCGAGTAGACGTCCGACACGACGAGGTCGGCGGCGCCCACGAGCCCTGCGGGCAGGCGCCCGAGCGCCTCGCGCGCATCGCCGATGCGCACCCGGATCGAGGCGCCGCGGGGGAGCGGCAGGTTCTCGCGCACCAGGTCCCACAGCGCCGGCTCCAACTCGACGACCTGCTGCCGCGAGCCCGGACGGGTCTGCTCGATGTACCGCGGGATCGTGAGCGCGCCGGCGCCCAGATGGATCGCGGTGAGCGGCTGCCCGGGCATCCGCAGCCGGTCGATGACGGCGCCCATGCGCGCGACGGACTCGAAGTGCAGGTGCGTGGGATCGTCGAGGTCCACGTGCGACTGCGGCGTGCCGTCGACGTCGAGCTCCCACCCGCCGCCGAATTGCGAGCGCACGACGCGGGCGAGCGTGCCGTCCGAGAGCCGGACGGTGGGAACGGAGGTCTCGTCCCGCGCGCGTGCCATGGCGTCCACGTTAGCCCCACGCCGTCGTCGAGGTCCCGGGCGGGGCGCAGGCTGCGGGGCGGGGATACCGTTGAAGGATGGCGGCGATCGACCTCAACGCGGACCTCGGCGAGACCGTCGACGGGGTGCCCACGGCCGACGACGAGGCGATGTTCGCGGTGATCTCGAGCGCGAACGTCGCGTGCGGCGGACACGCCGGGGATGCCGCGTCGATGCGCGAGGCGGTCGTCCGCGCCCAGCGGTTCGGCGTCGCCGTCGGGGCGCACCCGTCCTACCCCGATCGCGCGAACTTCGGCCGGGTCGCGGTCGTGATCGACCCCGTCGAGCTCACCGCCACGGTCGCGGAGCAGCTCGCCGCCCTCGCCGACGCGGGCGCCGACCTCCGCTACGTCAAGCCGCACGGCGCGCTGTACCACGCGGTCAGCGTCGACCGGGAGCAGGCCGACGCCGTCGCCCGGGCGATCGCCGACCACTCGGCGCTGCTCGGCAGGCCCCTGCCCGTGCTGGGCCTCAGCGGCGAGATCGCGCGGGCCGCAGCATCCGTCGATCTGCCGTTCGTCCACGAGGCGTTCCTCGATCGCGGCTATCTGCCCGACGGCTCGCTCGTGCCGCGCACGCAGCCCGGCGCCCTCCTCGACGACCCCGAGTTCGTCGCCGAGCGCGCCGTGCGCCTCGCGCTCGACGGTGTCGTCGAGGCGCTCGACGGCTCCCTCGTGCGCGCGGACGCGGCGTCCCTGTGCGTGCACGGCGACTCGCCGTCGGCGGTCGACATGGCCCGCGCCGTGCGTGCGGCGCTCGACGCCGCCGGCGTTCAGGTGCGCGCGCCGTGGTGACCCCGCGCGTGCGGCCGATGGGGGAGCGCGCGTTCCTCCTCGAGGTCGGCGCGCTCGACGAGGTGCTGCCGCTGCACGCCGCGCTCGCCGCCACGCGTCCCGCCGGTGTGGTCGACCTCGTGCCGGCCGCGCGCACGGTGCTCGTGCGGGTCGACCCGCGGGTGCTGCCGCCGGCGGCAGCGCGCTCCTGGGCGCTCGGCGCCGCGACGACAGAGGTGCCAGGGACGGATGCCGCGGCCCCGCCCGTCGAGCTCGACATCGCGTACGACGGGGCCGATCTGGCCGACACCGCGCGGCTGCTCGGCGTCGACGCCGACGAACTCGTGCGACGCCACGCCGAAGCGGACTGGCGGGTCGCGTTCACCGGGTTCGCGCCCGGCTTCGGGTACCTCGTGAGCGACGACTGGACCTTCGACGTGCCCCGCCTCGAGTCGCCTCGCACCCGCGTGCCGGCCGGATCCGTCGGCCTCGCGGGCGTCTTCACCGGCGCCTACCCGCGCGACACCCCCGGTGGCTGGCGGCTCATCGGCACGACCCCGGCACGCCTTTTCGATCCGGATGCCGCGTCCCCGGCGCTCCTCGCACCCGGATCGCGCGTGCGGTTCCGCCCGGTGCCGGCCGCGGTCGCCGGTGCGCCCTCGACCCCGATCGAGCGCCGCTCGCCTGTCACGAACGGTCGGCCGGAGCGAAAGGTTGCGACAGGTGAGCGGTTGCATGCCGGGGACACGGGAGCGCCTGAGGGAGCGGGGGCGACGCGGCGCAGCATCCGTGTCATCGAACCGGGTCTTCTGACGACCGTGCAGGATCTCGGGCGCGAAGGTGCGGCGTCGGTCGGGGTCGCGGTGTCGGGAGCGCTCGACCGCGGGGCGCTGCGCACCGCGAACCGTCTGGTCGGCAACCCCGAGGGCGCTGCCGGCCTCGAGGTCACGATGGGCGGGCTGCGTGCCGTCGCCGGCGCCGATCTCTGGGTCGCGGTGACGGGTGCGTGGGGCACGGTGCGTCTCGACGGGCGCGAGGTGGATCCCTACGTGGCCCACGAGTGGCGGGCCGGCGCCGAGCTGCACCTCGACTGGTTCGCTCACGGTGCGCGCGGCTACGTCGCCGTCCGCGGCGGGCTCGACGCCCGCGCCGCGCTCGGCTCGCGCGCGACGGATCTGCTCGCGGGGCTCGGGCCGGCGGCGCGGCGCGCCGGGGGCGTCGTGGGGGTGGGCGGCGACGCGGCGGCGCCGATCCCGGTGGCGCCTCCCGCCGGCTGGGGCGCGCCGCACGACGACGAGCTCGAGCTGGAGCTCGCGCCGGGTTCGCGGGCGGACTGGTTCGCGCCGGGGGCGCTCGTCACCCTCTACGACACGGTGTGGACCGTCTCGAACCACGCGGACCGCGTCGGCGCGCGCCTCGACGGCCCTGAGCTGCCGCGCCTGCGCGCCGGCGAGCTCGCGAGCGAGGGCATGGTGCCGGGTGCGCTGCAGGTGCCGCCGAGCGGCCGGCCCACGATCCTCCTCGCCGACGGCCCGGTCACGGGCGGCTACCCCGTCATCGCGGTGGTGACCGATGCGAGCCTCGACCTCGTCGCCCAGGCCCGCCCGGGCACGCGCATCCGCTTCCGCCACGCCCGCCCGGCGGGATGACGCGGCGCTTCGGGCTGACGCCCGCCCGGCGGGCTGACGCCCGCTCGGCGGGGCGCTTCGGGTGGCGCGACACGCGGGATCCGCAGCGCGACCCCGCGTGTCGTGACCCCCGAAGGGGAGCGCGGCTACGGTGAGCCGGACTCGAGCAGGTCGGCAGTCGCCCGCAGGATCGCGACGATCGCGGCGGTGCGCACATCGGCGGGCGCACGCTGCCCGTCGGGCTCGGCGACCAGCTTCTGCTTCTCGACGACGTCGTGCAGCGACGTCAGCAGCACGCGCGTGCCGAGCGTGCCGGCGGCCGAGAGCATGGGCCGCTGCTCGTAGTCGTCGTCGATGATGTCGAAGACCGCCGCGACGAACTCGCTGTTGGTGAGCGTCGGGCTCTTCGCCAGCACCGCCAGCGCCGCCGTCGTGAACACACCGTGGCCGTTCGTCTCGAGCGCGACCTGATCCGGCTGGCACGCGCTGACGAGCACCTCGCGCTGATCGCCGCGCGGCGCGGGGGCCTCCGCGGCGCGATCCGTCTCGACCGCGACGACGCGATCCCAGGCGGTGCGGCGGAACTCGTCTCCGAGCGGGGCGGCCCGCTGACTGCGGAAGGCCTCCTCCTCGTCCCTGTCGAGCACCGTCATGCGCGGCGTCGAGCCGGCGGGGTACTTCTTCGCGTCGAGCTCCGCGCGGGTCAGCCCGCGGTTGACGGACCCCGAATGGCACGAGTCGAAGAACAGCGTCACCGCGACGCCGTCGGGGATCGCATCCCAGATCGCGCCGAGGTCGTCGTCGACGATGAGCTCGCCGCCGCGGAAGTCGACGGGGCACAGCGCCTCGTCGCTCGCGCCGAACGCGTCGGTCTCGTCGCCGTCGAGGTCGGGCACGAAGGTGCCGTGACCGGCGAACTGGATGGCGACGATGTCGCCGTCCCGCGCCGTCGAGACCTTGTCGAGCATCGCCCGGAGGATCTCGTCGCGCGTCGCATCGCCGTCGCGCAGGTACTCGACGTCGAACTTCGCCGCCTCGAGGGCCGCGCCCCACGCGTCGGCGTCGGCCACGCAGCCGCCCAGCGGGTCTTTGGGGTACTTGTCGATGCCGATGCACAGCGCGAGCTTGCGCGGCACCGCACCGCGCACGGCGGTCGGCTCGGGGCGCGGCGTACGCGAGCTGCCGCCTTCGAGCACGACCTCTCGTGCCCGTTTCGGGAAGTCCGCGACGCCGTCGGGCTCGTCGCTGTCGGGGACGCCGACGATGCGCCGTGCGAGGCTCATCATCGTGTCGACGTCGTTGTCGAAATCGCCGTGGGAGGTCGCCTGCGTGCTGCTGAGCCGGCCCTGCGAGACCGGCCCCTTCACGAGGCGGCCGGGGTCGTCGCCGAGGTACGCCATCGTGCGCCCCGCGCTGCGGAGGTGCTCGTCGAGTCCCAGGATCTTGGCCCCCTTCTCGGCCTCGAACGCGCGCGAGACGAGGTACAGCAGGGACTTCCGGTAGACCCCCGCAGTGTTGTCCCGCTTCTCGTGGGTCTCGTCCATCGTGAAGATCGCGACATCCTGGATCTTCCCGCTCTCGGCCAGCGGCAGCAGCGTCGCCTCGAAGGTGTCGAGCCGCACGGCCGGCGCGAGGAAGGTGACGCTCGCGACGTGATCGACGGCATCGGCGCCGTCGAACAGCCGGGGGACGAAATGCGAGTGGTAGATCGATCCCGCGCTGTGCCCGGCGACATGGATCTCGATCGCGCCCTGGTTCGCAGCCATGTACTCGCGCAGCACGCCGGCGAGGACGTCCGCGCCGCCACGGGTCCCGTCCTTCAGCGCGGGAAGACACGCGGCCGCCGAGTCGAGCTTCATGTCGTCCCAGAACTTGCGCCCGCCGAGCACGCGCGCGGCAGCCTCGACAGCGAGGTCCGTGATGTCGGTGAAGCCGCGCTTGCCGGTGGCCCTGCCCGAGAGGACGTCGGTCAGCGTCGTCATGAACCCGCTCTCCCACACCAGGTGGATCGGGTAGACGCCGTTCTTCTTCCACCACGCGACCTGGTTGTGGGCCGTGTGAAGTCCGGCGCCCTTGTCGGTGAGCCCGCCGTGCGCCCAGATCAGCACCGGGACGGGTGGCGGCACGTCGCCCTTCGGTGCCTTCTTCGCCTGCTGGTCGACGAAGGCCGCGAGGTCGGTCGTGACGATCCGGCGCACGTCGTCGGCGGTGGTCGCGAACTCGTCGACGGTGCGCGGCTTGGCCGGCGCCGTCGTGGCGAGCTTGCCGTCGGCGGTGTGGACGACGTGCTTGCGGAGCGCGGCGAGATCCGCCGCGCTCAGGGTCGCCCCGCGCGGGGCTGTGGTGGTGGGCATGCTGTCACGTCCTGTCTGCTGGTGGATGGCGGTGGGCGGTGGTGCGGGCGACCGGTGTGTGCGGGGCGGTCATCGGGGTGCGAACCTCGCGCGCGGGTCGGCGAAGACGGTGAAGGCGAGCGACGTGAGATCGCCCGCCTCGCGCGCGGCGCGGCGCGCCGCCACGACGGCCTCGCCGAGGGTGACGCCGTCGCGGAGCGCCTGCTCGTAGAACGTGCGGACGAACTCCGCCGTGACGTCGTCGCGCACGGCCCACGAGCACCCGATGAACACTCCGACGCCGCCGCGCAGGAACACCTCGGCGAACCCGCCGAGGCCGGTGGCTCCCGAGCGCAGCCGCCCCACGTCGCAGGCGCTCAGGAACACGAACGGCGTGGAGTCCCTCGCGCCTTCGCTGCCGGCTTCGGGCATGTCGCGCCGGGCGTCCGAGTCGGTGTACGAGGCGGAATCGTCGTTGCGCCGCAGCGAGAAGCGGGCGAATGCGATCTCCTGCCCGAGCGGGGCGACGTCGCGCCACCGGCCGTGCCCGGCGAAATGGAGGAGATCGAACTCGCCGTCCCTGATGGCGGCGCGGAGCTGGGCGGAGTCCACAGCGGTGCGCGGTGTGCGCTTGAGGAGCGTCTTCAGCACCGTGACCTCTTCGCGGGCGCGAGGCAGGCGCAGACGCCGGTTGACGTAGCTCGGCGCGATGGCCACGACGCGGCGGGGATCGATCGGGATGACGGTGGGCCGGGGCGTCCCGTACATCCACCGCATGAGCCCCAGATCCCCGAGGAAGAACCGGTCGGCGTCCGGCCGCTGGGTGCCCACC
This sequence comes from Microbacterium sp., assembly GCA_031555515.1. GTDB lineage: Bacteria > Actinomycetota > Actinomycetes > Actinomycetales > Microbacteriaceae > Microbacterium. Next base: position 4,037 of record JAVBUG010000176.1, on the reverse strand, counting down.
GGAACCAGGTGCACGATCTCCCACGGGATGTCGAGTTCGCCCGACGTCTGCAGCACCAGCTGCGAGATGCGCCGCCGCCGGTTCCAGAGCAGGGCGTTGACGTCGTCGCCGAGGAGGTCGCGCGCGATCCGCGCGCCGAGCGACCGCACGTCGCGGCGGGCGGTCACGGCGGCCGCCTCGGCGTCGGCCTTGGCTTCTTCCTCGTACACGGACCGGATGCCGGCGAGGTCGGCGTAGATCTGCTCGACATAGCCCGCCTTGTCGGGCAGGTGCGCGGTGTGGCGCGCCACCGTGTCGCCGATCTTCGCGCTGATGACGAGCTCGCTCTCGCCGCCCGCGATGGACTCGTCGATCGTGAGCGTCGGCAGGTCGGCGATGCTGCGCGGCGGGGCGGCGACGGATGCCTCGACCACCTGCTCATCGCCCGGGTCGGCGTCGCCCGCATCGGCGGGGAGGACGGGGGCGCTCAGGGCGAGCGTCGCGAGCGTCGCCGTCACGGGCGGCTGCGTGAACGTGACGGTGATGTGGCCGCGCCCCGGATCTCGCGGAACGAGGCGGAAGACGAGGCGCCGGGGCTCGTCGGCGGAGGCCGGCAAGGTGGTGGTGAGCGACGACGGCTGCCCGTCGGCGAATGAGAGCCCGCGCAGCTGGACCGCCACCTCGATCTCGCGCGTCGGGTCGAAGGTCGCCGGAGCCTTGATGTGCGCGGTGCCCGCGGCCGGCACGAGGTCCCGCAGCGACACCCGGATGACCGCATCGAACCCGACCCCCTGCACGAGCCGCGACGGGATCGCCGCGTCGACGAACGCCGGCACGGGCGCGGCGCCCGAGACGCCGGTCGACGGTGCGGCTGGCCGTGCCGCAGGGCCGGGCGCCGGCGCGGGCGCAGGGCCGGGCGCCGGGGCCGGGGCCGGGGCCGGCGGAGCGGGTGCCGGGGCTGCCATCGGCGGGGGAGCGAGTCCGGGGGATCGTCCCCCGACGCCGAGGCCGCCGCCGAGGACGTCGCCGAGGTCGGGCGGCGGCTCGGCCATCGTGGACTCCTCGCCTCCGGCGCCCATGCCGCCCTGCGCGACCTGCTCCTCGAGGCGGGCCATCCCCGTCTCGAAGTCGCTCGCGACGATGCTGAGGTGCACGCGCTCGCCGTCCGACACCGCGATCCGCGCTGAATAGCCGTCGCCGTCGGGCTCGAGGTGCACGAGTTCCACCCCGGACCCGCGCGACACGATCACGGCGTAGTGGAAGTCGTCCGACCCGTGCACGCGCACCGTGGCCACGGCGTCGGCCCGTGCCACGAGAACCGCGTCGGCCAGCAGCACGATGTCCGTCTGGTCGGGGCCTGTTCCGGGCGGGGCGGGGTCCAGGCGCAGGTCGAGCGCATCGCCGTCGGCGTCGATCTCGACGCGCGGCACATCAGGAACCAGAGCCATCCCGACCCCCTCGCTGCGCTGCCCGATCCCCACGAGCACCGTCCACCCGATGAATCCGAGGAGCGCAGTCGGTGCACAGCATACGAGCGCACGCCTCACCGCACCAGAGCGCGCCGCACCGGGTGCTGATACCTCGGACGGTGATGGATGCTGCGGCCCGCAGCATCCTGGATCCTCCCGGCTACCAGGCGCGCAGCACGTCGGCGACCGTCGCGAACTCGTGCTCCGGCAACGCCAGCTGCACGGCCTCGGCGACGGTGAGCTCGGCCCCGGCGAGCTCGCCCGCCTCGACGCTCTGCGGATCGCGGCCGCGCAGGATCTCGAGGTACGGCGTGTGCACCGTGAAGGCCTCCACGTCGAAGATGCCGATGCGCCGCCGGATCTCGCCCGCGGCCACCGCCAGCGCCGCCGCCCGCCACGCTTCGCCGTGCGCCGCCGCGACCGCGCACACCCCCTCGAGTCCGTACGCGACGCCCTCCTCGTAGTGCAGCCCGACCGACAGCAGCAGGGTGTGCACGAACTCGCGCTCCGCCTCCTCGATGCGGCCGAGCTGGAAGTTCAGGCGCGACCGCAGGTTGCCGGCGACGGAGGTCGTGAACAGGTCGCCGCGCGCCTCGGCGACCGACGTGGCGCGATCGAAGTGGGCGAGGGCGACGTCGGTGGAGCCGCGCACCCAGGCGAGCCGTCCGAGCGACACCTCGGTGATCGCCTCGGCCCAGGTGTTGCCGCGATCGCGCAGCGTCACGACAGCCTCGCGCAGCTCGGTCTCGGCCTTGTCGGTGTCGAGATGCGAGAACTGCACGCGCGCCGTCGCACGCGCGGCGAGCGCCATCGCCGCCGCGTCCTCGTCGCCGCTCTCGCGGAACAGGCGCACGCATTCGCCCAGCCCCGCCACCACCTGTTCGCTGGGCCGCTGCCACATCTCGCCCCACAGCGCGAAGAACCACGCGATCGCGCGGGTGTGCGGCGTGATCGGCTGCTCGTGCTGCTTCTCGAGGAGCTCGAGCATCCACACCCGCACCTCGGCGAAGAAGCCCGAGATCCACCAGTAGATGAGCAGGCACCACGCGAAGTCGCCGGCGTCGTCGAGCCGGTTCGTGTAGACGAGATGGCGCACTGCCGCGCGCAGATTCGGCAGCTCGAGCCCGAGCCGCACCACCGCATCGGCCTGCCCCCGCCCGCCGAGCTCGGGGGCGATGTGCTGGACGAGCGCGCGGTAGTAATCGGCGTGCGCGCGCCGCACGCGCTGGGCGTCACCGCGTTCTTTGAGGCGTCCGAGCGCGTACTCGCGCACGATCGCGAGCAGCGAGAACACGCGCCTGCCGCCGAGCTCGCTCTGCTTCACCAGCGAGGCGTCCGCGAGGGCGGTGAGGGCGTCGATCGCGTGTCCGCCCCACGGGCGGCCCTCGCCCAGAGCCTCGACGGCGTCGAGCGTGAATCGGGTGGCGAACACGCCGAGGTCCTCGAGGAGCTCGCGCTGCTCGGGCGGCAGCAGACTCACGCTCCAGTCGATCGTCGCCCGCATCGTGCGGTGGCGCTCGGGCAGATCACGCACCGCGGCGGTGAGCAGCGGCAGGCTCTGCTCGAGGCGGGCGGCGATCTGCGCCGGGTTGAGGATCCGCACCTTCGCCGCGGCGAGCTCGATCGCCAGCGGCAGCCCCTCGAGCCGGCGGCAGATGTCGGCGAGATCCCGCGCGTTGCCGGGCGTGACGTCGAAGCGGGGGTCGATCGCCCGCGCCCGGTCGACGAACAGCGACACCGCCGCCGAGCGCGTCGTGCGGTCGAGGCTCGCGGGGCCGTCGCCGGCGGGCGTCGTCAGCGGCGGCACGTCGTAGACGCGCTCGCCGCGGATGCGCAGCACGATCCGGCTCGTCACCAGGAACGTCGCGGTCGGCGCGACCGTGTACAGCCGCACCAGGACGGGCGCGGCGTCGACGATCTGCTCGAAGTTGTCGAGCACGATCAGCACGCGGCGATCGGCGAGGGCGTGGGCGATGCGCTCTTCGAGCGCGGCTTCGCCGTTGTCGCGGATGCCGAGATAGTAGGCGATCGTCGGCAGCAGCAGTCCCGGCTCGAGCACACCCTCGAGGAGGACGAAGTACACCCCGTCCGGGAACAGATCGCCGCAGGCCATGGCCGACTCGATCGCCAGCCGGCTCTTGCCGATGCCGCCCGGGCCGATGAGGCTCACCACGCGGTCGGTGCCCCGCGCCAGCAGGGTGCGCACCGCGTCGATGTCGGCCACTCGGCCGATGGTGGTCGTGTAGGGCACCGGGACGCGTCCCACGAGACCCACCGGCCCGGCCTCGGCGTCGGGCGCTGCGGGCGCGCGGGACTCGTCGAAGCGTTCGGCGAGGAGCATGGCGAGGTCGCCGGCGACCTGGTCTTCGAGGTCGGCGGTGTCGTGGAAGTGGAGGTAGGCGGCGGTGTCGTCGGCTTGGATGCGGGCGATGAGTTCGGAAAGGCGCGGGTCGCGGGTGTCGGTGTCTTTGACGTAGATGAGTTTGGGCATCTCGCGGGGGGCGAGGTTGTATTCGTCTTCGAGGCCGGAGACGTGTTCGTCGGGGGCGACCCAGCCGTAGCTGGCGGCGTAGATGCCGATGAAGACGT
>JAVBUG010000043.1:0-6971 GCA_031555515.1 Microbacterium sp. | reverse complement strand
TGCTTGCGCGCGTAGTTCTTCACCGACAGCGGCGCACGGCGGTCGCTGTTGCCCTCGCGGAGCACGGGGTTGACCGCCGAGCCCTTGATGCGGTCGTAGCGGGCGCGCACGTCCTTGTCTTCGAGCGACTGCGCCTCGTCGGGGTAGTCGGGGATGTCGTAGCCCTGCGACTGCAGCTCGGCGATCGCGCCCTTGAGCTGCGGGATCGAGGCCGAGATGTTCGGCAGCTTGATGATGTTCGCCTCGGGGAGCGTCGCGAGGCCGCCGAGCTCGGCGAGCGCGTCACCGACCTGCTGCTCGGGCGTCAGGTTCTGCGGGAACGCCGCGAGGATGCGGCCCGCGAGCGAGATGTCGCGCGTCTCGACGTCCACTCCCGCCTGGCGGGTCACGGCCTGCACGATCGGCAGGAACGATGCGGTCGCGAGGGCCGGTGCCTCGTCGGTGTAGGTGTAGATGATGGTCGAGTCGGTCACCAGTCACGTCCTTCTTGCGGGTCGGCGTTCAGCCTATCGCAAGCGGCCGAGATATCTCGACGTCAAGATACTTCGGCGTATGAACACCGTGTTAATCCGCGACTCGGACGATGCCGGATGCCGCCATGGGGGCTAGCCTGTGGTCCATGGGTGAACTGCGACTCGTCGAACTGTCCGCCGCGACCATCGTGGCGGTCAACAATATGTCGCTCAAGCCCGGCCAGGAGGAGTTCCTCTCGCCGGTGAGCTACGGCATCGCCGCGACGGTCGTCAACCCGCAGACGACGTGGCAGCGCGTCGTGGTCGACGGCGAGGAGGTCGTCGCCTTCGTCAGCGGCAACTTCGACCTCGACGACCCGCAGGAGCACTTCCGCTCGGTGCTGTGGCGCATCAACGTCGACGCCGACGACCAGGGCCGTGGCGTCGGGCGCTTCGCGGTGGACGGCCTCCTCGAAGAGGCACGCAACCGCGGAATGGATCACGTGAACGTCATCTACGAGGCCGGCGAGGGCGGTCCTCAGGCATTCTTCGAGCGTGTGGGCTTCACACCGGTCGGCGAGACCGAGTACGGTGAAGTCATCGCAGAGATCCGTCTCTGACGCGAAGCCGCACGATCGACCCGAAGACTTCCCCACACAGCGCCCGCTCGGCGCCCAGAGACCGGCGGCGGGGCCTCGAATACCCCTCCCCCATCGAGACCCCGTCGCCTTCTCGAGACGTCGTATCGAAGCGCTTCCGCGCCACGCGCTAATGTAAGCGCGTGCCGAGATTCGATCTGTCCCCCGCTGAGCTCGAGGACTACGCGCCCGATGTTCGCGAACCCGCCGATTTCGACGCCTTCTGGGCCGACACGCTCGCGCAGTCGCGGCAGTGGGATGCCGCACCCGAGGTGGTGCACCTCGAGACGCCGTACTCGCTGGTCGACATCTTCGACCTGACCTTCCCCGGCTTCGGCGGCGATCCGGTCAAGGCGTGGCTGACGCTGCCCGCGGGCGCGACGGGACCGCTCCCGGCGGTCGTCGAGTACCAGGGCTACGGCGGCGGCCGCGGTCTCGCCGGCGAGCGCCTCGCCTGGGCCGCCGCCGGCTACGCCCACCTCTTCATGGACACGCGCGGCCAGGGCTCGATGTGGGGCTCCGGCGGCGACACCCTCGACCCGCACGGCACCGGCCCGTCGTCGTCGGGCTTCATGACCCGCGGCATCGAGGACCCCGAGACGTACTACTACCGCCGCGTCTACACCGATGCCGTGCGCGCCGTCGACGCCGTGCGGGCGCTTCCCCAGGTCGACGCCGGCCGCGTGGCGGTGTGCGGTGCGAGCCAGGGCGGCGGTCTCGCGATCGCGGCGGCCGGCCTGTCGGACGGCCTCGTCGCCGTCATGCCCGACGTGCCGTTCCTGAGCCACTTCGAGCGCGCCGTCGGCCTCACCGGCGACGACCCGTACCAGGAGGTCGTGCGCTACCTCGCCGTGCACCGCGGCCGTGACGAGCGGGTGTTCGAGACACTGTCGTACTTCGACGGCGTGAACATGGCGAAGCGGGCGGATGCTGCGGCCCTGTACTCCGTCGCCCTCATGGACACCATCTGCCCGCCGTCGACCGTGTACGCGGCGTACAACCGCCACACGAACCCGACCAAGCAGATCGAGGTCTACACGCACAACGGCCACGAGGGCGGCCAGGCGTTCCAGTTCCCGAAGCAGGCCCTCTTCCTCGCCGGCCTGACCTGAACCGCGGCCCTGGTCAGAGGGCCTCGAGGTGGAGCACGAACGCCTGCAGGGGCCACAGCGTCGGCAGCTGCAGGCCTACCTCCGCGAGCAGCGACCCTGGCAGTTCGATCTCACCGGCGGTGAACCACTCCGGCGCGATCCATCCGTACGCGGCCGCGCCGATCTCCCGGCGCACCCGCACGCGGTAGCGGCGGTCGAGCGCGAGCCCCGGCACCCGCAGCCGCTCGGCGCGGGCGTCCTCGAGGCTCGCCACCGTCGCGACGACCACCACCGCCGCCTCGTCCGCGACGAAGGCCGTCGCACGCCAGGCGGGGTCGCGCAGTTCGGGATGCAGCATCCGTCCGCCGTGCACGATGGGCCGCAGCTCTTTGTAGAGCGCGGCGAAGCGCGTGATCGTGGCGGTCTCTTCGTCGTCGCACGACAAGATGTCCCACTCGAACCCGGCCGAGCCCATGAGGCTCGTCGCCATGCGGTACGACAGTGCCGTGGTGCGCCCCGACGAGTGCGACGTCGTCGGGCCCACGTGCGCGCCGACCAGTTCGGGCGGCAGCAGCAGGCTGGTCCAGCGCTGGATGTCCTGGCGTTCCACCGGGTCGTTCGAGTCGCTAGCCCACACCCGGTCGGTGACGTCGAGGATCCCGAGGTCGGTCCGGGCGCCGCCGCTCGAGCACGACTCGATCTCGAGCGACGGATGCCGCGACTTCAGCTCCGCGATGAGTCCGTAGACCGCGATCATCTGGGCGTGGCCGCCCGGGCGCCCGTCGTGCACGCTCTCGACCAGGTCGCGGTTGTGGTCCCACTTGATGAAGTCGATGCCGAGCTCGCCCACCAGCACGTCGATCTGCCCGAGCACATGGGCGTACGCGTCGGGGTGCGCGAGATCCATCACGTATTGCCCCCGCCACGACACCCCGGGGTCGTGGTCGAGATGGCCGGCATCGTGGAGCAGCCAGTCGGGATGGGCGCGCGCGACATCGGAGTCGAGGCTGATCATCTCGGGCTCGAACCACAGCCCGAACTGCATGCCCAGCTCGTGCACGCGCGCCGCGAGCGGACCGAGCCCGTCCGGCCACACCGACCGGTCGACGACCCAGTCGCCGAGGCTCGTCGAGTCGTCACGGCGGCCCTGGAACCAGCCGTCGTCGAGCACGAACCGCTCGATGCCGACCTCGGCGGCGCGCTCGGCGAGCGCGGCGAGCCGATCGGCGTCGTGGTAGAAGTAGACGGCCTCCCACGTGTTGAGCACGAGAGGGCGCACGGACGACGGATGCTGCGGCCTCGACCGCAGCCACGTGTGCACGCGGTGCGCGAAACCGTCGAGCCCATCGGCCGTGTGCACGAAGGCCGCGCGCGGCGCGCGGTACTCCTTCCCGGGTGCGAGCCGGATCTCGCCCGGACGCAGCAGCTCCCCCGCGCCGATGAGCGTCACCGCGTCGGTGATGCGGTCGATCCGCGTCGTGAGGTCGCTCGACCACGCGAGGTGCACGCCCCACAGCGCACCGCGCTGCCAGCGGGGCTCCCCGATCCCGGCGATCGTCGCGACGGGGTTGTCGTGCCCCGGGCGGCCGCGCCGCGTCTGCCGCACGGTCGCGCCGGCGGGCATCGGCGTCACGACCGGACGCTTCTCCCGCGTCCAGCGCCCGTCGAAGGTCAGCAGCGTGTCGGTCGTCGACGGCACCGGCAGGGTCGCCTCGAGCCAGTCGACGTCGACGGGTGCAGCATCCGCGCCCCCTTCGTGCGCGAGCGCGTGCTGCACCCACACCACACCGCCCGCCTCGATGCCGACCGTGATCGACAGACGCAGAGCGGATGCCGCGTCCCGCGCCTCGACAGTGAACGAGCGATCGTCGGCCTCGATGCGGCTCACGTCCCACCGCGCGTGGTGCACGATACCGTCGCGGCGCAGCTGCATCCCGGGCCGGCCGGTCCACCCGTCGCCCTCCTGCGGCGACAGCGAGACCTGCCACGCGGCGTCGAGCGTGCCCGGCGCGCTCTGGCGACTCAGCGCCTTCGCGAGGGCGTCGGCATCGGCATCCGTGATCCCGCCGATCGGCGTACCCCAGTGGAGCACGTGGGGAAGGCCGGGGCCGCGCGCGTCGACGAGCACGCCGACGCCCTCGCTCTCGAGACGGATGAAGCGGGGGGTCATGCGGTCGTCCTCTCTGCGGGGGCGCGTTCGCCGGTGCCGCGCTCGACGATCCACGTGGGCATCTCGAGCTGTCTGGTGAAGCCGGCCGGGTCTTGCATGCGCTCGATGGCGAGCGTCGCGGCGGCCTTGCCGAGCGCCAGCGGGTCGTAGCTGACGACTGTCACGCCGAGCACGTCGGCGGTGTCGAAGTCGTCGAAGCCGACGAGCGCCGTGCCGTCGTCGCCGCGATCGCGCAGCACGCGCAGCGCGCCGATCGTGACGCGGTTGTTGCCGGTGATGATGGCCGTCGGAGCGTCGTCCTGGTCGAGCAGGTCGGCGATGAAGCCGTCGGCGGGGACGGCGAGGTCATCGGCGAGCCGCTCCCACCGGGACGAGTCGGTGATCCCGTAGGCGGCGAGCGCGTCGCGGTAGCCGCGCAAGCGCTCGGCCTGCGTGTAGACCGAGGCCGGGTTGCAGATGTAGCCGATGCGCCGATGGCCGCGCTCGAGCAGCCGGGTCGTCGCGTCGAACACCCCGCGGTGGTTCTCGAGCACGATCGAGTCGGCGACGAGGTTGCGCGCCGGCCGGTCGATCGCGATCACGGGAGTCCCGAGGTGGCGCTCGCCCTCGAGGTACGACTGGTCGTCGGCGACGGGGATGAGCAGCAGCGCGCCCAGCCGCTGGCCGAGCAGGGCGTCTGCGACGCGTTCCTCACCCTCCGCTGTGTCGTCGGTGGTCGCGACCACGAGCGAGAACCCGTGGGCCGACAGTTCGCGTTCGATGCCGGCCGCGAGCTTGTAATAGAACGGGTTGTTCAGCTCGCCCATGATGAACCCGATGGTGTTGGTCGGGCCGCCGCGACGCAGATTGCGCGCCAGCGGATTCGGGCGGAACCGCAGTCGCTTGGCCGCCGTGAGCACGCGCTCGACGGTCTCGGGGGCGACGAGGTCGCGGTGCGTGAACACGCGCGAGACGGTCTTCGAACTCACTCCCGCGAGCCGCGCGACGTCGTCGAGGGTCGCGCGCTGCTGAACCGTCATCGGTGGGCCTCCTTGCCTGGCGCGCTTCACGCTAGCACCGTCAGGACGGCAATGTCCACGTAGGACATTGCCGAGACATCGAGGCGCAGCATCCGTTGTGGAATACAAAATAATCCCAGTTCAAGAGGACTGTTTCTTCGAACCATGCCTGCCGGACAAGACAAGACAGCGCTGACATCCGGGGCTTGCGGAACCGTTTCGAAGATGCCTATTCTGACCGCGCGACGAACCACGCAACGGTGCGGCGACGCGCACCGGCAGTTCAAGGGCGAACCTGACAAGGAGAATCACATGGCGAAGAAGGCATTCGCGGGCATCGCACTGCTGGCGGCCGCCGCGGTCGCGATCAGCGGCTGCGCGGGCGGCGGCGCGAGCGACGCGGACAACACGATCGACGGCGAGGTCAAGGGCGACATCAAGGTCGTCACGTGGCGCACCGACCTCGTCGAGGACGGCACGTTCCAGAAGTACGCCGACGAGTTCAACAAGAAGTACCCCGACGTGAACGTCACGTTCGAGGGCATCACCGACTACGCCGGCGAGATGCTCACGCGCATGAGCACCACGAACTACGGCGACGTCATCGGCATCCCGGCGATCAAGCCCGAGCAGTACGAGCAGTTCCTCGAGCCGCTCGGCGACACCGCCGACTTCGAGGACACCTACCGCTTCCTCCCGGCTGCCAGTTACGACGGCACGCAGTACGGCATCGCGTGGGGCGGCAACGCGAACGGCGTCGTCTACAACAAGAAGGTCTTCGAAGAGGCCGGCGTCACCGCGCTGCCGACGAACGAGGACGAATGGCTCGAGGCGCTGCAGAAGGTCAAGGACAACACCGACGCCATCCCGCTCTACACGAACTACAAGGACGGCTGGCCGCTGACGCAGAGCTGCGGCAACCTCGGCGTCGTCACCGACGACGCGGACGCCCCGATCCCGCTGGCCGAAGCCACGGCCCCGTGGACCGAGGGCACCGACGTCTACGCGATCGACTCGCTGCTGTACGACAGCGTCGCCGCCGGTCTCACCGAGGACGACCCGCTCACCACCAACTGGGAGCAGTCGAAGGTCGACCTCGGCACCGGCAAGATCGCCGCGATGACGCTCGGCTCGTGGGCGATCTCGCAGATGCAGGCTGCCGCTGAGGACAACGGGGCGTCGGCCGACGACATCGGCTACATGGCGTTCCCGGCGAACGTCGACGGCACGCAGCTCGCCGTCATCGGCGGCGACTACAACCTCGCGGTGAGCAAGCACTCGAAGGCCAAGGCCGCCGCCTGGGCCTGGATCCAGTGGGTCGTCGAGGACTCGGGCTACACCGAGGCGCAGGGCATGATCTCCCCCGTCATCGACAAGCCGCTGCCCGAGAATCTCGCCGGCTTCGAGGAGGCGGGCGTCGAGCTCATGGAGATCAACCCCGCCCCCGCCGGCAAGGAGGGCCTCATCAACAACGTGGCCGACGACGCGCAGATCGACCTGTACGGCCCGATCTACCGTCAGAAGCTCGTCGACATCGCGCGCGGCGCCGCCGACGGCGACAAGGAGAGCTACTTCGCCGAGCTGAACGAGCGCTGGGGCGCCTCGGTCGAGAAGCTCGCGGG
>JAVBUG010000276.1:0-2995 GCA_031555515.1 Microbacterium sp. | reverse complement strand
GCCGCCACTTCGCGATCGCGCCGTGGTTGCCGCTCAGGAGCACCGGCGGGACCTCGATGTCGCGCCAGACGGGGGGCTTCGTGTAGCTCGGGTATTCGAGGAGACCGTCGTCCTCGTGCGACTCCTCGATCAGGCTCTCGGGATTGCCGACCACTCCGGGAACCAGTCTCGACACGGCTTCGATCACGGCCATGGCGGCGACCTCTCCCCCGTTGAGCACGTAGTCGCCGAGACTCACGAGCCGCACGCGTCCGCGCGCGGCGTAGTGGTCGACGACCCGCTGGTCGATGCCCTCGTAGCGGCCGCACGCGAACACCAGGTGCTTCTCGTCGGCGAGCTCGCGGGCCATCGGCTGCGAGAAGAGCTCACCGGCGGGCGACGGCACCAGCAGCACAGCGTCGTCGCTCAGCACCTCATCGAGCGCCTCACCCCAGGGCTCCGGCTTCATCACCATGCCCGCGCCGCCACCGTAAGGGGTGTCGTCGACGGTGCGGTGGCGATCATGGGTCCAGTTCCGCAGATCGTGGACGTGCATGTCCAGGATGCCGCGATCCCGCGCCTTCCCGATCAGCGAGACGCCGAGCACGTCGAAGAACGTCGGGAAGATCGTGACGATGTCGACGCGCATGCCTTCGAGTTTAGAAGCCCCGCGTGTTTCCGACGTGTGACGGCGCGTCCACCTCGGGCCGCGGCATCCGTGATCGAGAAGTGACGGAGAGGTAACCGCGCGAGCAGGCGGGCCGAAACACCCGGTTCCTAGCGTGGAGACACACTCACCCCCAGTGTTGCTCACCCCAGGGAGGCGTCATGACAACGACCGATCCGTCGCTCACGGATACCGCTGCTCCATCCCGCACCATCGCCCCGGCCGATGCGCCGGTCACCCTCACACACCGCCCCGGTCGCTGGATCGACGGCTGGAACGCCGAGAATCCGACGTTCTGGGCGGCCTCGGGCCGCGCGATCGCCCGGCGCAACCTCGGCTGGTCGATCTTCGCCGAGTTCCTCGGGTTCATCATCTGGCAGCTGTGGAGCATCGTCGTCGTGATGCTGCCGGCCGCAGGCTTCCAGCTCACCAGCTCCGAGTCGTTCTGGCTCATCTCGCTGCCGAGCCTCGTGGGCGCGACCCTGCGCTTCCCGTACACGTTCATGGTCGCGATCTTCGGCGGCCGCAACTGGACGATCGTGTCGGCGGCCCTGCTCCTGATCCCCGCGACACTGCTCGGCATCGTGGTCTCCAACCCCGAGACCCCGTTCGGCGTGCTGCTGCTCGTCGCAGCACTCGGCGGCGTCGGCGGCGGCAACTTCGCGAGCTCGATGGCGAACATCACGTACTTCTTCCCGCAGAAGGAGAAGGGCTGGGCGCTCGGGCTGAACGCCGCCGGCGGCAACCTCGGCACCTCCGTCGCCCAGTTCGCCGTGCCGATCGCGGTGACCATCGGCGCCGGCGCGACGCTCAACATCTCGCTCGCCGGCTGGATGTGGATCCCGCTGATCCTCCTCGCGATGTTCGGCGCGTGGCGCTACATGGACAACCTGTCCTCCGCGAAGGCGGACTTCGGCAGCTCGGCCGCGGCCCTGCGCGAACCGCACCTGTGGGTCATGGCCGTGCTCTACATCGGCACGTTCGGCTCGTTCATCGGGTTCGCGAGCGTCTTCCCGAAGCTCATCGCCGACCAGTTCCCCGAGTTCTCGACGATCCAGGTCGGACAGGCGGCGGTCTCGCTGGCCTTCCTCGGCGCGCTCGTCGGCTCGCTCGCCCGCCCCTACGGCGGCCGCCTCGCCGATCGCTTCGGCGGCGCACGCGTCACGGTGTGCGCGTTCTCGGTGATGGCCCTCGGCGCCCTGGCGCTCGTCTGGACACTGCCGATGCACAACTTCGTCGTGTTCCTCGCGTGCTTCCTCGTGCTGTTCGCGGCGACCGGCATGGGCAACGGTTCGACCTACCGCATGATCCCGAGCATCTTCGCCGCCCGCTCGCAGGCGCGGGGCTACGAGCCCGGCACGCCGGAGGCCACGAAGATGATCCGCAAGGCGGCCGCGGCGCTCGGCCTCATCTCGGCGAGCGGCGCCTACGGCGGGTTCCTCGTGCCGCAGGTGCTCAACGCGTCGCAGCTCGCCACAGGTGGCTATCAGGCAGCGTTCTACGGCTTCGTCGCCGCGTACGTCGGGCTCCTGCTCCTGACGGTGTTCGTCTACGTCATCCCGCGCGCGTCGCTGGCGAAGCAGCGCATCTGACCGCACCTGCTCTGACGGAGAGCGGATGCCTCGGCTCGAGGCATCCGCTCCTCTGCGTGTCCGTCCGGAACGGCGTCGACGGCGTCCACCCGCCAGCGCCCGGGGGCGTCAGTACACGTCGCGGACGTAGCGCTCGTCGGCGGCGAGGCCGCGGACGTACTCGGCGGCGGCCTCCTCGGAGAGCTTGCCGTGCTGCTGGGCGATCGCGACGAGGGTCGCGTCGACGTCCTTGGCCATGCGCATCGCATCGCCGCACACGTAGACGTGCGCGCCGTCGTCCTGCAGCCAGCGCCACAGGTGAGCGCCGTGCTCGATCATGCGGTCCTGCACGTAGATCTTCTGCCGCTGGTCGCGTGAGAACGCGACGTCGAGGCGCGTGAGGAACCCGTCCTCGCGCATGTCATCGAGTTCGTCGCGGTAGTAGAAGTCGCTCGCGGCGTGCTGCTCGCCGAAGAACAGCCAGTTGCGGCCGGTGTGGCCGTCGGCGCGGCGATCCCGCAGGAACCCCCGGAACGGCGCGATGCCCGTGCCCGGCCCGATCATGATCATCGGCGTGTCGCCGGCAGCCGGCGGGCGGAAGGCCGGAGAGCGCTGCAGGTACACCGGCGCCGCGAGCGCGTCGCCGTCGGCGAGGAACGTCGAGCAGACGCCGCCGCGCGCGCGGCCGGAGTCCGTCTCGAATCGCACCACCGAAACGGTGAGCTCCACGGTGTCGGGGTCTGCCTTGGGGCTCGACGAGATGGAGTACTGGCGCGGC
>JAVBUG010000323.1:0-21862 GCA_031555515.1 Microbacterium sp. | reverse complement strand
TACTTCCCGTACATGCGCATCCAGGAGACGGGCAACGCGACGGACGTGCGCTGGCTCGCGCTGACCGACGACGACGGGAACGGACTGCTCGCGTCGATCGACTACGGCGAGGGGTACAGCGGCACGCCGCTGGAGGCGGTCGCGCTGCACCACACGCCTGAGCAGCTCTCGACGTTCAACACGAAGAGCCTCTTCCCGTACCAGGCCGAGTCGACCGACGACGTCGTGCTGCGTCTGCTCACGCACCAGAAGGGCGTCGGCAACCCGACGTGGGGTGCGGAGCCGATCGCCGCCGTGATCAACAAGACCGACACCGCGCTGCTGAGCTACAGCTACACGCTGAAGCCGCTGTCGGCGGGCGACGACCCGACGGCCGAGTCGAAGACGATCTACGAGGAGCTCGCGATTCCGTCGCTCACCGCGATCGAGGTCGACGGGCTCGCCGTGGACGGCTTCGCGCCTGAGACGCTGACCTACGACTACACCTTCCCGGCGTACTACCCCGAGGGCGGCGTCCCGGTCGTCACCGCGACCGCTCCCGAAGGGTTCGATGTGACAGTCGAGCAGCCGACCGGTGTGCCGGGCGTCGCGAAGATCCACGTCGGGAACGAGGGCAACCAGGTCACGTACACCGTGAACATCGCGTACCGTGAGGCGGCACTGCCGACTCTCCCGCTCACCGATCTCATCGAGGTCCCGTCTCTGAACGGCAGCGGCGTCATCGCCGTCGACCGCACCGACGCCGGCGACCTGCTGTACGCCTTCAGCGGCTACCGCGGGATCTACGAGGACAAGAACATCTCGGGCAACCCGCTCAAGACGTTCACGCAGCGCGAGGCGGTGGGCGGCTTCGGTGGCAACTCGTTCCAGCTGATCGATGTCGACATCTCCGACAAGGAGGCGGTGAGCTTCTCGGGTCTGGGAGGCATCGACGGCGACAAGGGCACCAACGCGACGTCATCCGTCATCTTCGAGGTCTGGGGTCACAAGGACGTCGACCAGCTCACGTCGGCCTACTACACGCCGATGAATCCGGGAGCGGCCGGCGCCGGCACGGTGGTGAGCACGGGGTGGACCAAGCTGTCCAACAGCGCGCTCATCAAGTACGCCGCCGACCACACCTTCGACGACGTGCCGCTCACCTACGTCGACGGCAATGGTCAGACCCAGCGCTACGAGGCGCTCCGCCTCGTCGTCAACGCCAACGGCAGCAACAGCCATGACCAGGTCGTGTGGGGCGAGCCCCGCATCGCGGTGGAGCTTCCCGGCGACCCCGCGCTGACCGCGGTCGAGCTCGACGGCGCGCCGCTGGCCGACTTCACGGCTGACGTGCACGACTACACCGTGGTGCTGAGCTCGGCGGCCAAGACGCCGAAGATCACCGCGGAGTACGACGAGGGCATCTTCGTCGACGTCAAGCAGGCGGCCGGGGTCCCCGGCACGGCGACCGTGCGCGCCGGCACCGAGACCTACCGGATCTCGTTCGAGCGCGCGGCCGCACCCGCGGGGCAGCAGGCGTACCTCAGCGACTTCCTGCCCGATGAGATCGCGGTCGGCTCCGACCAGTCGACGGTGCTGAACGGCAACCTGCTGTACGCGTACAGCGGCACCGATGGGATCACCGTCGACCAGTCGCAGGGCGGCGCCCCGCTGGTGCTCCGCAAGAGCGGGCAGGGGACGGATGCTGTGACCACGCAGTACGCCCATGGCATCGCGGGTGGCGCACACCAGGTGCTCGACGTCGACGTGTCGGCGCGCGACGCGCTGCGGTTCACCGCGGACGTCGGCATCGACTGGACGCTGCAGCCCGACGGCGAGGGCGACGGCGACGGCCCGGCGGTGACCTTCCAGGTCTGGGCCGCGAAGGACGCCTCGACGCTGACGAACGGGGTGTACGCCGACATGGCGCCCACACCGGCCGGTGGGACGCTGGTCGCCGAGGGATGGACGAAGCTCGGCGAGTCGCCGGTGCTGTCGAACCACGGATACTCCGGGTCGGCGCAGACGCAGAAGGACCTGCACCGGTTCGACCTCGACCTGACGTACGTCGACGAGGACGGGGCGCGACGCTCGTACGAGGCGATCCGGCTCGTGGCGGACCCGGCCGGAGACGGCGGCGACCGCGTGGTGTGGGGAGACCCCCGGCTCACGTTCGTGGGCGACGCGATCGCGGAGCCCGTCAACATGATCCGCCTGACCTCGACGATGGGCGAGTCGACCGCATCCGTCGGGTACCTGCTCGAGACGCCGGCGACGGGCGAGACGATCCGCAGCGTCGGCGCGGCCTACGACGAGCACAACCGCCTGATCGGCCTGTCGGAGACGCCGTTGCGGACGAACGACGGCAACCAGGACGGCGACCTGCCCATGACCCTGCCCGACGGGGTCGCGGCGGACTCGCTCGCCTACCTGCTGATCTCGGGCGACGGTTCGCTGCGCCCGATCACCGACGCGTGGCGAGCGGATGCGGTCACCTCGACGAACCCGTTCCAGCACACCGCGCTGCGCACGGTGCTCGCGGCCGACGCCCCGCAGTTCGACGTGGCGATGGACGACGAGACGAAGGACGTCACGCTCAGCGGCACGGGCTTCCCGCCCGGCGCGGTCCTGGTCATCGAGGCGCGGGCGGCCGACGTCACCGGCATCGACCACATCGCCTTCGTCACGGTCGACGGCCGGGGCGTGCTCGACTACACCTATCGGTCGAACTCGGCGTCGCTCGACGGGATCACGGTGCGGGTCGGCGGTCAGGGGCTCGAGAGCGCGCTGGCCTTCCCGAAGCAGGTCGCGTCGGTCGTGGTCTCGGGCGACGGGGTCGCCGACGGCGCGGTCACGCTCGAGCGGGGCGCGGCCCTCGACCTCGCCGCGGACGTGCAGCCGGCGGATGCGCCGGACCGTTCGGTGACGTGGTCCACGAACGCGGGCGACATCGTCGGCGTGACGGCGGAGGGCCGGGTGTCGGCGCTCGCCGTCGGCAGCGCGGTGATCACCGCGACCGCGAACGACGGCTCCGGTGCGGCCGGGTCGGTGACGGTCACCGTCATCGAGGCCGAACTGCCGCCGCTGGTCGTCACGGTGACGCCGAGTGTGCGGTGCACGCTCGGCAAGGCGACCCTCGTCGTGCAGGTGACAAACGGGGATGCCGTCCCCGTGGCGCTGGACGTGCAGACGCCGTACGGGACCAAGCAGGTCGCGGCGCTGGCCCCGGGCAAGGGCGCCGCGTACACCTTCTCGACGCGGCTCGGTCAGATCCCCGCCGGAGAGGGGAGCGTGGTCGCGAAGGCGTCCGTCGGCGGCAAGGACGTCACCACGACAGTTCCGTTCACGTATCCGGCCGCGAACTGCGGCTGAGCCGACAGGGGGCGGCCACCGGCCGCCCCCTCCACCACTTGACGGCCGGACTGTCCGGCCGGATGAGCCGGAGGAACCCGTCCTCCGAAGAACTGGAGAAGCACATGAACAGCACCAGGCGCGGCATCCTCGCCCGGACAGCGGTCGGCGTGATCGGCGGCGTCCTCCTCATCGGCACCGCGGGGGCGGCGCTGGCGGACCCGCTCGAGGACGACGACGTGACCGTGAACGTCGACATCGAGCCGCTCGCTCCGGTCGGCGCGCTCACGCTGACGGTGGCGTCCCCCTCGACCTCGCTCACCGAGGTCGCCGCGGACGCCGACGGCAACCGGGTGTTCGACGGCGTGCTGCCGACGGTCACGGTCAGCGATGACCGCACCGCGGTGCCGGCCGAGAACTTCTGGTACGTGTCGGGGCAGTCCTCGGCCTTCACCGGGCCCGGCGGCGCGACGATCGGCGCCGACAAGCTCGGCTGGGTCCCGGCGCTGCTCACCGGCGACGAATTCCAGGTGGGTGCGGGTGACGAGGTCGTCACGTCGCTCGACGACCCGACTCTCGGCAGCGGGGAGACCGCGAACAACACCGGTCTGGTGAGCGGCGACCTGCTGGCGGTCGCCCCCAACTCCGAGGGCGAGCTCACCCCCGGTGTCTGGACGGCGAACGCGGCGCTGCGACTCAAGACCCCGGCGACGCAGACCCCGGGTGCCTACTCCGCTACGCTCACGCTGACCCTGTGGGAGGACAGCTTCTGATCCGCACCGCTGATCCACGCCGGGTCGGGGCCGCGTCGGCGGCCCCGACCCCGACTTCGGGAACCGCTCGACGATGACCTTCCGCTCTGCCCTCTCCGCTCCTGCGCGCGCCGGCGCCCTGCTCGTGGCCGCGCTCGCTGCGTCCGCCCTCGTCATGGGGGGAGCGTCCGCGTCGGCGGCCGTGCCTGCGTCCGCAGCGGTGGACCAGCCGGAGGTCCGCTGGGCGGTGACGCCGTCGGATCCGACCGGGCCCGACGGACGCACCGCCGTGGAGCACACGCTCGATCCGGGCGAGGTGATCGAGGACCGCATCGCCGTGCGCAACGTGAGCGACGTCGACGTGGTCTTCCGCCTGACTGCGGCGGACGGCTTCTTCTCCCGCACCGGGAGATTCGACATCCTGCCCACGGGCGAGGAGTCCGTCGCCGCCGGGACGTGGATCGAGATCCCGGAGTCCGTGGCGGTGGCCGCGGGTCAGACGGCCGTGGTCCCGTTCCAGGTGGCCGTGCCCGAGCGCGCGGAGCCGGGCGATCACGCGGCGGGCATCACCGCGTCGATCCTCTCCGTCGAGTCCGCCGAGGACGGCACCAGCGTCGGCGTGGAGAGCCGGGTCGGGGTGCGCGTGCTGACGCGCGTGACCGGCGAGGTCACGCCCTCAGCGTCGTTGCGTGCTCTGACCGGCGCCTACACGACGTCGTGGAATCCGTTCCGCCCGGGGGAGCTCACCGTCGAGTTCGAGGTCGTGAACGACGGCAACACGCGTCTTCTGGTCACCGGCGACGCCGGCGCGACCGGCCAGAGCGCCGCCTTCCCGGCCGAGGGGGAGAACCGCCAGGAACTGCTCCCCGGAGACGCGCGACAGTTCGTCGCCGTGGTCGACGGCGTCTGGCCCCTGTTCCTGGTGCCGGCGACCGTGCAGGTCCGTGCGGACGTCCTGGCCCTGGACGGCTCGGCGGATGACACCGTCACCGTCTCGGAGGAGATCCTGGTGTGGGCGGTGCCATGGCCGCAGCTCGCGCTGCTGCTCGGCATCGCGATGGTGGCGGCCGCTCTGCTCTGGGGGCGCCGGCGCTCCCGACGGCGCTTGGACGGCCTGCTCGACGCGGCGCGCGAGGAAGGCCGGCAAGCCGCGCTCACGACACCCGGCGCGCGGTGACGGCCGGTCAGGTCGCGTTCCAGAGCTCCCGGTAGTACGACAGGCGCTCACGATCGGGCGCGATCCCGTACGCCTCGATGAGGGCGTCCTCCCATCCCTCGCCGTAGTTCCACGCCGTTGACATCGACGCCACGGCGATGTCGGCCCAGCGGTCGGCGACGCCGAGCGCGCCCAGGTCGACGTGCCCGATCCACCGGCCGTCGTCGCCGATCAGCGTGTTCGGGCAGCACGCGTCGCCGTGGCACACGACGAGCCGGTCGATCGGCGGCGCGTCGACGAACACCTCGGGAACACGGATGCCGCGTCCCGCCGCATTCGCGATGCGCCCGGGCACGCCCCAGTCGAAGGGGCAGTCGTCGACCGGCAGCGCGTCGTGCAGGGCGCGCAGACCCTCGCCGACCGCACGGACGGCGGTCGAAGCATCCGGGATCCATCGCGGGTCGACCGCCGACAGGCCCGGGAGGGCTGCCGTCACCAGCCATTCGTGGGTGTCGTCGCCTCCGGCTTCGAGCACCCGCGGGACGGCGGTGTACCGCGCCGCCCACCGCAGCCGCTCCGCCTCGCCGGCGAACGACGTCTCGGCGTTGCGCGGGCCGTACTTGAGATACCGCCCGTCGTCGCTGCGGAAGGTGAGACCGCCGAGCTCGTTGGCCCAGACCGGGGTGAGCTCCGCGCCGCGCGCGAGCGCCCGCACGCGTCCCGGGACGGCGACGTCTTCGACGGGGATCGACACCTGTCCATCCTGCCGGGGATCAGGCCTCGAGCGCTTGAGCCGGATCTCCATGCGCCCGTCCAACCCGCCTGCCGCAGTGCGCGCCACCGGCGTGATGGGATGGAGGCATGCCCACCACGCGCGCGACCCGCCGCCGAGGACCCCTCACGGCGCTCGAGGGCGACGCGCCGGCGGTCGCGATCGGCGACACCGCGGCGCGTCATGTGCGACTCGCCCCTGACGGGCTCTCGCGCCACATCGGCGAGCCGCGGTCGCAGTTCGTGCCGTGGGCGCAGGTGCACTCCGTCACGGTGGCCCCGCCGGGGAGCTGGTGGCCGTACCCCGCGGTCTCCGACATGGCGGCGGCGCTGCTCGGCGGCGTGGCCGGCGGTCTCGAGGTGGGCGACGCGGCCGAGACGCCGACCTTCCTCGTCGTGATCACGACGCTCGATGGCGAGCGGCTGGAGTGGCGCGCCACCCAGCACTACCTCTCGGGCTACCGGCGCGGCGACGCGCAGGCGACGTCGCGGCTCGTGGAGTACCTGTCCGCGCGCGGCGAGGCGCGCCTGCTCCTCGCGCGACCCGTCGAGCTGATCGACCGCATCTCGGCCCTCACACGCATCGGTCCCCAGTTCGGGCCGTGACGGCTCCGGCGGCCGCCCGTTAGCCTGGTCCCGTCGCGCTGCAGGCTGGTGAGCGATGGGACTGAGTCCCGCGTATGCTGATACGCGGTTCCGCAGAATCCGGACTTCGAAGGAGAATCCATGGACCTCACGGGCACCGCCGCACTCGTCACCGGTGGCGCGAGCGGACTCGGGCTCGCCACGGCCCGGCGTCTCGCCGCCGCGGGCGCGACAGTCACGATCGTCGACCTGCCGACCTCGGCCGGCGCCGACATCGCGGCAGAGCTCGGGGGATCGTTCGCGCCGGCCGACGTCACGAGCCCGGACCAGGTGGCGGCCGCAGTCGCCCTGGCCGCAGCATCCGGTCCCCTCCGCGTCGTCGTGAACTGCGCCGGGATCGCTCCGCCCGCCAAGGTGCTCGACCGCGAGGGCGCCCCGTCGCCGCTCGAGGGCTTCGAGCGGATCATCCGCGTGAACCTCATCGGCACGTACAACGTCATCTCCCAGGCCTCCGCCGTCATCGCGAAGACCGAGCCCACCGCCGACGGCGACCGCGGCGTCATCGTCAACACGGCCAGCGTCGCGGCCTTCGACGGCCAGATCGGCCAGCCCGCGTACTCCGCCTCGAAGGGCGGCGTGCACGCGATGACGCTGCCGATCGCGCGTGAGCTCGCGCGCTACGGCATCCGCGTCGTGACGATCGCACCCGGCATCATGGAGACCCCCATGCTGATGGGCCTGCCGCAGGCCGCGCAAGACTCGCTCGGCGAGCAGGTGCCGTACCCGCAGCGCCTCGGCAAGCCCGACGAGTACGCGCGGCTCGTGATGTCGATCGTCGACAACGGCTACCTCAACGGCGAGACCATCCGCCTCGACGGCGCCATCCGCATGGCCCCGAAGTAAGGAGAAACGTGAGCGACTCGATCCTCGTCACGCGCGACGGCGCCCTCGCGCGCGTGACCTTCAACCGTCCGGCGTTCCTCAACGCCATGGGTTTCGAGATGGGCGCCCGCTGGCGTGACGTCGCGCACGAGCTCACGTCCGACCCTTCCGTGGGGGCGATCGTGCTGGATGCTGCAGGCCCGGCCTTCTGCGCCGGCGGCGACGTGTTCGAGATGGCGACGTCGGGTGCTTCCGGTGCCGACGTCACCGGTGCCGCGCACACCATCCACGACGGCATCCGCACGTTCGTCGAGTCGGATAAGCCCATCGTCGCGGCCGTGCAGGGCGCGGTCGCGGGCGGCGGGCTCGGGCTCATGCTCACCGCCGACTACATCGTCGCGTCCGAGCACTCCAAGTTCGTGAGCAAGTACGCCAACATCGGGCTCACCCCCGACCTCGGCGTCTCGACGCTGCTGCCGGCCGCGGTCGGCCAGCGCCGCGCACTGCAGCTGCTGCTGCAGGACCTCACGATCGATGCCCCGACCGCCCTCGACTGGGGACTCGTGACCGAGGTCGTCCCCGCCGCCGAGGTCGCGTCGCGCGCCGAGGCGGTGGCGCGGTTCTGGCTCGACAACGCCACCGGCGCATTCGGGCAGGCCAAGCGCCTCGTCCGCTCCGGCGCCGGGCGCCCGTTCGCCGAGAACCTCGACGACGAGGCCCGCTCGATCGGAGCCCGCTTCGACACTGACGAGGCGAAGGCCCGCGTCGCGGCTTTCGCCGCAGCATCCGCCAAGTCCCGATCCTGACCCGAGGAGACCCCGATGAGTGACAAGCCCCTCGCCGGCAAGACGATCCTGATGTCGGGCGGCAGCCGCGGCATCGGCCTCGCGATCGCGCTGCGCGCCGCGCGCGACGGCGCGAACATCGCGCTGCTGGCCAAGACCGACACCCCCCACCCCAAGCTCGAGGGCACCGTGCACTCGGCGGCCGACGAGATCCGGGCGGCCGGCGGCCAGGCGCTGCCGATCGTCGGTGACGTGCGCAACGACGACGACGTCACCGAGGCCGTGCTCAAGACGCAGGGCGAGTTCGGCGGCATCGACATCGTGGTGAACAACGCGTCGGTCATCGACCTGTCGCGCTCGCTCGACCTCGACGCCAAGAAGTACGACCTCATGCAGGACGTCAACGTGCGCGGCACATTCATGCTCTCGCGGGCCGCCGTGCCGATTCTGAAGGATGCTGCGAACCCGCACATCCTCTCGCTCTCGCCGCCGCTCAACCTGTCGCCGAAGTGGCTCGGCGGACACACCGGGTACACCCTCGCGAAGTACGGCATGACGATGGCGACGCTCGGGATCGCGGCGGAGTTCGCCGAGGCCGGCATCGCCGCGAACACGCTGTGGCCGCGCACCACGATCGCCACCGCGGCCGTCAAGTTCGCCCTGGGCGGCGACCGCATGATGAAGGTCAGCCGTACGCCCGAGATCTACGCCGACGCCGCGTACGAGATCTTCACGCAGCCCGCGCGCTCGTACACCGGGCAGACGCTCATCGTCGAGGACGTGCTCGAGGCCGCCGGCGTCACCGACTTCTCGGGCTATGCCGCAGTGCCCGGCACACCGGACGAGGCGCTGTTCCCCGACATCTTCCTGGACTGAGCGAAGCCTGGTCAGACAGTGTGCCGTCAGATCAGGCCGTGGCGCTCGAACGCCTGGAACACACCGTCGTCCGAGACGGCGGCCGTGACCTCGTCGGCGTAGGACTTCACGGTGTCGTCGGCGTTGCCCATCGCGATGCCGACGCCGCACAGCTGCAGCATCTCGAGATCGTTGTAGCTGTCGCCGATGCCGATGGTGTCGGACATCGGCACGCCGAGGTGCTCGGCGAGCTTCGCGATCGCGGCGCCCTTGTGCACGCCCGGCAGGCTCACCTCGCCGCCCGCCTCGCCGAGGTACGGGATGGTGCCGGTGATCACGTGGAACGTGTCGCCGAGCCCGTCGCGCACCCGCGCGAAGGTCGACGCATCCGCTCCGAAGAAGGTCGCCTTCGCGATGCCCTCACCCGGCACAGGACCCCGGTACGCCATGCGCGCCTCGAGCGTGCGCATGTCGCGCGATGCGGCGGTGTCGCGCTCGCGGGCGATGTCGCCCTCGAACAGCGGCCGCACCCGCTCGAAGAGCCCCTCGCTCGGGTAGACGTCGTCGAAGCCCTGGAAGTTGTACTCGATGTCGCGATCGCGGAAGAAGTCGACCAGCGAAGCGACGGCCGCGGCCGGCATCGTGAACGCCCCGACGACCTCCGCACCGAACTCGACGAAGCCGCCGCCCGCGGTCACAGCGCCGTCGAAGCCGATGTCGGCCACCGTGCCGGGGATCTCGCGTCGTGAGCGGCCCGTGCACAGGTGCACGAGATGCCCGTTCGCGCGGGCACGGCGCACGGCGTCCGCGACCGACGGCCGCAGACGCTGGTGGTGGTCGATCAGCGTTCCGTCGACGTCGACGAAGACGAGGCGGCGGGTGGTCACAGCGGGCTCCTTGCGAGAAATGAGGATTCCGGATGCCGCGGGCCGCGGCATCCGGAATCTCCTGTCGGGATCGGTCAGGTCAGTGGCTCAGCGAGCCGCCGTTCGTGCGGATCACTTCGGCATACCAGTCGAAGGACTTCTTGCGGTGGCGTGCGAGTGAACCCGAGCCGTCGTCGTTGCGGTCGACGTAGATGACTCCGTAGCGCTTGCTCAGCTGCGCTGTCGACGCGCTGACGATGTCGATGCAGCCCCACGTCGTGTAGCCGAGCAGGTCGACGCCGTCCTCGAGGGCCTCGCCCACCTGCACCAGGTGGTCGTTGAGGTAGGCGATGCGGTAATCGTCGACGACCGTCTTGACGCCGTCGACCTCGACCAGCTCGTCACGGGCGCCGAGCCCGTTCTCGACGATGAACAGCGGCTTCTGCCAGCGGTCCCAGAACTGGTTGAGCACGACGCGCAGGCCCACCGGGTCGATCGCCCAGCCCCACTGGCTGACGGGGAGCGTCGGGTTCTCGACGCCGCCGAAGATGTTGCCCTTGCCGGCCTTCACGACCTCGGGGTCGGCCGACTCGGCGACGCTCGAGTAGTAGCTGAACGACACGAAGTCGACAGTGTTCTTCAGCGTCTCGCGGTCCTCGTCGGTGATGTCGAGCTCGACGCCCTGCTCGCGCAGCAGCCGCAGCGCGTAGCCGGGGTACTCGCCGCGCACGTGGATGTCGCCGAACATGAGGTTCGAGTGGTCGGTGTCGAGCGCCTTCTGCACGTCGCGGGGGTCGGGCGTGTACGGGTACACCGGCATCGCCAGCACCATGCAGCCGATCTTCGCCTCGGGCGCGAGCTCGCGCGCGATGCGGGTGGCCGACGCGCTCGCGACGAGCTCGTGGTGGATGGCCTGGTACAGGTCCTTCGTCGAGAGCTGCTCCTTGGGCGTCTGGATGCCGCCCGACAGGAACGGCGCGTGCAGCACCGAGTTGATCTCGTTGAACGTGAGCCAGTACTTCACGCGGGCGCCGTAACGCGAGAACAGCACGCGCACGTAGCGCTCGTAGAAGCCGATGAGCTCCCGGCTCACCCAGCCGTCGTACGTGCGGGCGAGGTTCAGCGGCGTCTCGTAGTGCGAGATCGTCACGAGCGGCTCGATGCCGTGCTTCTCGAGCTCGTCGAGCACGCGGTCGTAGAAGGCGAGGCCCTCCTCGTTGGGCTCCGCGTCGTCGCCGTTCGGGAAGATGCGGCTCCACGCGATCGAGAAGCGGTAGACGCCGAAGCCCATCTCGGCGAACAGCGCGATGTCCTCCGCGTAGCGGTGGTAGAAGTCGATCGCCTCGAGCTTGAGGTTGTCCGGCGTCGGAGCGTCGGTCGGCGGCGTCAGGATGCCCTGCGGCATGACGTCCTGGATGGACAGCCCCTTGCCGCCCTGGTCGTAGGCGCCCTCGATCTGGTTGGCGGCGGTGGCGCCGCCCCACAGGAATCCGGTGGGGAAGGGGGTGGTGGTCGTGTCGGTCATCGTGGGTGCTTCTCCTTCAACGGATGCCGGGAACTCGGTGTGGCGGGCGGGCGGCGCCGGGGCCGCCCCGCCCGGAGGATCACTTCGCGGGGATCGCGGCCTCGACGGCGCGCGCGAAGAACAGCGGCTCGCCGTGCGCGATCGGGCCTGCGGCGGGCTCGCCGACCTCGGGGTACAGGTCGGGGTTCGTGACGATGACGGGCGTCGTCAGGTCGTAGCCGGCCCGCTCGATCGCGTCGCCGTCGAACTCGACGAGCAGGTCGCCCGCCTTGACCTCCTGACCCTGGGTCACCTTGAGCGAGAAGTGCTCGCCGCCCAGGCGCACGGTGTCGATGCCGATGTGGATCAGCAGCTCGGCGCCGTCCGCGGCGCGCAGCCCCACGGCGTGGCCGGTCGGGAAGGCGGCCACGACAGTCGCGTCGAACGGCGCGTACACAGCGCCCGAGCGGGGACGGATCGCGACACCGTCACCGAGCGAGCCGTCGGCGAACGCTGCGTCGGGCACCTCGGAGAGCGGCACCACGGTGCCGTCGAGCGGGCTGAGCACGCGCACGTCCGTGCTCTCGGCCGTGACGGTCTCGCCCTCCTCGGGGTCCTTGAAGCCCACCGTCACCACGAGCACGAACGGGATGACGATCGCGGCCGCGAGACCGATCGCGAGCATCACCATGTTGCCGTTGCCGATGAGTGCGGGGACGGCCAGTGCCGAGGGCACGACGAAGCTGGTGGAGAAGATGCCGCCGAGCGACAGGATGGCGCCGCCGACCACGCCGCCGGCGATGCCGAAGGCGAACGGGCGCTTGAGCGGCAGGTTGATGCCGTAGATGGCGGGCTCGGTCACACCGGCGAGGAAGCCCGACAGGGTCGCCGGAGCGGCGAGCGAGCGCAGCCGGCTGTTGCGGGTGCGTACCCAGACGCCGGCCACCGCGGCGGCCTGCGCGAGCACGGCCGCGAAGACCGGGGCGATGAGCATGATGTGCCCGGTGGTCTGGAACTCGAGCGTGAACAGCGGCACCATGCCCCAGTGCAGGCCGAAGATGACCATGACCTGCCACAGGCCGCCCATCACGGCTCCGCCGACGACGGGCACGTTGGTGAACAGCCAGCCGATGCCGCCGCCGATCCAGCCGCTCAGCAGGGCGGAGAGCGGGCCGATCACGACGAAGACGAGCGGCACGCCGACGAGCACGACGATCATCGGGGTGACGAAGCGGCGGACCGCGGTGGGCAGCACCCGGTAGAGGAACTTCTCGGCGTGGCTCTGCAGCCACACGACGACGATGATCGGGATGACGCTCGAGACGTAGGTGACCATCGTGAACGGGATGCCGAAGAAGGTCAGACCCTCCTGGCCGACCGCCGCGACGATCGTCGGGTACACGAGCGCCCCCGCGATCGCGAGCGACGTGAACTCGGCGGCCTTGAAGTAGCGGGCGGCGGTGATCGCGAGCGCCAGCGGCAGGAAGTTGATGAAGGCATCCGAGAGGGCGTTCAGCACCAGGTATGTGCTCGACGCGGTGTCGATCCAGCCGAACGTCGCGGCCGCCGCCAGGAACGCCTTCAGCAGGCCCGTCCCCGCGAGCGCCCACAGCACGGGCGTGAAGATCGACGAGATCATCTTGATGAAGCGGTTGAAGAGGTTGCCGCGCGGCTCGTCCTCGGCCGGAGCCGCGTCGCTCGTGCCGCCGAAACGCGAGATCTTGCCGATCTCTGCGAACACCTCGGGCACATCGTTGCCGATGACGACCTGGTACTGGCCGCCGGCCTGCGCGGTGGTGATGACGCCCGGCGTGACCTTGAGGGCCGCAGCATCCGCTTTCGACTCGTCCTTCAGGACGAACCGCAGCCGGGTCATGCAGTGCACGAGCGACTGCACGTTCTCTTCGCCGCCGACGCCCTTGAGGACGCCCGCCGCCGTCTTCGCGTAATCCGCCATTGGGATCCGCCTTCCTTTCGCCGCTCCTGTGCGGCTGTGTCGCAGACGAAGCCTGATCGACCCGTTTCCGGGCAAAAAAAAGACCTGAACTCGTTCATCGCCGATTCGGCGATGTGAGTTCAGGTTTTGCCCGCTCGCGCGGTAACAATCCGTGACTTCGGCAGGACAGGAGTCCTGCGCCGGTCACGATAGCACGTCGCGGCCTGTCGTGTCACGCCCGACCTGCGCCGCGAGACGCTCGACGTGCACGATCAGGTACAGCAGCTCCTCGTCCGACAGGTCGGACCCGGTGGCGGCGGTGACGTACTGCTTGACCTCTTCGGCGATGCGATACGACTCGGGATACTTCATCCGCGCGAACTCGAAGAACGACGTGTCGGTGCTGCGGAGCATCGACTGCGAGACCAGTCGCTGCAGCAGGAACTGCACGTGCAGGATGAACCGGGCGTAGTCGGGGCTGTCGACGTCGAGGGTGACGCCGAGGCCGCTCTCGACGGTCGCCACGACGTGCTGCACGCGCCGGAAGAGCTGCGCCGCTGTGCCGTTGGGCTCGTCGCGAGTCGCGTTCAGCAGGTGCATCGTGAGGAAGACGGCCTCCTCGTCGGGCAGTGCGCGCGCGAGCCGTGTGCTGATCACCTCGGCCATGGCGGTCGCGGCGGCGAACTCCTGCGGGTGCAGCACGCGCAGTTCCGGCATGGTCGTGGTGGGGATCCGGATGCCGTTGTCCAGGCGTTCGAGGACGTACTGGACGTGGTCGATCACGGCGATGAGCAGCCGCCTGCCCAGGTCTCGTCCGAGCTGCCGCTCGGCGCCGTCCACCGCGGCGCTGACGGCCTCGATCACCGGATACGGCACGTCGGTGAGGATGCGGCGCGCATGCTCGGGATCGCCGGACTGATCGAGGACGAACGTCTTCTCGACCCGGGCCGGGTCGATCGCGTCGGAGGCCTTCAGCTGGAAGCCGAGTCCGCGGCCCATCAGCACGCGCTCACGGCCCTGGTCGTCGATCGAGATCACGACGTTGTTGTTCAGCACCTTGTGCGCGACCTCGCGCACTCCGTGCGCTTCGGGCGGCACCGGCATGCGTGAATTCTACGTCGCGCACCCCTGCCACGCGCCGCGGAGCGCGTCTACCCTGGGCTCATGGCGGTGCGGAGCCTGTTCCCGATCCTGCTGGTGCGAGACCTTCCTGGGCTCGTGCGGTTCTACGAGAGCGCGCTGAGCGCCACCGTGCCCTACCGGTTCGGCGAGGGCGATGAGGCCGACTACGTCTCGCTGCAGATCGGCGACGTCTCGCTGGGCATCGGCCGCGACCCCGACGCCCTGCCGCCGATGCCGGGCGATCGCGTCGCGCTGTGGTTCTACGTCGACGACGTCGACGCGACATACGCCGCGTGGCTGGGCGCCGGAGGCCACGCCGAGCAGCCGCCGGCCGACATGCCGTGGGGCGAGCGCGTCGCGCAGGTGCGCGACCCCGCCGGCAACCTTGTGAACCTCGGCGCGGAGGCCGCGGCCGCCGAGAGCTGACCGCACGCCGAAGGCGCCGTCGGCGTCGTTGCCCGGCGGCGTTCGCGAAAGTGATCTCCGAAAAGTGAGAATCCGCTAAAACACTGGCGTGGTGACGTTACCAGTGTTAGCTTTCCTTCGGAATCAGAGGACGGCGTGCTCGCCGGAGAGCACCACGATGCGACGCCGCATCGCCGAGATCTTCCGGAAGCGCCTCTGTTCGCTCCGACGCGCGTTCCGACGCGCCGACGGCTGATCCGCCGACACGCTGCACGGCACCACGTGCGGGGTGTCTCGCCGCCGAGGCACCGCTTCGGCGTCACGGAATCCACGGAAGGATCTGCAATCCCATGAAGCGCTTCACCAAGCTGACTGCGGGAGCCCTCGTGCTCACCGTTCCCCTCGCGCTGACCCTGACCTCCTGCAGCGGGTCTGGCGGCGGCTCCGGCGAGGGAGACGGGGACGAGACGCTCACGGTCTGGACCTGGGACCCCGCCTTCAACATCTACGCGATGGAGGAGGCCGAGAAGGTCTACCAGCAGGACCACCCCGACTTCACGCTCGACATCGTCGAGGTGCCCTGGGACGACCTCCAGACGAAGCTCACGACGATCGCGCAGTCGCAGGCGTTCGACGAGCTGCCCGACATCTTCCTCATGCAGAACAACGCGTTCCAGAAGAACGGGATCAACTACCCCGACCTGTTCTCGGACTTCAGCGACTCCGACATCGACTTCTCGGAGTTCCCGACTTCGGTCGTCGACTACTCCACGATCGACGACGTCAACTACGGCGTGCCCTTCGACGCCGGCACCGCGATCACGGCGCTGCGCACCGACGTGCTCGCCGAGGCCGGCTACACGGTCGACGACTTCACCGACATCACGTGGGACGAGTACCTCACGATCGGCAAGGACGTCCTCGCCAAGACCGGGCAGCCGCTGCTGTCGGGCCAGGCCGGCTCCGCCGACATCCCGATGATGATGCTGCAGTCGGCAGGCGCGAGCCTGTTCGACGACGACGGCAACCCGACGATCGTCGACAACGCGGCGCTCGAGGCCGCCATCGACATGTACACCCAGCTCGTCGAGGCCGGGGTCCTGGTCGAGGTCAACTCGTGGGACGAGTACATCGGCACGCTCGTGAACGGCACCGTCGGCGGCACGATCAACGGCGTGTGGATCGTCGGCTCGATCCAGACCGCGGAGGACCAGGACGGCCTGTGGGGCGTCACGAACCTCCCCAAGCTCGACGCCGTCTCGGGTGCGACGAACTACTCCGCCAACGGCGGCTCGTCGTGGGCGATCTCGTCGACCGCCGACGTCGACCTGGCGTCGAACTTCCTGGCGGCGACCTTCGCCGGCTCGACGGAGCTGTACGACACGATCCTGCCGAAGGCCGGCGCGGTCGCGAACTGGATCCCCGCGGGTGACAGCGAGGTCTACAACGAGCCGATCGAGTTCTTCGGTGGCCAGCCGATCTTCGCCGACGTGGTGAAGTTCGGCCCCGAGGTCCCGTCGAACAACACGGGCGCGTACTACTACGAGGCCCGCGACGCGGTGAGCACGGCCATGACGCAGATCATGGGCGGCACCGACATGCAGACGGCGCTCGAAGAGGCGCAGGCCAACGTCGAGTTCGCGATGGAGTAACCACGCGAGACGGTCCGGCGGGGCGGCGAACCCCCCCCGCCGGACCGGAACCGTGGCCCTGACCGCCCGAGGAAAGAGACGACGCCGTGGCCTCCGACGTGAAGACCCGCACCAAGACTCAGGGCAGGCGCAACCAGCCGCCCCCGCTGAACAACTACATCGGCGACCGCAAGCCCTGGCTGAACAACGCTCGCCGCCGCAGCCTCACCGGCTGGGGGTTCCTGCTCCCCGCCGCGCTGCTCATCCTGTTCATGAGCTTCATCCCGATGGCGCAGGCGTTCGTCCTGTCGCTGCAGACGGGACGCGGCACCAGGCTCGAGTTCGCCGACCCGCTCTGGTACAACTACGAGCGCCTGCTGAACGACGACGTCTTCCGCCTCACGCTGACGAACACGTTCATCTACCTGATCATCCAGGTGCCGATCATGCTGACGCTGGCCCTGGTGCTGGCGAACCTGCTGAACAACCCGAAGCTGCGGTTCAAGGCGGTGTGGCGGACGGCCATCTTCCTGCCCTGCGCCGTGTCGCTCGTGTCGTACTCGCTGGTGTTCCGCACGCTCTTCGCGAACGACGGGTTCGTGAACGATGCGCTGATGTCGCTCGGCGCCATCGGCAGTCCGATCAACTGGCTCGGGCAGCCCGAGACCGCCCGCTTCGTGATCATCCTGGGCCTGCTGTGGCGGTGGACCGGCTACAACATGGTCTTCTATCTCGCGGCACTGCAGAACGTCGACCACTCGAGCATCGAGGCCGCCCGCATGGACGGCGCCAACGCGTTCCAGACGTTCTGGTACGTCACCGTGCCGCAGCTCAAGCCCATGATCGTGCTCACCGCGATCCTGTCGATCAACGGCACCCTGCAGCTGTTCGACGAGTCGTGGGCGCTCACCCAGGGCGGGCCCGCGCACCAGACCATGTCGATGGCGCACTACCTCTACGAGGTCTCGTTCCAGAAGAACCCCAACTTCGGCTACGCCGCGGCGATCTCGTACGTGATCCTGATGCTCGTCGCCATCCTCTCGTTCATCCAGATGAAGGTCGGTGACAAGCGTGATTAACAAGCTCCGCAGCCTTCCCGGATACGCCCTGCTGGCGATCTGGGCCCTGTTCTCGGTCTTCCCGCTGTACTTCATGGCGGTCTCCGCCACCAACACCAGCCAGGACGTGCTCTCTTCACGGATGCTGCCCGGCACGGCTCTCTTCGAGAACATCGCGGTGCTCTTCTCCACGCAGAACGTCGTGGGCGCGATGACGAACTCGTTCCTCATCGCCGTGGGCACGACGATCCTCGCTCTGGCGGTGTGCTCGATCGCGGGCTACGGGTTCGAGGTCTATCACTCCAGGGGCAAGGACATCGTCATGGCGATCCTGCTCCTGGCGATGATGATCCCGTTCGCCGCCACGATGATCCCGCTCTTCCAGCTGTTCGCGCGGGTCGGCATGGTGAACTCGCTGTGGGCCGTGGTCATCCCGATGATCTCGACCCCGTTCCTCATCCTGCTGTTCCGCCAGGCCTCGCGCTCGTTCCCGCACGAGATCATCGAGGCGGCGCGCATCGATGGGCTGAGCGAGCTGTCGATCTTCGCGCGGATCTACGTCCCGACGATGCGCTCGACGTTCGCGGCGGCCGCCGTCATCACGTTCATGATGGCGTGGAACAACTTCCTCTGGCCGAAGGTGATCCTCGTCAACAACAGCGTGCTGACGATGCCGATGCTCACCGCGAACATCAGCGCCGGGTACGTCACCGACTACGGCGTGCTGATGCTGGCCGTGCTGCTGTCGTCGCTGCCGACGATGATCGTGTTCTTCCTCCTGCAGCGGCAGTTCGCGCAGGGCATCACGGGGGCGGTCAAGTGACTCTCGACATCATCGACATCCAGGCGGAGAGCTACGGAGAGGAGGGCGTGGCCTTCGATGCCACGCGGATCGCTGACCCCCGGTTCGTCCAGGAGAACCGCCGGCTCGCCCACTCGGACCACCGCTGGTTCCGGACGCCGGCCGAGGCGGCGGACGGCGACAGCGGGTACGAGCAGTCGCTCAACGGGCGCTGGAAGATCCACTACGCGAAGAACCCCGCCGCAGCCCCGGCCGGCTTCTTCGACAGGGAGTACGACTGCGAGAGCTGGGACGACATCCCGGTCCCCGCACACATCCAGCTGCACGGCTACGACCGCCCGCAGTACGTCAACGTCCAGTACCCCTGGGACGGCGTCGAGCAGGTCGAGCCGGGCGAGGTGCCCGAGCGCTACAACCCGGTCGCCTCGTATGTGAAGACCTTCGTGCTCGATCGGCCGGTCGAGGAGGGCGAGAGCTTGAGCATCAGCTTCCTGGGTGCCGAGAGCGCGATCGCGGTGTGGCTCAACGGACGCTACCTCGGGTACGCCACCGACAGCTTCACGCCGTCGGAGTTCGACGTGACCGACGCCCTTGTCGAGGGGGAGAACAAGCTCGCCGCGCAGGTGTTCAAGTACTCCAGCGGCTCGTGGCTCGAGGACCAGGACTTCTTCCGGTTCTCCGGGATCTTCCGCGACGTGGTCCTCTACCGCCGTCCCGCCGCGCACGTCGAAGACCTCCGGGTCGACGTCGACCTCGCTGCCGACGCGGCGACCGCCGACATCGCACTGCGGGTCGACCTGCGCGGGCAGGGGAGTGTCACGGCGCGCCTCGCCGGGATCGGCGACCTCGACGACCGCGGCGACGGCGGCTTCAGCATCCGTCTCGAGAATCCCCGGCTGTGGAGCCCCGAGGATCCGTGGCTCTACGACCTCGAGCTCGAGGTGCGGGACGCCGCGGGCGAGGTCGCCGAGATCATCGTGCAGCGCGCCGGCGTGCGGCGGTTCGCGATCGAGGACGGGCTGATGAAGCTCAACGGGCGACGGGTGGTGTTCTTCGGGGTCAACCGGCACGAGTTCGGCCTCGCCGGACGCGTGCAGACCGCGGCCGAGATCGAGGCGGATCTCCTCGCCCTCAAGGCCGTCGGCGTCAACGCCGTGCGCACCAGCCACTACCCCAACAGCACGGTGTTCTACGAGCTCGCCGACCGGCACGGCCTCATGGTCATCGACGAGATGAACCTCGAGAGCCACGGCATGTGGGATCGCGTCCGCAAGCTCGGCGCGCCCATCGAGGACGCGGTCCCCGGCGACCGCCCGGAGTGGCTGCCCACCCTCCTCGACCGCGCCGCGAGCATGTACGAGCGCGACAAGAACCACCCGAGCGTCGTGATGTGGTCGTGCGGCAACGAGTCCTTCGGCGGCACCAACCTGCGCGACGTCGCGGCGTGGTTCCGCGGGGTCGACAGCCGCCCGGTGCACTACGAGGGCGTGTTCTGGGACCCGCGCTACGAGGAGACGACCGACGTCGCGAGCCAGATGTACACCCCCGCGGCGGAGGTGGAGGAGTACCTGCGCCACCGCCGCGACAAGCCGTTCATCCTGTGCGAGTACGCCCACGCCATGGGCAACTCGTTCGGGGCCGTCGACGAGTACATCGAGCTCGCGTACCGCGAGCCGCTCTTCCAGGGCGGGTTCATCTGGGACTTCGCCGACCAGGCGATCGCCCTGACCGACCGGTACGGCAAGGAGTACTACGGCTACGGCGGCGACTTCGGCGACTCCCCGAACGACGCCGAGTTCTGCGGCAACGGCATCTTCTTCACCGACCACTCGCCGACGCCGAAGCTCCAGGAGGTCGCGTACCTCTACCAGGGCCTCAAGATCCGCATCGACGACGACGGCTTCACCGTGCACAACCGCCTCCTGTCGACGTCCAGCGCCGCGTACCGCTGCGTCGTGACGCTGTCCCGCGAGGGACGGATGCTGCGCACCGAAGAGGTCGAGACCGAGATCGCCGCCGGCGACACGGGCCGCGTGGCTCTGCCCCTCGCCGTGCCCGCCGAGTCCGGGGAGTACGCGATCGACGTGTCGTTCCGCCTGCGGACGGCGACGGCGTGGGCGCCGGAAGGGCACGAGGTCGCGTACGAGCAACGCGTCGTCCGGGTCGGAGCGCCGCCCGCGCGGGTCGCGGCTCCGGCGCCCGAGCTCATCCGCGGCGCCCACAACATCGGGGTGCGGGGTGCCGGATTCAGCGCCCTGTTCTCGACGCTCTACGGCGGGCTGACCTCCTACCGGTTCGGCATGACGTCGGACGGCGGGCGGGAGCTCCTGAAGGGGATGCCGCGGCCGCACTTCTGGCACGCGCCGACGTCGAACGAACGCGGGTGGGAGGGCCCCTTCGAGGACGGCCAGTGGCTGCTCGCCGGCCGCTACGGCCGCGTGCGCGACCCGCTCACCCGCACCCGGGTCGAGCAGGACGACGCCGCGGTGACGGTGACCTATGAGTACGAGCTGCCGACCCGTCCGGCCACCACGTGCGACGTGTCGTACCGCGTCGACGGTTCGGGGCGCGTCGAGGTGACGCAGACGCTGCACCTCGTCGAGGGGCTGCCGAGCCTGCCCGAATTCGGGATGCTGCTCGCGACGCTGCCGGAGTTCCGCCGGCTGCGCTGGTACGGCGACGGGCCGGAGGAGTGCTACGTCGATCGCCGCGGGGGCGCGCGCCTCGGCGTGTACGATCGCGACGTGACGACGGAGCTCACCCCGTACCTGCGTCCGCAGGAGGCGGGGAGCCGCACCGGCGTGCGGTGGGCCGAGGTCACCGACGGCAGGGGAGCGGGTCTGCGCGTCGAATCGGCCGGCGCGATGGAGTTCTCGGCCCTGCCGTGGACCCCCGACGAAGTGGAGAACGCCCTGCACCACACGGAACTGCCGCCGATCCACCGCACCATCCTGCGCCCGGCGCTCATGCGACGCGGCGTGGGCGGCGACGACGCGTGGGGGGCACGCACCCTGGCGCAGTACCACCTCCCCACCACGGGCGACCTCGTCTTCGACTTCGCGTTCCGAGGGATCTGAGCGTGCAGGAGCGCCGCACCTCGCTGCGTGACGTGGCGCAGGCCGTCGGCGTCTCGGTGCAGACGGTCTCACGGGTCGCGAACGGCGAGCCGAATGTGGCGCCCGTGAAGCGCGAGCTCGTGCTCGCCAAGATGCGCGAGCTGGGTTACCGGCCCAATGCGGCCGCGCGGGCGATCCGGCGCGGGTCGTTCCGCACGGTCGGCGTCGTGTACCACAGCCTTCATTCCGTGGGCACGCACCGCTCGCTCGAGGAGATCTCGGAGCGGGCCGCCGAGAGTGGCTACGCGACGACGCTCATGCCGTTGGCCGCCTCCTCCGGGCCGGCGGCCCACGGCGCGGTCACGC
>JAVBUG010000339.1:0-3309 GCA_031555515.1 Microbacterium sp. | reverse complement strand
TTCGCCCGGTCGAGCTCAACGGTCTTCTTCTTGCGCGCCATCGTCCGCCTTCTGTGCGCTGCGGGCCTTGGCGGCGACATCCGCCGCTCCGGTTCCCGGTCTGTTCTTCTCGACCCACCCCTCGACGTTGCGCTGAGGGGCGACGCTGAGAGCCAGGGCACCGGCGGGCACATCCTTGCGGATGACCGCCCCTGCCCCGGTCTTCGCGCCGTCTCCGATCCTAACGGGCGCCACGAAGACGTTGTGCGAGCCGGAGTGCACCTCGTCGCCGATCTCGGTGCGGTGCTTGTTCAGGTCGTCGTAGTTCGCGGTGATCGCTCCGGCGCCGAGGTTGACGTTCCTGCCGATCGTCGTGTCGCCGATGTACGACAGGTGCGGCACCTTGCTGGCCTCGCCGATCGTCGAGTTCTTGGTCTCGACGAAGGTGCCGATCTTGCCCTTGTCGCCGAGGTAGGTGCCGGGGCGCAGGTAGGCGAAGGGACCGACGGTGGCCTTCGCACCGATGACGGCGAGCGTCGCGTCGGTGCGGGTGACGGTGGCATCCTCCCCCACCTCGCAGGTGACGAGGCTCGTGTCGGGGCCGACGATCGCGCCGCTCGCGATCACGGTCGCGCGCAGGATGTGCGTGTTCGGCAGCACCGTGACATCGGGGGCGAGCTTCGCATCGACGTCGATCCATGTCGTCAGCGGGTCGATGACGGTGACGCCCTCGAGCTGCCAGCGCCGCACCGTGCGCGCGTTCAGGATGCGGGCGGCCTCGGCCAGCTGCACGCGGTCGTTGACACCCAGGGCCGCGGCGGCGTCCGGCGCCGTCTGAGCCGCGACCGCGAGGCCGTCGCCGCGCAGCAGCGCCACGACGTCCGTCAGGTACTTCTCGCCCTGGGCGTTGGCGGTGCCGACCAGCGCCAGCTCGGTGCGCAGCGCCTGCACCTGGAAGACGTAGACGCCCGCGTTGATCTCGGTGACGGATGCCTCGTCCGCCGTCGCGTCCTTCTGCTCGACGATGCGCGACACGGCGCCGTCGGCGTCGCGGATCACGCGGCCGTAGCCGGTGGCGTCGTCGAGCGCCGCGCTGAGGACCGTCGCGGCCACGGCGCGGTCGCGGTGCGTGCGCACGAGCGCCGCGAGCGTGTCCGCCTCCAGCAGCGGCACGTCGCCGCTCAGCACCAGCACGTCGCCCGCGAAGTCGCCGAGGGCGTCGAGCGCCACCTCGACCGCGCGGCCGGTGCCGGGGATCTCGTCCTGGTCGACGACGACCACGCCCGGCACGGCCTCCACGACGGCGCCGGCGACGAGGTCGCGCTCGTGACGCACGACCACGACGACGCGCTCGGGCCCGAGGGCGATCGCGGTGTCGAGGACGTGCCCGACGAGCGGACGCCCGCCGATGCGGTGCAGCACCTTCGGCACCGAGGACTTCATGCGGGTGCCCTGCCCTGCGGCCAGGACGATGACGGCCAGTGCGCTGTCGCGGGTCGTGTCGGTCATGCTCCGCCGCCAGGACTCGAACCTAGACCTCACAGCTCCAAAGGCTGTCGTGCTGCCATTACACCACGGCGGACCGCGGCGCTTCCGGGTGGCGGGCGCCGCCCGTCAAGTCTGCCAGATGGCCCGTGCACGCCCGTGCGCGCCCACGGGCGTTCTCGGCCGCGTGCGGATCGCGCGGTGTCGACGCGGGCGCGGGGGCGCGGCATCCATCGCGATAATGGGGGCATGACGGCGCAGAGCGACGAGGTGGACCGCATCGTCGAGGCGTGGACGACGCAGCGCCCCGACCTCGACTTCTCGCCCCTCGGCGTGCTGTCGCGCGTCGACCGGCTGTCGCGGCACCTCGACCGCGCGCGGCGCGACGCGTTCAAGCGGAGCGAGCTCGAGCCGTGGGAGTGGGACGTGCTGTCGGCCCTGCGGCGCGCGGGCGAGCCGTTCCAGCTCAGCCCGAAGCAGCTGCTGCAGCAGACGCTTGTCTCGAGCGGCACGATGACGAACCGCATCGACCGCCTGGTCGGCCGCCGGCTCGTACGCCGCGAGTCCGATCCCGACGACGGGCGCAGCATCCTGGTGACCCTCACCGATGAGGGGAAGATCCGGGTGGATGCCGCGATCACGCGTCTCGTCGACGCCGAGGCGCTCCTGCTCGACGCCCTGTCGCGCGGCGACCGCGACCGCCTCGCCGCGCTGCTGCGCAAGCTCAGCCTCGGCTTCGACGCCGCGGACTGAGCGCGGGCGTCAGCCGATCTGCTCGGTGAGCTCGAACCAGCGTTCCTCGACGCCGTCGCGCTCCTTCTCGAGCTCGCCGATGCGGGCCATCTCGGCGCCGAGGCCGACGTAGTCGGACTGGTCGTGGTCGGCGAGCGCGGTGCGCGCGGCGGCGATCTGCGTCTCGAGCTTCTCGAGACGGCGCTCGAGCGACGCGACCTCTTTCTGCGCGGCGCGCAGCTCCTGCCCCGAGAGCGTCGGCGTGGTGGAGGGGATGGATGCTGCGGCCGCAGCATCCGTCGCCCGCGAGGTCGCGGGCCCCGCAGTGCACTCACGCTCGCGCAGGCGCAGGTACTCGTCGACGCCGCCGGGCAGGTGCCGGAGGTAGCCGCCGAGGATGGCGTACTGCTGGTCGGTCACGCGCTCGATGAAGTACCGATCGTGCGAGACGACGAGGAGCGTGCCCGGCCACGAGTCGAGGAGGTCCTCGATGGCGGCGAGCATGTCGGTGTCGAGGTCGTTCGTGGGCTCGTCGAGGATGAGCACGTTCGGCTGTTCGAGCAGGATCAGCAGCAGCTGCAGGCGGCGCTTCTGGCCGCCCGACAGGTCTTTGACGGGCGTCGACAGCTGGGCGCTCTG
This sequence comes from Microbacterium sp., assembly GCA_031555515.1. Classification (GTDB taxonomy): domain Bacteria; phylum Actinomycetota; class Actinomycetes; order Actinomycetales; family Microbacteriaceae; genus Microbacterium. Next base: position 474 of record JAVBUG010000339.1, on the reverse strand, counting down.
GAAGCCCATGCTCTCGAGCAGCTGGCCGGGCGTGAGCTCCTGCGCCTTCGATCCGCTCCCGAACGTGTAGGTGGTGCGCAGGCGCGAGATCACGACGCGCACCGGATCGTCGAGGTGCTCCTCGAGCTCGTCGAGGCGCTGCGTGAGGGTGGCGACCTTCACCGTCTTGCCGCGCTTGACGCGTCCGGCGGTGGGTTCGACGTCACCCGCGACCAGGCCGAGCAGCGTCGACTTGCCGGCGCCGTTCACGCCCAGGATGCCGGTGCGCTCGCCCGGCGCGATGCGCCACTCGACCGGGTGCAGCACCTCGCGCCCGTCGTAGGAGACCGCGGCGTCGAGGAGGTCGACGACGTCCTTGCCGAGGCGCGACACCGCGAGCGAGCGCAGCTCGGTGGCATCGCGGATCTCGGGCACGTCGGCGATGAGGACGTTGGCGGCGTCGATGCGGAACTTCGGCTTCGACGTGCGCGCGGG
>JAVBUG010000132.1:0-8781 GCA_031555515.1 Microbacterium sp. | reverse complement strand
CGACCTCCAAGGAGATCATCCAGATGGCGCGGGATGCCGGCGCCGCCTCCGTCACCTTCGCGTCCGCAGCACCCCCGGTGCGGCACCCGCACGTCTACGGGATCAACATGCCGTCGCGCCATGAGCTCATCGCACACGGGCGGACGATCCCCGAGATCGCCGAGGTGCTCGGCTGCGACCACCTCGTCTACCAGGAGGTCGAAGACCTCAAGGCCGCGATCATCGAGGGATCGGTGCTCACCGATCTCGACATGAGCTGCTTCGACGGCCGGTATGTGACCGGCACCGTGTCTGATGAGTACCTGGCCTGGGTGGAGGGGTCACAGACCTCATGACGATGCCGAGCGCACGACCGCTGTGGCAGGGTCGGGCTCTCGCACTCGTGGGGATCGTCCTGGTGGCGTTCTCGCTGCGTTCGGCGGTCGCCTCGCTGTCGCCCCTGTACGACCACATCGCGGCGGACTTCGCCGTCCCGCCGGCGGTCATCGGGCTCATCGGCACGGCGCCGCCCGTGTGCTTCGCGATCTTCGGCCTGCTGACGCCCGCGCTCGAGCGGCGGTTCGGACTCGAACGCCTCGCGGTCGTGGCGATGGCCGTCGTGACGCTCGGGCTCGTCGCCCGCAGCTTCGCGCCGAGCTGGGGACTGCTGCTCGCCGGCACCGCGCTGGTGTTCGCCGCAGTCGGCACGGGCAACATCCTGCTGCCGCCGCTGGTGAAGCGGTACTTCCCCGATCGCATCGGCCTGATGACGACGATCTTCTCCACCACGATGGCGGTGTCGACCTTTCTGCCGCCCCTCATCGCGGTTCCGATGGCGGATGCTGCGGACTGGCACTTCTCGCTGGGAATCTGGGCCGTCTTCGCCCTGGTCGCGATGATCCCGTGGATCGGTCTCGCGCTGCGCCACCGTGCCGAGCAGGCCGAGAAGGACGACGAGGACTTCGAGGAGCCGAGCCCTCAGGCGTTCGGCCGCATGTGGCGGATTCCGCTCGCGTGGGCGCTGCTCGTCGGGTTCGCGGTGTCGAGCACGGTCGCCTACACGTCGTTCGCGTGGATGCCGAGGCTGCTCGTCGACGTCTCGGGCGTCACGCCGGCCACGGCGGGCGCGCTGCTGTCGCTCTTCGGTTTCATGGGCCTACCGGCATCCCTCGTCGTGCCGCTGCTCGTCACGCGCTGGAACGCCACGCGACTGCTGTTCGGTGTCGCGGTCGTCTGCGGGTTCGCCGGCATCGCGGGCTTCCTCTTCGTGCCGACTCTCGCGCCATGGCTGTGGGTCGTGCTGCTCGGGCTCGCGCCCCTGCTGTTCCCGATGATCCTCGTGCTGCTCGGCCTGCGCACGCGCACGCACGAGGGCTCGGTGGCGCTGAGCGGGTTCGCGCAGAGCGGCGGCTATGCGATCGCGGCGCTGTTCCCGTTCGGCATCGGCCTGCTCCACGAGGCGACGGACTCGTGGACGGGTCCGCTCATCGTGCTCGCGATCGTCGTCGCGGCAGCGATCCCCGCGGGCGTCGTCGCTGCCCGCCCCCACACCGTCGAGGACGACTGGGAGCGCCGCCACGGCGCCTGGTGAGGCATCCCGGGGCTGCGAGGCCTCCGGGGTCGACGAACACCGGTCAGGCCGCCCCAGGGGCGGCCGACGTGCGAGGTGTTACGCCTGCGACGACGAGAGCGGCGAGGTCTCGTCCTCGTCTTCGTCGTTGTACTGGTCGGCCCACTTGTCGACGTACTCGTCTTCACTGTGGTGACCGAGCTCGCGCTCGAGCGCCGAGTAGTTCACGCTATACGTGTCGTACTTCAGCTCTCGGGCGATCTTGGTGTGCTTCGCCTTCTGACGGCCACGCCCCATGCGAGACCCCCTCATTTAGGATCGCGGGCTATTTTGCGGGCTCTCAGCCTCGCAAACCCGGGCATTCACGAATCCGGCTTCGAACCGGTAAGAGTAGCATTCAGGATAACACGGAGCCCCCGCACCCCGGCGGTTCCGACGCCACCGGTGGACGAGGAGTGCGGACATATGACCGACGCGGCATCCGAGCCGGAAGGCGATGCGAGGACCGATGAGAGCCTGCAGGGCGCGGTGATCGCGGGGATCATCCCCGACCAGTCGCCCCGTGTCCTGAAGGAGGCGGCGCGCTACGCGAAGCTCTTCCAGGCGCCGCTCGTGGTCGTGCATGTCGATGTCACGCGCTTCGTCACCTACGAGGACCCCGACGGCTACGTCCACTCCGCGCCGATCGACATCAACATCGCCGCCGGCGAAGGCGAGCTCGCGAAGGTGCAGGAGGCCGCAGCATCCGTTCTCGGTGAAACCGGCCCGGAATGGACAATCCGCCAGCTCGTCGGCGACCCCGCGATGGCCATCAAGCACTTCGCCGACCAGATCGACGCGCGCCTGCTCGTCGTCGGCACGCGCAAGCGCGGGTTCGGCGAGTCGGTCCGCGAGTTCTTCACCGGCTCGGTCGGCGCGCGCCTCGCGCACCGCCAGCACCGCCCGATCCTGATCGTGCCGCTCGGCGAGCCGGTTGCCGACGACGAGGAGATCTGGCCGGCCTGACCGGCGGTCGAATTCGTTCGCAGGCCCGAGGCGTTTCGTCTGCGGGCGCTGGAGCGCCCTCCGCTCAACGAGCGGGACCAGAGCGTCGGTCGTTGAGCGAGCGAGGAACGAGCGAGACGAAACGCCCTGGGCTTCCGATGAAACCCAGGGCGATTCAAGGATGGATGCTGCGGCTCAGCCGCGCAGCGCGCGCGTCACGTCGCGCGCCACCCGGTCGAGCTCGGCGGCCAGCTGGTCGACGATCGACGCGGCGAGGTCTCCGCCGCGGGCGACGTGGACGCGGACATCTCCGCGCACGTTCGCGCGGAACTCGTTCACGAGGGCGTCGACGCGCTGCACCTGCTCGCGGCTGCGCACGCGGGGGTCGTCCTCGCGGGACGGCTGCGGCGTCGTCTGACGCTCCTCGCGCGACGCGGCGGCGAGGTCGGCGCGGAGGCTCTTCATCGCTTCGCGGACGCTTCCGCGCACCTCGTCGGCGATGAGCCGCACCGAGTCGGCAAGGCCGGCCTCGATGCCCTCGAGCTCGCCGGCGCGGGACTGCACCTCGGCGTGGCCGGCCTCGGTGATCGCGTAGACGGTCTTGCGGCCGTCGACGGTCTTGGTCACGAGTCCCTCCTCTTCGAGCTTCGCCAGGCGCGGATAGATGGTGCCGGCGCTGGGGGTGTAGGTGCCGCCGGTGCGGTCCGACAGGGCCTGCATGATGTCGTAGCCGTGGCGCGGCCCCTCATCGAGCAGGTTCAGCAGGTACAGGCGCAGGTCGCCGTGCGAGAAGACCGGGGCCATGGTTTCACAGCCCTTCTCGGTCGAAGCCGGCCGCCGCTTCACCGGCGGCCGCTTCATCGACACCGGCGGCCGGGGCCGACGTCTCGGCCGGAGCCGAAGCCGCAGCAGACGCGGGGGCGTCGACCGACGCCGGGGGCGCAGCATCCGTCACCGCAGACGCGGCACGACGCAGCACGGTGATGTCGCCCGAGACGCTGTGGGCGCGCACGTCGGCGAAGCTACCCGAGAGCTCGCCGACCGAGCCGGCGTAGTTGGTGGTCGGGCCGGTGCCGTTGCCGGAGCGCACGACGCCGTCGACCTGGACCTTGCCGCTGACGCTGCGGATGACGTAGTTGGCGGGGTGCCCCTCGTCGAGGCGCACGGTCGAGGCGCCGCTGACGGTGTTGAGGCCGACCGACAGGATGTCGCCGGCCGAGTCCACGAGCACCGAGCCCGAGACCGTGTCGATGGTGGCCTTGCGGAGGGTTCCGGTGGCGGCCACGTCGCCCGAGACGCTGTTGGCGTTGAGGGCTCCGACGAGTTCGCGCACCTGCACGTCGCCCGAGACGGCGTTGACCGAGAGGTCGCCGGTGAGGCCGTCGACGATGATGTCGCCCGACACGGTGTTGAGCGAGGCGCTGTTCTGCAGGCCCGAGACGAGCGCGCTGGCGCTGACGACGCCGAGGGTGAGGGCGACCTCGCGGGGGACCGCGACGCTGATCTCGGCCTTGGGGCCGGTGTTGCCGAAGTTGCGGAACACCTCGAGGAAGTTGTCCCAGCGCAGCTGCGGGTGGTCGATCTCGACGTGGTCGTCGGCGACCTCGATGCGGAGGTCCTTGACGGTGACGTCGTGGATCTCGATGCGGATGCCGGGCTCGTCGTGGGCGATCACGTCGACCTGCCCGCCGACGAGGCCGATCTTGAGCGTGCGCACGGTCTCGATGTCGATGACGCGCGTCTCGCCCGGGTGGATGATCCACTTCTCCAGGGTCATGACTGCTTCTCCTGCGGTATCTCTAGGGGTGATCCGTATCGCGATATATCGCGTGATAGGAGAGTAACACGATATATCGCGTCTGTGTCAAGAATCTCGTCAGAACGTGCTTGACCTTGACGCAGCGTCAACGTTTAGCGTGAAGACATGACAGCGCAGGAGTGGTCGATCCAGCAGATCGCGAAGCTCGCCGGCACCACGAGCCGGACGCTCCGCCACTACGACGACATCGGCCTGCTCGCGCCGTCGAGCGTCGGCCACAACGGCTATCGCCACTACGACCAGGCCGCGCTCGTGCGGCTGCAGCGGATTCTGCTGCTGCGCGAGCTCGGCCTCGGGCTGCCGCAGATCGCGGCGGTCATCGAGCGGGAGACCGACGAGGTCCCGGCCCTCGAGGCACACCTCGCGTGGCTCCGGCAGGAGCAGGACCGGCTGGCGCGGCAGATCGCGTCGGTCGAGAACACGATCACTGCAGTGAGAGGAGGTGAACGACTGATGGCAGAGAACATGTTCGACGGCTTCGACCACACGCAGTACAAGGACGAGGTCGAACAGCGCTGGGGCAAGAAGGCGTATGCCGACAGCGACCGCTGGTGGCGCTCGATGAGCGCCGACGAGAAGGCGGCGTGGCAGCAGCGGGTCTCGGACCTCGGCCGTGACTGGATCGCGGCCGCAGAATCCGGCATCGCCCCCGACAGCGACGAGGCCCAGGCTGTCGCGAAGCGGCACGTCGAGTGGCTGACCGGCATCCCCGGAACACCCGCAGCAGCGCCCGGCGGCGACGTGAAGGCGTACGTGATCGGCCTCGGCGAGATGTACGTCGCCGACCCGCGGTTCGGCGCGAACTACGCGACGAGCCAGGGCGGCACGCACGGCGCCGAGTTCGTGCGCGACGCGCTCCGCGCGTACGCGGACGCGAACCTGTAACCCCCTTCGCTCACCTGTCGCGATGTGCCGGCGCGACCGGCATTTCGTGACAGGTGAGCGGGAAGAGCGCCGGCCGCGAGAAGACGGACGGATGCCGCGGCCACCAGTGGCCGCGGCATCCGTCCGTCAACTGATCCTGTGGTGCAGGGGTCAGGTGCCTCGTCCGCCGCTGATCACGCGGAACAGGAAGGCGATCAGGGCGATGACGCCGACGATGATGGCCACCCACAGCAGCCAGCTCAGCGCCGAATTGAGGCCGCCGACGATCGCAAGGATGATCGCGACGACGATGATGATGATCAGGGCGAGGTTCATAGGAGCTCTCCTTCTTCGTCGTCGATGCATGTGATGCATCGCGTGCCTCGTGGGCACATCTCGACAGTGGCATCCGGCCTGCGGCGCCCGTAGGGGGTTGACGACCCTCGTTCGCCGGTGATACGCCGGGCCCACCGGTGCTGTGCGTAGGGATGGCGCGGGCGGAAGTCAACCCCTGTGAGCGCGCGCTCGCGCGAACGTAGCTTCGCGGGTATGAGCACATCCGCGACCGATCCGACGACCGCTCACCACGAGGACGGCTTCCCGGCGCAGCACCAGGAGCAGCCGGGCCTCACCGACGACACGCGGCCCGAGCCCGACCACGGCGAACGCTCGTACCAGGGCGCGCTGCGCCTTCCCGAACGCCGGGCCCTCATCACGGGCGGAGACTCGGGCATCGGCCGGGCCGTCGCCATCGCGTTCGCCCGAGAGGGCGCCGACGTCGCGCTGACCTACATGCCCGAGGAGCAGGAGGACGCCGACGACACCGCCCGCTGGATCACCGAGAGCGGCGCGAAGGCGCTGCCGCTCGAGGGCGACCTGCGCGACGAGGACTTCTGCGGCGAGATCGTCGAGCGCACCGTCGCCGAGTTCGGCGGGCTCGACCTTCTCGTGCTCAACGCCGCGTACCAGAAGGACCGCGAGAGCCTCGCGACCCTCGAGACTGAGGAGCTGGACCGCGTCTTCCGCACCAACCTGTACGCGCTGATGTTCACGGCGCGCGCCGCGATCCCGCACCTGAAGCCCGGGTCGTCGATCATCGTCACGACCTCGATCCAGGCGTTCAACCCGTCGCCGTCGCTCATCGACTACGCGATGACCAAGGCGGCGCAGGTCGCGTTCATCAAGGCGCTCGCCGAAGAGCTTGGGTCGAAGGGCATCCGCGTGAACGGCGTCGCCCCGGGACCGATCTGGACGCCTCTCATTCCGGCGACGGGATGGGATGCTGAGCGCCTGGCCACGTTCGGACAGGACACGCCGCTCGGCCGGGCGGGGCAGCCCGCCGAACTCGCCGGTGCGTACGTGTACCTCGCGAGCGACGACGCGTCGTTCACGTCGGGCGCGATCCTGCCGGTGACCGGAGGCAAAGGCCTGTGAAACCCGCCCCCGCGGCGGTGGACGAAGGAGGAAGCCATGCCAGGACAGCGCGGATCGAGTCTCAAAGACCGCGAGATGTACGAGGAGCTCCGCAAGGACGGCGCCTCGAAGGAGAAGGCCGCGCGCATCTCGAATGCGGCGGCGGCGCAGGGCCGCAAGACGGTGGGCAAGCGCGGCGGCAACGCCGAGGACTACGACGACCGCACCGTGCCCGAGCTGCGCAAGCGCGCGAAGGAGCTGGGCCTGAAGGGGTACTCGGGCAAGAAGAAGTCCGAGCTCATCTCGATGATCCGCAACCACTGACGTCGGTAGCGTGAACGGATGCCGAAACTCGCGCGCGTTCGCCCCTACGAGGACCCCGGCTTCCGCCGGCTGCGTGCCGGGTCGGGCTTCCGGTACGTCGACGCGAAGGGGCGCACGCCCGCGGCCCGGCATCTGGATCGCATCCAGGGGCTGGTGATCCCGCCGGCCTGGGAGGACGTGTGGATCAGCGTCCGGCCCGACGGACACATACAGGCGGTGGGTGTCGACGACGCCGGCCGACGGCAGTACGTCTACCACCCCGACTGGACCTCGGGCAGGGACCGCGGCAAGTTCGCGAGGTCGCTGGCGCTCGCCGAGGCGCTCCCGCGGGCGCGGGCCCGGGTGACGACGTCGATCCGCCGCGAGGCCCTCGATCGCGAGCGAGTGCTGGCCGTCGCGTTCCGGCTGCTCGACGACGCCGCGCCGCGCATCGGCTCGGAACGCTACCTCGCCGCGCACGGCAGCCGCGGGCTCACGACGCTGCAGCGCCGGGACGTGTCGGTCGCAGCATCCGTCGTCTCGTTCGCGTTTCCGGGCAAGAGCGGCAAGCACCAGGTGCTCGAGCTCGACGACGCCGACCTCGCCGCCGCGATGGAGCTGCTCGCGGCGGGCCGGCCGCGGTCGCCGCTGCTCGCGTGGCAGCGGGGCGGCCGCCGCGTGGCGCTGACGCCGGCGGAGGTCAACGCGTACGTGCGGTCGCTGACCGGCGGGAAGTTCACGGCGAAGGACTTCCGGACGCTGCGGGGGACGATCCTCGCGGCCGAGGCGCTCGCACGCATCGGCACCGTCGACACGAAGACCGACCGCAAGCGCGCCGAGGTGCTCGCGGTGAAGGCGACGGCCGAGGCGCTGGGCAATACGCCGGCAGTGGCACGGGGCTCGTACATCGACCCCCGCGTGTTCACGCGGTACCGCGAGGGGAACCTCCTCGACCTCTCGATCACGCCCGAGTCCGCGATCCGGGGGCTGCTGCGGCCCGGGCGCTGAGCCGGCGTTGCGACCGCGCTCGGGCGTTTCGACTCGCTCGTTCCTCGCTCGCTCAACGAGCGGAACCTCGGTCCCCGGTCGTTGAGCGGAGCGCGCTCTGGCGCGCGCAGACGAAACGCCCCGGGTATTCGAGATCGCCGGAGTACCGTGAAGGGATGCCGCAGCCCGTCGATCCACGGATCCTCGGGGTGACGGTGGCCGGCGGGGCGATCGGCGTCCTCGCCCGCGCGCTCGTGCTCGACCCGGTGACGGATCCGACGGCGGTGCCGTGGGTGACGCTCGGGATCAACGTCGCAGGATCACTCATCCTCGGAGTGGTCGTCGGCTGGCTCGATGACCGGCGGCCGATGCTCCGCTCGTTCCTCGGGACGGGGGTCATGGGCGGTTTCACGACCTACAGTGCGTTCGCGGTGGCCACGGCGCTGTGGGTGACGACGCCGTGGCTCGCGGCGGGGCTGGCCGCAGCATCCGTCATCGCAGGTGTCATCGGCGCGATCGTGGGACTGTTCATCGGACGCCGGATCGCCGACCGGCCGGGCGAGATCGAGTACCCGGAGGACGCCGAGTGAGCCCGTGGCTGCTGGCCGCCGCGCTCGCGGGCGGCGTCGGCGCGGGGCTGCGGTACGTCGTCGACCGGTGGCTCACGCCCGCGGGCGGCGGGAGGTTCCCGGTCGGGATCCTCGTGGTGAACGTCACGGGCTCGTTCGCGCTCGGGGTGATCACCGGGCTCGGGGCGGCCGTCGTCCCCGAGCTGTCGCTCGTGCTGGGGCTCGGCCTGCTGGGCGGTTACACCACCTTCAGCACCGTGTCGGTCGAGACCGTGCTGCTCGCCCAGCGCGGG
>JAVBUG010000344.1:0-12418 GCA_031555515.1 Microbacterium sp. | reverse complement strand
GCCCTGTCTGACGAGCGACGATGCCGCTGCGCACCGCGACGTCGGCGGCGGCGGCCTGCGGAGTCATGACGACCAGGACTTCGGCGTTGGGCAGGAGTTGCCCGCCCGCGATCGCGACGTCGCCCGTGCCCGGCGGCATGTCGAGCAGGAGCACGTCGAGGTCGCCGAAGTACACGTCCGTGAGGAACTGCTGCACCGTGCGGTGCAGCATCGGCCCGCGCCACGCCACGGCGCCGACCGGTGCGTCGCCCTCGGCGCGGCGCAGGAACATGCCGATCGAGATCACCTTCACGCCGTGCGCGACCGGGGGAAGCATGAGGTCGTCGACGCGGGTCGGCTGCGGCACGGCGCCGTCCGCCGCGACGAGTCCGAGCTGGCCGGGGATGGAGAACCCGTGCACATCGGCGTCGATGAGGCCGACGGCGAGCCCGCGTGCGGCGAGCGCGGCGGCGAGGTTCGCGGTTACCGTCGACTTGCCGACGCCGCCCTTGCCGCTCGTGACGGCGATGACGCGCGTGAGCGTGCCGGGGCCGAACGGCATCTCGCGGGAGCGCCCGCCGCGCAGTCGCTCGGTGAGCGCGTGCCGCTCGGCCGGCGTCATGACGCCCACCTCGAGTGCGACGTCCGTGATCCCGGGAACGGATGCTGCGGCCGCGCGCACGTCGGACGCGATCCGGTCTGCGGCCGGGCAGCCCACGATGGTCAGCGCGATCGCGACGTGCGCGAGATCGCCGTCCACCGAGATCTCCCGGACCATGTCGAGTTCGCCGATCGGGCGGCGCAACTCAGGATCCGAGACAGCGCCGACGGCGGCGCGGACGGCGTCCGCGGAGGCCGGGCTCATCGGACGGCGCCGTCCTCGACCTCAGGGGAGCTCTCGAGCTTCTCGAGCATGGCGCGCAGCTCGCTGCGGAGGACGTCGCGGGTGAGGACCTGGTCGGCGAAGTCGTTGACGGCCATCCGCAGGGCGACGACCTCGCGCGCGAGGTACTCCGTGTCAGCGAGGTTGCGCTCGGCGCGCTGCCTGTCCTGCTCGATCTGCACGTGGTCGCGGTCGTCCTGCCGGTTCTGCGCGAGGAGGATGAGGGGCGCGGCGTACGACGCCTGCAGCGAGAGGATCAGGGTGAGCAGCGTGAAGTTGGTCGCCGCGGGATCGAACTGCAGCTGGGGCGGCATGAAGATGTTCCACGCCAGCCACACGGCGACGAAGATCGTCATGCCGATCAGGAAGCCCGAGGTGCCCATCGCGCGCGCGAAGGCCTCCGAGAAGCGACCGAAGCGGTCGCTGGAGGGCTGGGGGGAACGCTGCAGCATGCCCGAACGGCCACGGGGAGCGTCGAGCGACGGCTGGCGGGTGTTGCGTGCCATCATCATCGCCTCCTCGGAGTGCTCGCGGTCGTGGTCGGGACGGATTCGGATGCCGGGCGTTCATCCTCCTCGGCATCGTGCGATCTCCAGTCCTCGGGAAGGAGATAGTCGAGAACGTCATCGACGCTGACCGCCCCGACCAGCCGATGGGCCGGGTCGACGACGGGAAGCGAGACCAGGTTGTACGACGCGAGCAGACGCGCGACCTCGGCCGCGGACGCCGTCGCCGGCACCGGGTCGAGCGTGTCGTCGATGATGGCACCGAGCCGCTCGTGCGGCGGGTACCGCAGCATCCGCTGGAAATGCACGGTTCCGAGGAGGCGGCCGGTGGGCGTCTCGTACGGAGGAAGGGTGACGAAGACCGCGGCGGCGAGGGCGGGGTGCAGCTCGTGGCGGCGGATGAGGGCGAGCGCCTCGGCGATCGTGGCGTCGGCGGAGAGCACGATGGGCTCACTCGTCATGAGGCCGCCCGCGGTGTCGGGGCCGTACTTGAGGAGGGCGCGGACGTCCTCCGCCTCCTCGGGCTCCATGAGCTCGAGGAGCTCTTCACGCTGGTCCTCGGGGAGCTGACCCAGCACGTCGGCTGCGTCGTCGGGCTCCATGGCGTCGAGGATGTCGGCCGCGCGCTCGTCGTCGAGGGCTTCCAGGATGTGGACCTGCTCTTCCTCGGGCATCTCTTCGAGGGCGTCGGCGAGCCGGTCGTCGGGGAGCTCCTCCACGACTTCGAGCAGTCGGTCCTCGGGGAGGTCGAGCAGCGTGTTCGCGAGGTCGGCGGGACGCAGCTCGGAGTACGTCGCCACGAGCTGTTCCGCGGACTGCGCCTCGCCGGGCACCTGGCTCTCTCGCACCGCGTCCCAGTTGGCGAAGGTCGTGGGCCCCTTGGCGAAGGGTGACGCGCTCGTCTTCGGCTTGCGCAGGAACAGCTGGCCGACGTCCCACTCGCCGAGGCGGTTGCGCTCGATCGCGACGTCTTCGATGACCGCGGTGCCGGAGCCGTCGGCGAAGAACACTTTGCGGCCGAGCAGCTCCGCCATGACCCGCACTTCGCCACCGCGCTGCTGGAAGCGGCGGACGTTGATGAGGCCGGTCGTGATGACCTGGCCGGTGGCGATGGAGGTGACGCGGCCGATCGACACGAAGACGTTACGACGCCCGGGGATCTCGACCATGAGCCCGATCACGCGGGGCGGATCGTCTTTGCGATAGATGACGACGACGTCGCGGACCTTGCCGAGACGGTCGCCGGCGGGGTCGAAGACCGAGCACCCGGAAAGGCGCGCGACGAAAACCCTCTGCGTGCTCACACGTCCCAGCGTAGTCCGCGTGCCATGGGAGGATGGGGAGATGACCATGATGGGAGGGCGTTCTCCGCAGAGTTCCGACGCGGTCGGACAGACCGTGGCGAGCTTCCCCACGTACGAGGCCGCACAGAAGGCGGTGTCGTCCCTCATCGCGGCCGACATCCCGGCGCGCGACATCGCGATCGTGGGGCAGGGACTCCGCTCGATCGAACGCATCACCGGCCGCCTGGGTTATGCGTCGGCCGCGAGGTCCGGCGCGGTGAACGGCCTGCTGCTCGGCCTCCTCTTCTCGGCGATCCTCGTGATCGGCTCGCCGTCCGTGCCGATCCAGGCATTCGTCGGCGTCCTCTTCGTCGGCATCGCGATCGGCATGCTGCTGAGCATCGTGGCGTACTCGTTCGTGCGTCGCCGCCGCGACTACGCCTCCGTGATGCAGGTCGTCGCCGACCACTACGAGGTCACGGTCACCGACAACAGCGTCGGTCGGGCGCGTCAGGTGCTCGGCCCGCAGACGGCCGCCGCGCCGTCCGCGCCGGCGGTGCCGGTGACGCCCGCGGCGACGGTGCCGGCTGCGCAGACCGCCGAACCGCCCAAGTACGGCGAGCGCGTCGCGCCCAAGCAGGAGGACGAGTCGATCTCCGAACCCGACGCCGGGTCGTCGGCATCCGAGCATCCCGCGCCCGAGCACACGGGCTCGCCTGTGGACACTCCGGACGAGCAGCACCCCGCCCCGTCAGCGGCCGACGCGTCGCGCGCGGACGACAGCAAGCGCGCATGAGCGCAGACGGGGATTCCCTGCGGATCGCCGTCGCGCTCCCGAACGGGAGCGCCGAGGTCTCGGCCGACCTGGTCATGCCGTCTTCGGCATGGGCCTTCACGGCGGTGGCGCACGGCGCAGGCGCCGGGTATCGGCATCCGTTCCTCACCGGCTTCGCCGACGCGCTCGCGCAGGAGGGCGTCGCGACTCTGCGGTTCAACTTCCCCTACGTCGAGGCGGGAAGACGGATGCCGGGACCCGCCGCGCACGCGATCGCGACGTGGGCGGCGGTCCATGCCGAGCTCGCCGAGCGCGCAGCGGGCGTCCCCGTGTTCGCGATGGGCAAGTCGTACGGCGGGCGCATGGCGTCGATGGCCGCTGCGGAGGGCGTGATCGAGCCGGCGGGCCTGGTGTACCTCGGCTATCCGCTGCATCCACCCGGCAACCCCGACAAGGCGCGCACCGCGCACCTGCCCGATGTGCCGCAGCCCCAGCTGTTCGTCGAGGGCACGAACGACCCCTTCATCGACCCGCACGAGCAGCTCGAAGAAGCTGTCGCGTCGTGCCGGGCCGCCGAGATCGCCTGGATCGAGGGCGGCGGGCACTCGTTCGAGGTGAAGGGACGCAAGCGTCCCGCCGCTGAGATCGCAGCCGACCTCGCGCCGCTGATCGCGGGATGGCTGCGCCGGACTCACTCGGGAGCGGGACCGACGTAGCGCCCGCGCGGTCGCAGGCGCATCGGGCGCTCGTCGTACTCGTCGACGGCGTGCGAGATCCAGCCTGCGATGCGGCCGATCCCGAAGATGACGGCGCCGGCGTCGTCGGACATGTCCGCCCAGAGGGTGAGAGCAGCCAGCGCGAGATCGAGGTTGGGCCGAACGCCGGCGCGATGCCACACCTCGCCGGCGACCGCGTCGAACGCGTCGAGCACGTCCGCGCTCTCCGGCGCCTCTCGCAGCATGTCGAGGAGCACCGTGGCCCGCATGTCGCCGCCGGCATACAGCGGCTGACCGAATCCCGGGATGCCGCGACCGCCGTCGCGCACGGCGCGCGCGATCGCGGTCGCGGGTTCGTCGCCGTCGCGCACTGCGCGAAGCACGCGCGCTGCCGCACGGCTGGCGGTGCCGTGCAGCGGTGAGTCGAAGGCTCCGAGCGCGGCGGTCACGACGGCGTACCCGGAGGCGCGTGCCGACGCGGCGACGCGGGCGGCGAGCGTCGAGACGGCGAGATCGTGGTCGATGACGAGCACCAGCGCTGCGTCGAGGAGCCGGGGTCCGCCGAGGTGCTCTCGTGGCGCGAGAGCGCGCCACAGCGTGTGCGCGATGCCGTCCGGCTCGTCGCCGTCGGCGAGCGCGGCGGGCAGACCCGTGACGAGCCGAGTGCCGACGCGCGCGAGGTGCGACGGGTCGGGGTCATCGCGCAGGGGATCCGTGGCCGCGAGGGCCGTCACGGCCACGAGGAGCCGGTCGAGGGGCGTCGCGGCGTCGCCCACCGCCTCGATCGTGCGGCGGGCGACGGTGAGATCGGCGGGGGAGGGCCTCTGGAGGGCGGGCACATCCCACAGCCACGTCACGACCTCCTCGAATGAGGACTCGCGAGCGAGCCGCGCCGCCGACCGCTCCCGATAGTGCAGTTCGTCGTCGTCGATGTGGGCGAGTCTGGTGTCGAGCACCATGAGCGGCGTGCCCGGGGTGGGAGAGCCGGCGGCTGCACCGGGGGAGCGGCGGCGCCGGCGCGCGAACGCCTCGACCTCGAGCGGGTCGAACGACGAGCCCGCGGCGTCCCGCTCCCGCGACAGCAGTCCGCGTGACACGTAGGCGTACAGCGACTCGGGTTTGACGCCGAGGCGAGCGGCCGCCTCGGCCGCGGTCAGTCGAGGGAGGTCGCTCACGATGTTGATCCGATCAAGATTGACGAAAGCATGATCAAGTTCCGACACTGACTGTAGCGGGAACGACCGGCCGCGGGTGGCCGGAGACCCGGTATCCCCGAGCAAGGAGCCGACATGAGCACGACGACACGCCCCACTCCGATCGACGCGCCGCGAGGCCTCGCCGGCGTGGTCGTCGCCGACACCACCGTGAGCGACGTCCGCGGGGCGGAAGGCTTCTACCAGTACCGGGATCGGTCGGCGATCGAGCTGGCCGAGACGGCGACCTTCGAGGACGCGTGGCAGCTTCTCGTGACCGGAGTGGACGCGACGGATGCCTCGCGCCCGGCGTTCGCCGCCCGCATCAGCCGGGCCACCGCACACCGCGGCGACCTCGCGGCGGTCGTCGACGCCGTGTCGTCGGTGACGCCGGACGTGCTCGCCGGACTCGCGGCCGCCTGGCCCCTGCTCGGCGCGAGGCGCAGCATCCGTCCGCTCTACGATCTTGACGAGGACGGACGCCTCTCCGATGCGATCGCCCTCGCCGCGGCGACGCCGGTGCTCGTGGGCGCGCTGTGGCGCCGCGGTCTCGGAGAGCGTGAGCTGCCTGTGCTGGAGGGCCGCGGCGTCGTGGCGAACTACCTGCACCAGGTCACCGGGATCGTCCCCGATCAGGCGACGGAGAACGCGCTGACGGCGTACCTCATCGCCGTCATGGATCATGGCTTCAACGCCTCCACCTTCACCGCGCGGGTCATCGCCTCGACGGGGGCGGATGCCGCGGCCTGCCTCGTCGGTGCGCTCGGCGCCCTGACGGGGCCGTTGCACGGCGGGGCGCCGTCACGGGCGCTCGACGGGCTCGACGCCGTCGGCGCCGTCGACCGCATCGAGCCCTGGATCCGGGGCGAGTTCGCGGCCGGACGGAGGCTGATGGGGTTCGGGCACGCGGTGTACCGCACGGCGGATCCGCGCGCCGAGCTGATGAAGCGCGTCGCTCTGCGCACGGGCGGACCGCGCGTCGAGCTCGCGCAGCGGTTCCAGGAGAGCGCCGAGCGGCTGCTCGCCGAAGCGAAGCCGGGCCGCGAGCTGCACGCGAACGTCGAGTTCTGGGCGGCGCTCGTGATGGAGCAGTGCGGGATCCCGCGCTCGATGTTCACGCCGACGTTCGCGATCGCGCGCACGATCGGGTGGACGGCCCACCTCCTGGAGCAGGCGCGCGATCCGAAGATCATCCGCCCGTCGGCGCGCTATGTGGGGCCGGCCGTCCGCGTGGCGGCGGCCTGAGGAGGGCTACCGCCCGGCGGCGTACCCCTGCATCCCGCGGGGGTTCGCCGCGCCCCACAGGACACCGCTCGCGGCATCACGCCCGACGGCCGACACGCGGCCGAGCGACCAGTCGCCGGCCCGCGTGACACGGTGGCCACGACGCTCGAGCCCCTCGATCACCTTCTCGCCCAGGCGGTCCTCGACCACGGCGCCGGCGGGTGTCCAGGTGCGGGGCCAGAACGATTCCGGCATCGACGTCGTGTGGAGTGCCGGGGCGTCGATCGCCTGCTGCGGCGCGTAGCCGCCGACGATGACGCGCAGCAGCGCCAGCAGCTGCCACTGGTCCTGCTGGTCGCCGCCGGGGGAGCCGATCGCGAACTCGGGCCTGCCGTCACGCAGCACGAGCGTGGGGGTGAGAGTGGTGCGCGGGCGCCTGCCCGCGACGAGGGAGGAAGGATGCCCCGGTTCGAGCCACGTCATCTGCAGGCGCGTGCCGAGGCAGAACCCGAGGGCGGGAACGGTCGGCGAAGACTGCAGCCAGCCGCCCGAGGGCGTTGCCGAGACGATGTTGCCCCACCGGTCGATGACGTCGAGATGGCAGGTGTCGCCCTTCGTCTCGCCGGTCCTGGCGACCGTCGGCTCGCCGGTGCCGACCGCGGGAGCATCGTAGGTCGTGCGCAGCAGCGGGCGGAAGGGTGTTCGCCCCGGCAGGGATCCCGGCCGGAACTCGGCGGAGGCCTCCGAGGTGATCAGCGACCGCCGCTCGTCGAGGTAACCGGCGGACAGCAGCGCGTCGAGGTCGACGTCGTCGTCGCCGAACCACGCGTCGCGATCGGCGTACGCCAGCTTCTGCGCCTCGAGGATCGTGTGCGCGCCCGCCTCCTGCGAGGGGTCGAGGAGGACGTCGGCGAGCGGCTCGAGCAGGCCCAGCGTCTGCAGCAGTGCCGGCCCCTGCGTCCACGCACCCGCCTTCGCGATTGTGCGGCCCCGGAAGTCTCGCGTGACGGCGGGCTCGTACCCCGCGTCGAAGCCTGCGAAGTCGTCGGCCGTGATGACCGCCGCGTGCAGCCCTCCGCCGGAGTGCCGGTGCGGCTGCGACAGGAACGCGGAGGCCTCGTGCGCGACCGTCCCGGTCTTCCATTCGCGGCGCGCGGCATCGATGCGGGCGGCTCGTCCGACCGGTCCGTCGTCGCGTACGGTGCAGGACGCGTGCACGAGCGAGTCGAGCACCGCCGCGTACGCCGGGTTGCGCACGATCTGCCCGGCCACGGGGATCTCGCCGTCGGGCAGCCACAGGTCTGCCGACGTCGTCCAGTCGTCGCGGAACAGGTCGGCGACGCGCGCGATCGTGGCGGCCGCGCCGGCCACGAGCGGGTGCCCGTCGCGCGCGTAGCCGATGGCGTACGCGAGGACGTCGGCGAGCTCCCACGTGCCGTGGTCGCGCAGCAGCAGGAGCCACGCGTCGACCGCGCCGGGCACGGCCGCGGCGAGGCCGCCGGCGCCCGGGGTGAGGTCGAGCCCCGCGCCCCGGTAGTGCTCGATCGTGGCGCCGGCGGGCGCAGGCCCCTGGCCCATGAGCACGGTCGGGGACGCGGCATCCTGTTCCTGGAAGATGGCGACGAGATCGCCGCCGGGCCCGTTGAGGTGCGGCTCGACGACGTGCAGCACGAAGGCCGCGGCGACCGAGGCGTCGAAGGCGTTGCCGCCCCGTTCGAGCACCGCCTGCGCGGTCGCGGTCGCGATCCAGTGGGTGGAGGCGGCCATGCCGAAGGTGCCCGTCAGCGTCGGGCGCGTCGTGAAAGACGCCGGGGAGGTGTACGCCATGCGTCAGCGGCCGCGGGCGATCCAGGCCTCGACCTCGTCGGCCGTGCGCGGGATCGCGGCCGACAGGTTGACGGGTCCGTCGGCGGTCATCAGGATGTCGTCCTCGATGCGCACGCCGATGCCGCGGTACTCCTCGGGGACGGTGAGGTCGTCGATCTGGAAGTACAGGCCGGGCTCGATCGTGAAGACCATGCCGGGTTCGAGGACGCCGTCGTAGTACATGTCGCGCCGCGCCTGCGCGCAGTCGTGCACGTCGATCCCGAGGTGGTGGCTCGTGCCGTGCACCATGTACCGGCGGTGGTGTCCGCCCTGATCGGCGTCGAGGGCCTCTGCGGCGGTGACGGGCAGCAGCCCCCACTCGGCCACCCGCGTCGCGATCACCTGCATCGCCGCGTCATGGATCGAGCGGAACTTCACGCCCGGCTTCGCCACGGCGAACGCGGCGTCCGCAGCCTCGCGGACCGTCTCATAGACCTTGCGCTGCACGTCGGTGAAGCGGCCGCTCACCGGAAGGGTGCGCGTGATGTCGGCGGTGTAGAGGCTGTCGACCTCGACGCCGGCGTCGATGAGGATCAGGGCGCCGGGGACGACGGCGCCCTCGGTGCGCGTCCAGTGCAGGTAGCACGCGTGGGGACCGGATGCCGCGATCGTGTCGTACCCGACCGCGTTGCCGTCGCTGCGCGCGCGCTGGTGGAAGACGCCCTCCACGACGCGCTCGCCGCGAGGGTGCTCGATGATCGCGGGCAGGTTCGCGACGATGTCGTCGAAGCCGGATGCGGTCACCTGGACGGCGAGCTCCATCTGGCCGATCTCGTACGCGTCCTTGACGAGGCGCAGCTCCGACACGAACCGGGTGAGGTCGTCGTCCTCGTCGAGCACGACGTCCCCGTCGCCCGCCTCGAAGTCGTCGATGTGCGCCGTCGCGACGCCGAGATCGGCCGCGACACCGGCCAACGCGGGCCGCGGGCCGATCCAGAACTCGCCGATCGAGGCATCCGAGTAGAACTCGCTCGTGGTGCGGTCGGCGCGCTCGCGGAAGTACAGGGTGACGTCGTGGCCGCCGGCGGAGCGGGGATCGAACACGAGCACCGCGCCCGGCTCGGCGTCGGAGGCCCACCCCGTCAGGTGCGAGAACGCGGAGTGCGCGCGGAACGGGTAGTCGGTGTCGTTGCTGCGCTGCTTGAGCTCGCCCGCGGCGAGCACGAGGCGCTTGCCCGGGAACGCCGCCGAGACGGCGTCGCGACGCGCGGCGGCGAACGCCGCCTGCGGGCGTGCCGGCGGAGCGGACTCGGGACGCTCGGCCCATCCGGTCGAGATCGTGTCGAGGAATCCCTGGCCGTACGGCTGACGCCGGTTGGTGCTGGTCGAGGTCGGGGTCGAGGTCTCGGTGGTGCTCGTGGCTCCGGCGGACTGCTCGCTGGCTGCGCTGCTCATGTCTCCCAGTCTCGCACGGGCGTGGGAGCGCGGACAGTTCAGCCTGCGGGCTCGTACTGGACGATGAGCGGCCGGTGGTCGGAGCCGGAATCGTCGAGCGAGCGCAGCACGAGAGAGCCCGTCGCCCGCCACTGCGGCGTCGCCATCACATGGTCGATCGGTGCGCCGAGGATGGCGGGCATCGCGGCCGACCAGGTTCCCAGCGCGCCGTTGCCGGTCTCGGCGGCCGCGTCGCTGCAGTGCCCCAGGGTGGCCCCGTCGAGCCCGAGACCCGACATGTGGTCGACCGTCGCGTTGAAGTCGCCGGCCATGATGACGTTGCCGTCGCCGCATTGATCGGCCAGCCACTGGAGGTCGTCCCGCCAGTTCTGCATGTAGCTCGGACGGGGCGCCACCGCATGGACCGCGACGACGATGGGCCCGTCCCCGGAGACGGGCATCGCGACGGCGCTCGGGACGGTCGAGGTGTTGCTGGTCCCGTTGAGCGAGGACTCGATCACCGCGTAGTCGCCGAGCTCGGGCGAGATCAGGAGCGTCGTGGAGCCGGCATCCCATTCCGTCGAGGGGTCCGACGCGTGGTGGGCCCACATGCGATGACCGAGGTCGCGCATCGCGATGGCGACGCTCTCGCCGGTCTCGATGGTCGTCTCGGGGAGCGCCACGATGTCGGCGTCCATCGCGACGGCGATCTTCGCGATCGTCTCGGGCGGCGTCGCCGCGCCGGCGGTGTTCCACGTCATGACGCGGATGGATTCCTCCGTCTTGGCCGGGAGCGGGTCGCTGCCCAGACCGCCTCGGGACGAGAGCACCGCGACGTTCGCCACGGTCGCGAGCCCCGCCACGACCGCGATCGAGAACGCGAACGCGCGGATCGGGCGGGCGATCGCCAGCAGGAGCGCCAGCAGCGCCGCGGCGGCGAACGCGAGCGCCAGGATGCCCCGGAACGACACGATCTGGGCGATCGGATAGTAGCGCTCGACGCGGAAGAAGCCCGGGAACGTCAGCACCGCTGCGGCGATCGCGCACAGCACGGTGACGAGGATCCCGAGCAGGCGACGCACGACCGCGACTCTATGCGAGCAGGCTGTGAGATCCGTCAGCGCACGCGGGCGTGCCGCGTGGTAGCGCCGCGCTACGCTCGGAGAATGCCCAGTATGCAGCGGTTCGAAGGACCGAGCGACCTGCATCTGCACTCGGCGAACTCCGACGGCACGCAGCCTCCGGCCGAGGTGATGGCGTCCGCCCACCGGCACGGGGTGCGCACCGCTGCTCTCACCGACCACGACACCACGTCCGGCTGGGCCGAAGCCGCGGAGGCGGCGACCTCGCTCGGCATGACGTTCATCCCCGGGATGGAGCTGTCGGCACGCCACGAGTGGCGCAGCGTCCACGTGCTGGCGTATCTTCCCGACCCCGACGAGCCTGCGCTGCGCGCCGAGACCGCCCGCATCCGCTCGTCTCGGCTGGATCGCGCGCGGCTGATGGCCGACCGCATCGCGCGCGACTACGACCTGGTGTGGGACGACATCGTCGAGCAGACCACCGACGGCGCGACGGTCGGCCGGCCGCACATCGCGGACGCGCTGGTCGCGCGTGGTCTCGTGCGCGATCGGGCCGAGGCGTTCGCGGGCATCCTGAGCCCCCGGGGCGAGTACTACGTCGCGCTGTACGCGCCCGACCCGGTGACCGCTGTGGGACTCGTTGCAGACGCCGGGGGAGTACCGGTCATCGCCCACCCGGCGGGGCGCGCGGGGCTGCTTCCGATGCGCCTGATGGAACGGATGCTGGACGCCGGCCTCGCCGGTTTCGAACTGGGTCACCGCGAGAACCGCGACCCCGCGCTCACGACCCTGCGCGAGCTCTGCCGTGAACGTGATCTCGTGGTGACCGGCTCCAGCGACTACCACGGCCTGGGCAAGCCCAATCAGCCGGGCGAGAACACCACGACCGACGAGATGGTGACGCGCATCATCGCCCGCGCAACGGGAAGCGCCCCCGTCTACCCGTGAGGGGGACGAGGGCGCTCCGTGACCGCGGAAGCCGCGGGTCAGATGACGATCGGCCGGTGGCCGGTCAGCTCAGCGCCTTGGCCTTGAGGGCGTCGTACTCGGCCTGCGTGATCGTGCCCGCGTCGAGCAGACCCTTCGCCTTGGCGATCTCCTCGGCCGGGCTCGCACCCGCGCCCGCGACGGACTTGATGTACGCGTCCTGAGCGCTCTGCAGCTCCGAAGCCTCTTTCGCGCTGCGCTTGGCCATGCCGTTGCCGCGCGCGATGAGGTAGACGAGCAGCGTCAGGAAGGGAACGAAGATCAGGAAGATGATCCAGACGGCCTTCCACCAGCCGTTCAGCTTGTGGTCGCGGAACAGGTCGGCGATCACGGCGAACAGCGCGAACAGGTACGCCATGAAGAAGAAGATCCAAAGGAACCACCAGATGATGTCCCAGAAGGATCCCCAGAAACCCTGGTACTCATAACCGGTGGTGACGGCCTCGATGATGCGCATCGTGTGCCTTTCGTGAATGCGAGGTACCGGCGCCCTGTGCGCCGCCTGCGCTCACCATAGCGCTGTCGCGGGGCCGGATTAGAAAGCCGCGGC
>JAVBUG010000007.1:0-4873 GCA_031555515.1 Microbacterium sp. | reverse complement strand
GACGCCGCCGCCGAGCCGGCCCCGTGACGGCCGCGTGACGATGGAGCCTCAGTGCTCCTCGAAGCGCGGCCAGTCGCTTCCCGGCGTCATGCGGGCGTGCAGCGCGTTCTTGGCGATCTCCATCGACGGGTAGGTGCCGGCGACCTGGTCGGCGCCCGCCATCGTCACCGTGTAGCCGTCGTCGCCTTTGCGGATGCTGCCGACCACGCCGCCGGCGCCGAAGGCGACCCACAGGGGGTGGTGCGTCTGTGTGGTGCTCATCGTGAACTCCTTTCGATGCCTCCGCCCCGACGCTACGCCGCGGCGCCCCGGGAATCCAGGGTCCGCGGCAGACGCGCGAGACCGGGTACCCTGGGGAGCACCCTTCCCTCCGTAGCTCAGGGGACAGAGCGAGCGGTTTCTACCCGCCAGGTCGGGGGTTCGAATCCTCCCGGGGGGGCACCGGGGCTCGGCGGCGACGCTGAGCCCCTTATCCGGAGTCCGTGATGTCGGACCCCGTCACGAGGATGGAGCACATGGTGGGGGCATCCGACAACGATCGGCTCGTGTGGATCGACTGCGAGATGACCGGGCTCGACCTCGCGGTCGACGAGCTGGTCGAGATCGCCGTCATCGTGACCGACTTCGAGCTGCGCCTGCTCGATCCCGGCTTCCACGTCGTGATCAAGCCGGATGCGTCGGCGCTCGCGCACATGAACGAGTTCGTCACCAACATGCACCGCTCATCGGGTCTGCTCGATGAGATCCCGCACGGCGTGACGGTCGCCGACGCCGAGTTCCAGGTGCTCGAGTACATCCAGCGGTTCGTCCCGCTCGAGGGCAAGGCTCCTCTCGCGGGAAACACCATCGGCACCGACCGCATGTTCCTCGCGAAGTACATGCCGCGCGTCGACCGCTGGCTGCACTACCGCAACGTCGACGTGTCGAGCATCAAGGAGCTCTCGCGCCGCTGGTACCCCCGGGCGTACATCCACGCACCCGCGAAGGACGGCGGTCACCGCGCCCTCGCCGACATCCTCGAGTCGATCCGCGAACTCGCGTATTACCGCCAGGCGGTGTTCGTCCCGGAGCCCGGGCCGACGAGCGACGGCGCGCGCGCAGCGGCTGCCGCCGTCGTGTCGTCGTTTGCTCCGGAGGTGTGAGAGAATCGTCTGGTTGCCCGCGCGAGCGGGAGACATGGTGGGTATAGCTCAGTTGGTAGAGCACCTGGTTGTGGTCCAGGGGGTCGCGGGTTCAAGTCCCGTTACTCACCCCAAGTCCATCGAATGGGGCGCGTCTCACGCGCCCCATTCGCGTAGAAGCGGGGCATCATGATGGAGATGGATGCCGCGACCTTCGAGACGCTCGTGATCGACGAGCTGGACGCCCTCCCCGACGACATGGTCGAGGGCCTCGACAACGTCGTGTTCGTCGTCGAAGACCGGCCAGAGGACGGCGGCCTCGACCTGCTGGGGCTCTACGACGGCTGGGCCTTGACGGAGCGGGAACGCTATGGCATCGGCGAGCTGCCCGATCGCATCATCGTGTACCGCGAACCGCATCTGGCGGTCTGCGAAGACGAGGACGAGCTGCGCGACGAGGTGCACACGACGCTGGTGCACGAGATCGCGCACTTCTACGGGATCGACGACGACCGCCTGCACGAGCTGGGGTGGGCATGATGGCCCCGCTCGCAACGCCTTCGGTCGACGAGGACGTCGAGCTCTCCGGGCGCGTCGATCCGGCGAGTCCCTGGCAGACCGTCGTCTGGGACGACCCCGTCAACCTCATGAGCTACGTCACGCACGTGTTCCGCGAGTACTTCGGCCTCCCGCGCGCCGACGCGGAGCGACTCATGCTGGCCGTGCACAACGAGGGGCACGCGGTCGTCTCGCAGGGTCCCCGCGAGCAGATGGAGATGCATGCCCAGGCGATGCACGACTACGGATTGTGGGCGACCGTGAGGCAGGAGCCGCGATGAGCGAGCGGATCGTCGTGCTCGAGGTCGCCCGCCTCGAGGCTGCGCATCTCGCGGGGCTGGTCGGCCAGTTCGCCGAGCTGCTGCGCGAGTCCGCGCCCGACGACGCCGATCCGGCGATCGCCCGGCTGGTTCCACCCGCGTACGCGGACGACGAGGAAGCGGCCCGAGAGTTCCGCGCATTGACGCGGACCGATCTCCTGGGCCGACGGGGATCCGACGCGGGCCTCGTGCTGGCGTCCCTGCAGGATGCGGCTCAGATCCCCGAAGATCCCGACGACCCGGCGCTGCTCGAACAGGTCGAGATCAGGCTCGACCCCGAGACAGCACAGGCGTGGCTGCGCACGCTCGCCGCGGTCCGCCTGGTGCTCGCGACGCGGCTGGGCGTCGTCGACGAGGACGACCACGAGCATGACGATCCGCGCTTCGGCGTCTACGACTGGATCGGGTACCGGCTGGACGGCCTCGTCGCCGCTGTCGACCGCGAGGACTGATCCGATCTCACGGAACAGGGATCACGATGGTCGCAAGGCTCATCGGATCATCGCGGGTGACGTGCCGGTGCTCCTGACGCGCCCACCGGTCCCAGTGCGGGCGGTAGGTCTCGCCGTCCCGGGCGAGCGCTCGGTGTTTGCGGGAGGCTGCCGGCGACTCGAGCCAGACGCGCACGTCGGCCAGGCGTGCCGTCGCGGGCGTGAGGATTCCCGCGCCCTCGACGATGAGCGGCAGCGACGGGTCGACGGCGTGGGCCTCGGCGGGTTCGCCGACGGTCCAGTCCCACCGCTGCCACACGCCCACATGTCCTTTGGCGTGCGGAGTCAGGATCAGCTCGTTGGCGAGCTCGACGCCGGCGTCGAGTCCGTCCCAGCCGGGGTAGATCGAATCGAGGGCCACGAGCTGCACCCGGCCGCGCAGCGGCCAGCGGGCGACGAGATCGCGCGCGAGCGTCGTTTTGCCGGCACCGCTTCGTCCGTCGATGACGACGACCGGATTGGATGCCGCGACCTGCGCGACCGCGGCGATGATCTGTTCGACCGCGGTCCCGAGCGAGTTGCCGACCGCGTCCGGGTTACTTCTTGAGGGTGCGGATGACACGGCTGAGCGCGCGACCGGCGAAGAAGACGAACGGAATCGCGACGGTCACGAGCGCGATGATGTTCGGCTCGAACCGCAGGTCGTCGCCCCGCCGGATGTATGCGCCGACCGGGATGGCCCACCCGCCTCCGCCGCCACCGCCGTTGCCGACCTCGTCCGACCCTCCGCCGAAGCCGGACCACGTCAGTGCGACGGGGATGATCCGGACGCCGTCGACGTCCTGCTGCTCGCCGTATGCGCTCTTCACGCCGAAGGACGCGGACTGCTTGCCGAGCTCGAGTGCGATGTTGGGCATGCGTCCAACGTACCTGCCGCCGCGCCCGAGGCACAGCGTGGAAGCGAACACCGCCAGGCCCTGGTCGGCCAAGCGACCCGAGTCAGCCCTGGTCGAGCCGGGGTGCGCGCGGGCTCGACGGCAGAGTGCCGCCTCCGCGTGTGCCGAGCAGTGTCGCGCGGGTGACGGCGCCGCGCCCGAACTTCGCGGTCGCGCCGTCCAGCGCGTCCTCGATGCGCCGCCATCCCTCGTCGTCGTCCCACAGCGTCGGCATCGCGGCTCCCGCCGGGCGCAGCCTCTCCGCACGCACGCCGATGAGCCGTACCGGCAGCGCACGATCCACCGTCGCGAACAATTCGTGGGCGGCATCACCGATGCGCTGCCCGACCGCCGTGGGCTCAGGAAGCGTCTGAGAGCGGGAGATCGTCGTGAAGTCCGCGTAGCGCACCTTGATCGCGACAGTTGACGCCTCCCAGCCGCTGCTGCGCAGTCGCGCGCCTACGCGATCGGCGAGGCGCCGCAATTCGGAGCGCAGGATGGCGGTGTCGCCGATGTCTTCGTGGAAGGTCTCTTCGTGCCCCACGCTCTTCTCGACGCGGCTCGTGTCGACCTCACGCGCGTCGATCCCCCGCGCCAGGTGCCAGATGCGGTCCCCCATCGCGGCACCCAGAGCGCGGTCGAGCAGCTCACGTGGGGTGTCGATCACGTCCGCGATGGTGCGGATGCCGCGCGCCTCGAGCGCCTCGGCGGTCTTGGGGCCGACGCCCCACAGCGCGCGCACCGATCGCGGGGCGAGAAACGCGGCGGTGTCGGCTTCCGCGATGATGAGGAGGCCGTCGGGCTTGCTCACGGTGGAGGCCATCTTCGCGACGTGCTTCGTCGCGGCGACGCCCACGCTGCAGGTGAGGCCGGTCTCATCGAGGACGCGGAGGCGCAGCATCCGTGCGATCTGTGAGGGACTCCCCCACAACCGGCGCGCACCGGTCACGTCCAGGAACGCCTCGTCGATCGACAGCGGTTCGACGAGCGGCGTCACGTCGCGGAAGATGCGCATGACCTGCGACGACATCTCGAGATAGCGTTCGAAGTGCGGGCGGACGACGATCGCGTGCGGGCACAGCCGCAGCGCCTGGCCGACCGGCATCGCGGAGCGCACACCGAAGCGACGGGCCTCATACGACGCGCTCGAGACGACGGAGCGGCTCTCGGGCGCGCCGATGATGATCGCCTTGCCGCGCAACGAGGGATCGTCGAGCTGCTCCACGGAGGCGTAGAACGCGTCCATGTCGACGTGCAGGATGCCGGTGCCGGTGTCGTCGGCATCCTCCGGGGAGACGATCCGGCCTGTCCCGTCACCACGCCCCATGCATCGATCCTCCCAGCAACCGCGGACATCGTGGCGAGAGGGCGGATCCCGGCCGGGATACGCCCTCTCGCCACGATGTACGCGGTTGAGGGGAGGATCGATTCATGGGGCGTGGTGACGGGACAGGCCGGGTAGTGTACCCGGAGGATGCCGACGACACCGGCACCGGCATCCTGCACGT
>JAVBUG010000091.1:0-4087 GCA_031555515.1 Microbacterium sp. | reverse complement strand
GCGTGCCGTGGGCACCGCCGCACGCACGCGGGCCTCGATCCGGTCGATGTCGCTCGCCACGGCGATGAGCGCCTTGTCGGAGGGGAAGCCGAGCTTCGCGGCGACCATCAGCTCGTCGGGACCGAGGTAGAGCGTCTTGATGTGGATGAGCTTGAACACCTCGGGCCCGGACTCGATCGCACCGACGATGCGGTCGTGATCGGCATCCGTCGCCCCCTCGCCCACGAGCAGGCTCTTGGTCTCGATGCCCAGAGTGATCGCCACGAGGATCAGCAGCGTGCCGATCATGAGCGTGCCGATCGCGTCGAACACGGGGTTGTGCGTGATCACCGTCATGCCGACGCCGAACAGCGCGAAGACCAGACCGGTCAGTGCCGCGATGTCTTCGAGGAGCACGACGGGCAGTTCGGGGGCCTTGGCGTGGCGCACGAACGCGACCCACGACTGGCCCTTCGGGCGAACGTGGTTGCTCTCTTTCACCGCGGTGCGCAGCGAGAACGATTCGAGCACGATCGCGACGAGGAGCACGGCGATGGGGATCCACGCGTTCTCGAGCTCGTGCGGGTGCGTGAGCTTCTCGACGCCCTCGTAGATCGAGAACAGACCGCCGACCGAGAACAGGATGATCGAGACGACGAACGCGTACACGTACCGCTCTCGGCCGTAGCCGAAGGGGTGCTCGCGGTCGGCCTTCTTCTTGGCCTGGCGGCCGCCGAGCATCAGGAGCAGCTGGTTGCCCGAGTCGGCGACCGAGTGGATCGCCTCGGCGAGCATCGACGCCGAGCCCGACAGGAACCACGCGATGAACTTCGCCAGGGCGATGCCCATGTTCGCCAGGAACGCCGCGAGGATCGCCTTGCCGCCGCCGGAAGCACTCATGCGGATGAGTCTACGGATGCTGCGACCCGCACCCCGCACCCCTTGCGCGGCGTCGCTCGCCCTGTCTCAGTCGGAGGAACGGAGGATGATCGCCTCGGTCGGCGGCGCGGGGTGGTGCGGGTGCCCGACGTAGCCGATGACCTCGAGCAGCGCGTGGCGGAACTCGGCAGGACGCTCCAGATGCGGCGTGTGGCCGGTGTCCTCGAGGTCGATCTCGGTCACCTCACCGCCTGCCTCGGAGTAGCGCGCGAGGACGTCGCGCATCTGCGACACCATCTCCTGCGGCGGCGCCGCCTCGTCGCCCGGCCAGCCCGGGACGATGCCGAGCTTGCCGAGGTTGTTGAAGTCGTAGAACGAGGCGTCCGAGACGATGGGGTCGAGCGCTCCGTGGATCCAGAGGATCGGGGGCTTCTCGGCGAGGTCGGTGACGCCCGACACGTCGTAGTTGCCCGGGGCCAGTGTGTTGAGCACGCCGATCGTGCCGGCGGCGAAGCCCGGCCAGTTCTCACTCGCGACGGCGTCGCCCGGGTAGTTGCCGGTCGCGGTCGAGGTCGTGAGCATCGACTCGACCCAGATGTCTTCGTGCTCCGTCTCGTACCCCGGGGCGACGTAGTGGGCGCGGAAGACGTTGCGGGGCGAGTTCGGCGCTTCGGTCGACGTGTCGTGGTCGATCAGCCGCTGCACGAAGTCGGGATTGCCGGCGCCACCGCCGGTGCCGGCGTCGTCGTCGGTGAGGCGCGTGCCGTCGCGACGCGTGCCGCCGAAGCCGTACGGCGACACCGGTGCCTCCAGCGTGAGGCTCAGCACCGGGTGGTCGAGCGCGTACTGCATCACGACGCCGGCGCCGAGCGACCAGCCGACGAGGTGGGCCGTCGGGATGCCGAGTGCCTCCAGCGTCGCGTGCACGTCGTCGCTGAAGTCGCGCACGCCGCGCGTCGCGTCGACCGGGGCGTGCTCGGTGCCGCCATAGCCGCGCAGGTCTACGGCGATCACGCGCAGATCGTGGGGGAGATCCTCCATCAGCTCCTGCCAGAAGAGCGCGGACGAGCCGTTTCCGTGGATCAGCACCACGGTGCGGTCAGGCGGCGTCGCGGGGTCGTCCGCGGTGCGCTCCAGCACGTTCACCGACAGGCCGGGCGTCTCGACGCTGCGTGCGGCGATGCCGTCGAAGAGGGTCATTTCGGGTGCCTCCCACGTCCTGCGGAAGCCCCTGCGCCCCCGCCCACTCCTGAGAATAGACCGGTCGCCAGTTCTTGTGAATCAGCTTTCATGTTACGGATGCCGCGCCCCCGCGGCATCCGTGTCACTCCGCCGTGGAGGGCGGGGTCTGGCCGGTGTAGAAGGCGTACGTGTTGTCGGCTGCTCGCGCGGCGGCGGCGGGGTCAGCGCCGTCGGCGGCGTGCGCGGCGCCCCACGCGTCGGCGGCGCCACGATAGAACGCCCGCCCCTCGTCCGTGAACGCCCACGCCTCGGCGTCTTCGGGCTTCGGCCCGCCGCCGCCGGTGAGGTGGAGGCCGAGTCCGAGGAGTCCGCCGTCCCAGCCGACCCCGGTGGCGCCGGGCCCGTAGAGGTCCCAGAACTCGGCGGGCACGTCGTCGGTGCGGGCGATGTGCTCCAGCTCGAAGCGGGTGGCGTCCTCGCCCTCGGCGGTGAGCCTCACCGTGAGCCACGTCACCCCGCCGCCGTACTCCCACGTCGCCTTGTAATGGGCGGCGCCGTTCGCGGGCGGCGCGCACTCCTGGATCTCGCCGCCGGCGTTGCCCTCGATCTGGTAGCGGCCGCCGAGCAGGAGGTCGCCCGAGACCGGCTGGAACCAGCGCGCGATCCGCTCGGCGCTGGTGACGGCATCCCATACGTCGTCGATGGGGGACGGGTACGTCTGCGCGAGGGTCTGCACGCGCGACGGGAAGCCGTCGACCTCTTCGCTCTCGATCTCGCGGGTCACCGCGGCGAGCTGTGCCTGTACGTCGACCATGTCAATCCTCCTGGGGTTCGGTCGTGTCGGTGTCGGTGTCGGTGTCGGTGTCGGTGTCTGTGTCGGTGTCCTGCTCGGACGCGAGGCGACGGGCGCGGCGCCCGCGCGCGAGCTCGGTGCCGAGAGCGTCGAGGTGCGGCTGCCAGAACCGCCGGAACGGGTCGAACCAGGCTGCTGCGTTCTCGAGCGGCTCGGGAGCGATCGCGTACAGGCGCCGCGCGCCTTCCGGACGCACTGTCGCGAAACCCGACTCTCGCAGCACCCGCAGGTGCTGCGACACGGCGGGCTGTGAGATGCCGAACTCGCGCTGCACGTCCTCGCCGAGCGCGCCCGCGCTGCGCTCGCCCTCCGCGAGGAGTTCGAGGATGCGCCGGCGCACCGGGTCTCCGAGGATGTCGAGCGCGTGCACGGGTTCAATGATTGCGCCAACACTTATATAAGTCAATACCTATGTCAAAGGTGACGTGTTCCAATTCAGGATCGATGGGATCGGGCGCGATGCGAACCGCGTCTTTCCGCGGGTCGAAGAGCGCCGCGGCGGCGGTCATCCTGAATTGCGAACAGGAGACGGCTCGTAGGATCGGACCCATGGCTGCAGACACCCCCGCCCTCCCGCCCATCGCGATCCTCGGCGCCGGCTCGATGGGAGGGGCGATCGCGCGAGGTCTCTCACGCTCGGGGCTCGCGGCCCGGGGCGTGACCACGACGAACCGCTCCCTCGCGAAGGCAGCGGAGCTCGACGGTCTCGCGAGCGTGACGAGCATCGCCCTCGAGGCGCACCCTGCGGGGAACACGGATGCTGCGGCCGCGGCCCGCGTCGTGCTCGTCGGCGTCAAGCCGGTCATGGTGCCGGATCTGCTGCGCGAGATCGCGCCGGCGCTGCAGCCGGGCACCATCGTGGTGAGCCTCGCCGCGGGCGTCACGATCGCGACGTTCGAGGAGATCCTGGGCGACGGGGTCGCCGTGCTGCGCTCGATGCCGAACACCCCTGCCCTCGTCGGCCGCGGTGTCACGGGACTCGCAGCCGGCTCGCACGCCGACGACGACGCGGTCGCCACGGTTCGCCGGCTGTTCGAGACGGTCGGCACCGTCGTCGAGGTGCCGGAGTCGCAGATCGACCCCCTGTCGACGATCTCGGGGTCGGGCCCCGCCTACTTCTTCCTGCTCGTGGAGGAGTTCACGAAGGCGGCGCTCGGCAAGGGGTTCGCCGAGCCGGAGGCTCGGCTCATGGCC
>JAVBUG010000163.1:0-29594 GCA_031555515.1 Microbacterium sp. | reverse complement strand
TCGTGCTCGGCGTTCGGGTCGGGGCGTTCTTCGTCGGCCATTCGTGTTTCTCGTCTTCTGTGTGATCCGGTTCCTGAGCGCGACGAAGCGTCAGATGTCGAGGAAGCGGACGTCCTTGGCGTTGCGCTGGATGAACGTACGGCGGGACTCGACGTCCTCGCCCATCAGCACCGAGAAGATCTCGTCCGCGGCGGCCGCGTCGTCGATGGTCACCTGGCGGAGGGTGCGCGTGGAGTGGTCCATCGTGGTCTCCCACAGCTCCTTGGCGTTCATCTCGCCGAGACCCTTGTAGCGCTGGATGCCTTCCTTGGGGATCCGCTTGCCGTTGGCGAGGCCGTCGGCCAGCAGCGCGTCGCGCTCCTTGTCGGAGTAGACGTATTCGTGCGCCGAATTGGTCCACTTCAGGCGGTAGAGCGGCGGCATCGCGAGGTAGACGAAGCCCGCCTCGATGAGTCCGCGCATGTACCGGAACAGCATGGTGAGCAGCAGCGTGGTGATGTGCTGGCCGTCGACGTCGGCATCCGCCATCAGCACGATCTTGTGATACCGGGCTTTGTCGATGTCGAAGTCCTCGCCGATGCCCGTGCCGAAGGCCTGGATCATCGCCTGCACCTCGCGGTTGCCCAGCGCCTTGTCGAGGCGCGCGCGCTCGACGTTCAGGATCTTGCCGCGCAGCGCCAGGATCGCCTGGGTGTGCGGGTCGCGACCCTGAACCGCCGAGCCGCCGGCCGAGTCGCCCTCGACGAGGAAGATCTCGCTGATCGACGGGTCCTTGCTAGTGCAGTCCTTGAGCTTGTCGGGCATCGCCGCGGACTCGAAGACGCTCTTGCGGCGCGCGGTCTCGCGCGCCTTGCGGGCCGCCATGCGCGCGGTCGCGGCGTCGATCGCCTTCGTGATGACGCGCTTCGCCTGCACCGGGTTGCGGTCGAGCCAGTCGGCGAGCTGATCGCCGACGACCTTCTGCACGAACGCCTTCGCCTCGGTGTTGCCCAGCTTGGTCTTGGTCTGCCCCTCGAACTGCGGTTCGGAGAGCTTGACCGAGATCACCGCGGTGAGCCCCTCGCGGATGTCGTCGCCCGTGAGGTTGTCGTCCTTTTCCTTGAGGAGGTTCTTGTCGCGCGCGTAGGTGTTGATCCGCGTGGTCAGCGCCGCGCGGAAGCCCTCCTCGTGCGTGCCGCCCTCGTGCGTGTTGATCGTGTTCGCGAAGGTGAAGACGTTCTCGGTGTAGCTCGACGTCCACTGCATCGCGAGCTCGAGCGAGATGTGGCGGACCGTGTCCTCCGACTCGATCTCGATGATCTCCTCGTTCACGACGTCCGCGTGACGCACCTTGTTCAGGTACTCGACGTAGTCGACGAGACCGCGCTCGTAGTAGAAGTCGTCGAACGGCTGGCGCTCCTCGGAGCCTCCGCCCTCAGCATCCGTCACATACGTCGACTCGGGTCGCTCGTCGGACAGCGTGATCCGCAGCCCCTTGTTGAGGAACGCCGTCTGCTGGAAGCGCGTGCGCAGCGTGTCGTAGTCGAAGTTCACCGACTCGAAGATGGTGTCGTCGGGCCAGAACTGGATGATCGTTCCGGTCTCTTCGGTCGGCTCGCCCTTCGCGAGGGGCGCCTGCGGCTGCCCGCCGTCGCGATAGGACTGGTGCCAGACGAACCCCTGACGCTTCACCTCGACCTCGAGGCGCGTCGACAGCGCGTTCACGACCGACGAACCGACGCCGTGCAGGCCACCCGACACGGCATACCCGCCGCCGCCGAACTTACCGCCCGCATGGAGCACGGTCAGCACGACCTCGACTGTCGACTTGCCCTCGGTGCGGTGGATGTCGACGGGGATGCCGCGGCCGTTGTCGACGCAGCGGATGCCGCCGTCGGGCAGGATCGTGACGTTGATCGTGTCGCAGTAGCCCGCGAGGGCCTCGTCGACGGAGTTGTCGACGATCTCGTACACGAGGTGGTGGAGGCCGCGCTCACCGGTCGAGCCGATGTACATGCCGGGGCGCTTGCGGACCGCCTCGAGGCCCTCGAGCACCTGGATGGCGTCTGCCCCGTAGTCGCTGGGAGTTCCGTTGGGAGCCGGAGCGGGCGTTTCGGGTTCCTCGGAAACGTTATCGGGGTTGTCAGACGTCATCTTCGCGAGGGCTCCAAATCCTTCGACACGGGCCCTGACAGTCTATCGGGTAACGGCCCGATCACAGCGCTCTACGCCCCTGTAAGGGGATGAAATTCGCCTGGATGCCTCCCGACGTGGCTTATCCGTAGGTATCGCGCGGACCGCGCCCTGGAATCGTTCTGGGACCCCATTTCCAGGAGGGGACGTCCGGCCCGATGAAGCGGACAGCGTTCACACCCGCTTCGGGGTACCGACGGACGATCTCCGAGAGGATCTGAGCGCGCATCAGCTGGAGTTGCTTCGCCCACGCCGTCGAGTCGGCCTGGATGGTGAGCGTGCCGTCCGAGAACGCGACCGGCCGGGTGTGCTTCGCAGTGTCGTCGCCGGCGACCTGATCCCACGCGCGGACGACGTCCTCCCGCGCGAGCTGAGGGTCCCAGCCGGCCTCGCGGGTGAGGTCGGCGAGCACGTCGCCGACGCCGCGGGGGTCGCGCCCCGGCGCGAACGGGATGTTCTCGTCGTCCGCCGTGCGCCGGCGCCGTTTGCGGTACGACCGGGCGGAGGGCTCGAGTCCGCGCAGGCGCAGGTAGGTCGAGATCGTCTCCGGGACGGCCGTGCGGTCGAGGGGCACGGCTTTCGAAGGAGGCACGGATGCTGCGTCCCCGGGCTGTGCGGCGCCAGAGCCTGTCGACGGCTCAGGCATCTCCGGCCTCCGCGTCAACGGGTCCGACGATGCGGCCGGCCTCGACCCGCACCATCCGCGCGCGGAGCTCGCCGGGGACGTCGCCCTCGACCGCGGCGGTGACCACGACCTGCTCGTAGTCGGCCGCGAGGTGCGCCAGACGGGCGCGGCGATCGCTGTCGAGCTCGGCGAAGACGTCGTCGAGGATGAGCACCGGGTCGCCGAGGCGCGAGTCCGCCCGGAGGAGTTCGGCTGAGGCGAGCCGGAGCGAGAGCGCGACCGACCAGGACTCGCCGTGCGACGCGTACCCCTTCACCGGAAGGCCGCGGATCCGCAGCAGCAGGTCGTCGCGGTGCGGCCCGACCAGCGTCAGGCCACGATCGAGCTCGGACGTGCGCTTCGCCGCGAGCGCCTGACGGAAGAGCTCGGCGATGCGGCTGGTCGAGGCATCCGTCCGTCCGTCATCGGGAGTCTGGCCAGGCGATGCGGGGGAACCCGAGCCGCTGTCGCCGTCTTCGCCGGTGTCGGCGCCCGCAACCGAGAGTGCCCACTCGATCTCGGGGTTGTGGTCGGCCCCGGCGATGGCCGTGTACGCGGCGGCGAGCGGTGTCGCGAGGTCGGAGGCGAGGGTGAGGCGCGCCGCGATGAGCTGGGTGCCGAGCGAGACGAGCTTGTCGTCCCAGACGTCGAGGGTCGAAAGCGCGTCGCCGCGGATGCCGCGCGCTTTCGCCGACTTCAGCAGCGCGGTGCGCTGCTTGAGCACGCGGTCGTAGTCGGCGATCACGCCCGCCATCCGCGGGGCACGCTGCACCAGCAGTTGATCGGCGAATCGACGGCGCGCGGACGGATCGCCGCGCACGATCTGCAGGTCTTCCGGCGCGAAGAGCACGACCTGCGCATAGCGAGGGAGTTCCGCCGGCTTCACCGGGGCGCCGTTCACCCGCGCCTTGTTGGAACCCTGCCGGTTCACCTGCGCCTCGAGCTGCACGCGACGCTCGCCGTGTGCCAGCCGGGCCCGGATGATCGCGGCATCCGCTCCGTCACGCACCATGGGCGCGTCGTTCGAGACCCGATGCGAGCCCAGAGTCGCGAAGAAGCCGATGGCCTCGGCGAGATTCGTCTTGCCCTGACCGTTGCGGCCGACGAACACGTTGGGACCGGGCCCGAGCTCGACGTCGGCTGCCGCGTAGTTGCGGAAGTCGACCAGACTCAGGTGCTCCACGATCACCGGACAAGCCTAATGACCGGGTCCGACGGACTGATCAGCGCAGGAGCAGGTTGGGCTGCAGCAGGTAGCGGAACGAGTCCGAACCGGCGCGGTCGACCGAGGTCTGCGGAGTGATGAGCACGGGGCTCAGCTTGTTCGCGTTCTCGCTCGAGGTGAACGTGATGCGCACGAACTCGCTCTTCACCGCGCCCAGGGACTCGAGCAGGTACTGGGGGTTGAGACCCAGGGTCACCTCATCGCCGCCGAGCAGCGTCGCGTCGACGGACTCGGTGGCACGAGCCTGCTCGGTGCCCGAGGCATCCATCGACACGCTGTCGCTGGTGAAGGTGAAGCGCAGGGGTGCCGAGCGGTCGAGCACGAGCGACACACGGCGCACGGCCTCGGCGAGCTCTGCGGTGTTGACCACCGCGTGGTGCTCGGTCTGCTCGGGGAACAGACGACGCACCGGCGGGAAGTTGCCCTTGATGAGCAGCGACGTCACGGTCTTGTTCCCGGCGGTGAAGGCGATGATCTCGCGATCGCCCGAGCCCGAGAACGCGATCGAGATGTCGCCGCCGTGCGCGAACGTCTTGCCGACCTCGGTGAGCGTGCGCGCGGGAACGAGTGCCGTGGTCGACTCTTCGGTCGCTGCGCTGCCGCCGTCCCACGGGATCTCGCGCAGCGCGACACGGTAGCGGTCGGTGGCCACGAGGCTGAGGCTCGTTCCCGAGACCTCGAGCTGCACGCCCGTGAGCACGGGGGTCACATCGTCACGGGAGGCGGCGAACGCGACCTGCGCGATCGCGGTGGCGAAGTCCTCGGAGGGAACGAGACCCGAGTCGCCGGTGACCTCGGGGATCGCGGGATACTCCTGCACCGGCATGGACGCCAAGGTGAACCGGGCCGAGCCACACGTGAGCAGGATGCCGCCGTCTTCGTCGACCTCGATCTGGATCGGCGCGTTCGGCAGGCGGCTCGCGATGTCGGAAAGCAGGCGGCCGTGGACCAGGATCGTGCCCGGCTCGTCGACGGTCGCCTCGATCGTGGTGCGCGCGGACGCCTCGTAGTCGAACGCGGCGAGCGAAAGGCCTTCAGAGGATGCCTCGATCAGCACGCCCGCGAGGATCGGCTGAGGGTTGCGCTGCGGCAGGAGTTTGACGACGAACGATACGGCTTCGCTGAACACATCGCGATTGACGTGGAACTTCACGAACGCTCCCTCTCCAGCGGGCCCTTCGACTGCGGGCTCGGGGTTCTCATGCTAGTGCCAGCCTCGGAGATTGCCAGTCCGCCTTCTCGTCTCGGGGCTTGTCCACCGCAAAGGTGATCGGACGGGTTTCATCTCTGAGATTTCTTGTCATGGTGTTAACGGCTGTGGAAACTGTGGACAACTGTCGCGTTGCCAGTCGGCAGACGGAAATCACAGGAGTGTGAGTTGTGGAGATGCTCCGGAGAGCTGTCGGAAAGACGAATGACAAAAGCTGTGGATTCCGCAATCCATCCACAGGTCTCCCCCGCTCGTTCACAGGAGTTTCCGCAGCTTGGGAGAGTTATCCACAGGTTTTCCACACTGTGAAGAACCGAAATCATGGCCCTGCTCTCCGCGCGTGTCAAGAACTTCTTCGGGCATATGCACCGAGGGGCCCGCGCGTCGTAACGCACGGGCCCCTCGAAGGGTGTAAAGGACGGCTCAGCGACCGTTGCGGCCCAGCTGGGCGGTGATCTCCGTCACCTGGTTGTAGATCGACCTGCGCTCCTTCATGAGCTCGCTGATCTTCTTGTACGCGTACATCACCGTCGTGTGGTCACGGTTGCCGAACAGCTGCCCGATCTTCGGCAGAGACAGGCTCGTGCGCTCACGACACAGGTACATCGCGATCTGACGCGCCTGTGCGACCTGCTGCGACCGGCTGGAGCCGTAGAGGTCGTCGACGGTGAGCTTGAAGTAGGCCGCGGTCGCCGTGATGATGTCGGTCGGCGAGATGACGTTGGCGTCGTCCTGATCGACGATGTCGCGCAGCACGGTCTGGGCGAGCGACATGTCGAGCGTCGAGCGATTGAGGCTCGCGAACGCCGAGACGCGGATCAGTGCGCCCTCGAGCTCGCGGATGTTGCTCGACACCACCGTCGCGATGTACTCCATGACCTCGTCGGGGATGTGGAGCCGCTCCGACTGCGCCTTCTTGCGGAGGATCGCGATACGCGTCTCGAGGTCGGGCGCCTGCACATCGGTGATGAGGCCCCACTCGAACCGGCTGCGCATGCGGTCCTCGAAGCCGGTGAGGTGCTTCGGCAGCACGTCGCTCGTGATCACGACCTGCTTGTCGTGGTCGTGCAGCTGATTGAACGTGTGGAAGAACGCCTCCTGCGTCTCGGCGCGACCCTGCAGGAACTGGATGTCGTCGATCAGCAGGATGTCGACATCCCGGTACCGCGCCTGGAACGCCGAGCCGCGGTTGTTCGCGATCGAGTTGATGAAGTCGTTGGTGAACTCCTCGCTCGACACGTAGCGCACGCGGATGCCGGCATAGAGGCTCAGTGCGTAGTCGCCGATCGCGTGGAGGAGGTGGGTCTTGCCCAGTCCCGAGTCGCCGTAGATGAAGAGCGGGTTGTACGCCTTGGCGGGCGCCTCGGCGACCGCGACCGCGGCGGCATGCGCGAAGCGGTTGGACTGCCCGATGACGAAGTTGTCGAACGTGTACTTCGGGTTCAGTCGCGTATCGCTGCGCGAGACGGATGCTGCGTCCCCCGGTTCGTCGAGCGGCGGGCGTCCGACCGGCGCGGCGGTCTGGAGCCCGATCGCCGGCGCGACAGGTGCCGCAGTCGACTGGACCGGAATCGGAGCCGTGAGGTGCACATCGGCGAGATCCGGGTTCACGACGACGCGGAAGTTCGACGCGGGGTCGTGCACGTCCTGGCCGACGCGCGTGAGCGCCTCGAGGATCGGCGCACGCATGCGCTTGGTGAACTGAGCCGCGGTCAGATCGTTGGGTACGTCGAGATAGAGCGTTCCGCCCATCACTCCCTGCGGAACTGCCAGGCTGATGAAGCCGTGCAGCTGCGGGGTGATGCGATCGTCTCGCACGAGTTCGTCCAGAACGGCCGTCCAGACCGGTACATCTGGAACTTCGTGCGGTGTCATGGCCCCCCCGGGTTGTTGATGATTCCACCGGAGGCCGCGGAAACGTCGGTCCAGGCCTGTGGATAACTGCCGGAGCCACGCTAGTCAGGAGGCGTCGCGTGAGCAAACTCCACTGTAGAACCGGCCTGCGTGTCGGTGCCAGGGTGGATCGCCTCGCCGGTGCATAATGACACGTTCTGCGCTCGGTTTGAGTTATCGGGCATCTCGACGTAGCCTTAATCGGTTGACTTATGCCCTCGTGGCAGTCGCCCCTGTACACACGTCCCCGGTCTCGAGCGTCCCGGTGACACCTGATCGGAAGTAGTCCCCATGAGCAAGCGCACCTTCCAGCCCAACAACCGCCGCCGCGCCAAGAAGCACGGCTTCCGCGCCCGCATGCGTACGCGCGCCGGCCGCAGCATCCTCTCGGCTCGCCGCGCCAAGGGGCGCACCGAGCTCTCGGCCTGAGCCGAGCGGTGCTCGCGAGGCCGCACCGACTCACCCGCGGATCGGAGTACAAGGCCGTCGTCCGTCGGGGTCGTCGGTGTGCCGGAGCGCACACCATCACCTACGTGAACCGCGTCGTGACCGATGGTCCGGCGCGGTTCGGCTTCATCGTGAGCAAGCAGGTCGGCGGTGCCGTGGTGCGCAACACCGTCCGTCGCCGGCTCAAGGCACTCTGTTTCGAGTCGATCGATGCTGTGGCCCCGGGCAGCGAGGTCGTCATCCGCGCACTGCCCAGCGCGGCATCCGCGTCGTTCGACGACCTGCGCAACGACGTCGTGAAATGCCTCGCACGGAGGGCCGCATGAGCGTTCTTCCCGCCTACGCGTTCGGAGACGCGGAGTTCTCGGCATCCGATTCCCTGCGCAGCATCCCTCTGCTCCCCCGTAACGCGGTTCTCGCTCTGCTGCACGGCTACCGGGCCACGATCTCGCACACCTACGGCGACGTGTGCAAGTACTACCCGTCGTGCTCGGCGTACGCCGTCGGCGCGGTGCAGCAGCACGGTGCGATCGTCGGCTCGGCGCTGACCGCCGCGCGCATCGCACGCTGCCACCCTTGGGCGGTCGGCGGCGTCGACGACGTTCCGCCCCACAAGCACTTCCGGCACGCGCTGACCCGCCACGGGTTCGTCGTGCCTGCCCCCACCGGAAAGGACTGATCCTCCACATGGATCTCTTGTCAGCCCTCGCCTCGACGCCCTCGCCGTCCGCTCCGGCGACGAACGGCGGATTCGATCTCTTCGGGATCATCCTGTGGCCGCTCAAGTGGGCGGTCGAGGCGGTGCTCGTCTTCTGGCACTGGCTTTTTACCGCGATCGGTCTTCCGCCGGCTGACGGCATCACGTGGGTGCTGGCGATCGTCGGCCTCGTGATCGTCGTGCGCTCGGCGATGATCCCGCTGTTCGTGCGGCAGATCAAGAGCCAGCGCAAGATGATGGAAATCGCTCCTGAACTGCGGAAAGTCCAGGAGAAGTACAAGGGCAAGAAGGATCAGCTCTCTCGCGAGGCCATGAGCCGCGAGACGATGGCGCTGTACAAGAAGCACGGCACGACCCCGGTCTCGAGCTGTCTGCCGCTTCTCGTGCAGATGCCCGTGTTCTTCGCGCTGTTCAGCGTGCTCAACGACGTCACCAAGCACTACGCCGCCGGCACCGGTGGTGTGGGCCTCCTCAGCGCTGAGCTCACTGCCGAGTTCTACAACGCCAAGCTGTTCGGCGTCGCGTCGCTGCACGAGACGCTCATCCAGGCGTGGCAGGCCGGCAACACCCCGGCGATCATCATCCTGGTCACGCTCGTCGTGCTGATGATCGCGTCGCAGTTCTTCACGCAGCTGCAGATCATCTCGAAGAACCTCTCCCCCGAGGCCAAGACCGGCCAGGCCTACCAGATGCAGCGCATCATGCTGTACATCCTTCCGCTGGGCTTCATCTTCTCCGGTGTCTTCTTCCCGCTCGGTGTCGTCATCTACTGGTTCGTGTCGAACCTGTGGACGATGGGCCAGCAGTTCCTCGTCATCCGCGAGATGCCGACCCCCGGCTCGGATGCCGCGAAGGCACGCGAAGAGCGTCTCGCGAAGAAGGGCAAGGCGATCGATGCCTCGGGCAAGGTCGTCCCGATGGAGAAGTACCTCGCCGAGCAGCAGCGCCTGTACGAAGAGGCCGAGCGGGCGAAGGCCTCGGCGCCGAAGCGTCAGCAGCCGGTGAGCAAGCAGCGCGCGAAGAAGCAGGGGCAGAAGCAGCCCGGCTCCGGGCAGAAACAGGGCGGGCAGGTCTCCGGTGGGACCGACCCCGGCACGCCCGGCACCGGCTCCGCTTCCTGAGCACCCGACCGACGTCACACACGAGGATCACGCCATGACCACGTCCCCTGAGTACGCCCCTGTCGACACGCGCGATGAGCGGGTCCCCGCGACCGTCGCCCAGCTCGAAGAGGAAGGCGATGTCGCCGCCGACTTCATCGAGGGTCTGCTCGACATCGCCGACATCGACGGCGACCTCGACCTCGACGTGCGCGCCGGCCGCGCCTACGTCTCGGTCGAGGCGCCCGCCGGCGGATCGGTCGACCTGATTGCCGCGCCCGACACCGTCCAGGCGCTCCAGGAGCTCACGCGCATCGCGGTGCAGAACCGCACAGGTCGCTTCTCGCGCCTGATCCTCGACATCGGCGGCTCGCGCGACGCGCGCCAGAACGAGCTGACGGCTCTCGTCGACCGCGCGATCGCGCGCCTGGATGACGGCGCCTCTCAGGCATCGCTGCCCGCGATGTCGAGCTACGAGCGCAAGGTCGTCCACGACATCGTCGCCGAGCGCGGCTTCGTGTCCGAGTCGTACGGCGAAGGCGCCGACCGCCACACGGTGATCCGTCGCGGCTGAGCCGCGCGTTTCACGTGAAACTCTCGCGCTGAGCTTGTCGAAGAATCGATGATCGAGATCGAGCAGGAACCCGCGGCCGCCGCCGAGATCTTCGGCGACCGCATCGACGTCGCGCGGGAGTTCGCTGACGCGCTGGGACAGCACGGCGAGGAACGGGGGCTCATCGGGCCCCTGGAACCGCCGCGCCTGTGGTCGCGCCACATCCTGAACAGTGCGGTCATCGCTCCCCTGTTCTCTGGCCGCGTCGGAGATGTGGGCTCGGGCGCCGGCCTACCGGGGCTCGTGCTCGCGATTGCGCGTCCCGACGTCGAGTGGGTTCTGATCGAGCCGATGGAGCGCCGGGTCGCGTGGCTGTCGGAGCAGGTCGAGTCACTCGGGCTCGACAACGTCGAGGTGCTGCGCGCGCGTGCCGAGGACTGGAAGCGTGGGCCCGTGCTCGATGCGGTGACCGCCCGCGCGGTGAGCGCCCTTCGCACGCTCGTGCCGATCACCGCTCCCCTGGTGCGCGACGGCGGCGAGCTCATCCTCCTCAAGGGCACGAGCGCCACGAACGAGATCGACGCCGCCGAGAAGCAACTCCGCAAGTTCAAGGTGACGAATCCCCGCGTCGAGGTTGTCGGCGAGGGTCTCCTCCCTGAGCCGTCGCGTGTGATCCGAGCCACCGTCCGCTGAGGCGAATCGAGGCACCTGCGGCATCGTCGACGGGTTCGCCTTGTGTCCTGGTCGGCGAATCGTGGTTGCTGGCCCCGAGGCGTCCCGGTCTGGAGCGAGCGAGGAACGCGCGCGCCGAAACGCCCCCAGCACGACGTAGTCGGTGAATGAGGAAGTCCACCGCCGACGCGCTTCTGTTGTTACGCGCCGTACGGCGAGGCGGGCATCGTGGCCGCTGCCTGCCCTCCGGTGAACGAGCGCCGAGCTGAAGCGCCAAGACGTATAAGTGATTCTGGGGTCAGGGAATGGGCTCCCCTGCCGGCGAGCGATGCCGCTGGAAGCGGGCTCCGGCGACCGTTGGATCGACTGTGTGGAGTGTCAGGGAGAACTCTGCTCGGACTTCGCCGCGGAGTGGATCGATACCGTGCCTGACCGCGGTGAGATCAGGACCGTAGGGGACAGATGTGTGGTGGCGCTCCCCTACGACCCTGCTGCACAGTGGGCTCGACGCGAACGCTGCCATGTTTCACGTGAAACGGAGGCGATTCGGTGTCGACCGCGGCCGACGCATCCAGCGGCGGGTGGTGCGACGCCGCGCTCGGGCGCTCCGTGGTTGGCACAGGAATCTGGCCCACGCAAGTGGGGACATCAACAGTGGTTCCGAACATCATCGCTTGTCCTGGGGTGCTTGACGCTGGGGGCCGTGGCGCGAGTGCCGTAGTGCAACATGGCTCGTGAGCGGGACGGGATCGTGCGAGGCAAGTTCGGTGTCGTCCGCGGCGTGCCGGCGAGTCCCCTTCCGCCCATTGGCTTGCTGCCCCTCGACTCGACGTCTTCGAGGATACGGACGATGCCCTGCGCGGTGTTCCTTCACACGGGGAACCGACTGTGGGGAGTCTGGTGGTCCCTCGTGTGAGATCCGGCACATTCTCGCCATCGTCGCCGGGCACGTTGCGGGTTGGACTGGTCGAGCAATGTGTACGGGCGAAGCTGCAGGTGGTGGTTGGGCCGCGCGCGGCTGATGCTGCGCCGACCGGCGATCCTGGACCGAGATCCGGAACTTGTGCTGCCTGGTCATGTCCTCTCTATCGCGGCGGCGGTCGGAGTTCTCCCGCGCAGACAGGCAACGGGCGGGCGGGATCGCGCGAGTGGCGAAGCGTGGTGGGCGAGAGTCCTGAGACGCCCATTCCCTATCGCCGCCGCGTGGCGCGCGAGCGCTCTGCGCGGCGGGTCGAGCACGCGTCCGCCTGCGATCGAGTGCATCCGAATCGCCATGTCACCGACGCGGCGAACGCGGTCCGTCGAATGTGGGAGCCAAGCTGACGCATAGGGAGTGGATGTGTTTCACGTGAAACACTCATGACACTTCGCGGTGCACGCGCGCGCCCTGAGTGTGGGATCCGGCACCCCGGCTTCCGCGACGGCAAGTTCGACCTTCACATTCTTGCCCGATTAGCTTTCCCGGTGGTGACCGGAGCGTTGAGCGCTCAGTTGTCGGCCGCGCTGACGGTCTCCCTCGGCGACCCTCACAAGACCTCAGCCTCC
The DNA here is from genome assembly GCA_031555515.1 of Microbacterium sp. Lineage (GTDB taxonomy): Bacteria > Actinomycetota > Actinomycetes > Actinomycetales > Microbacteriaceae > Microbacterium. The sequence goes on along the minus strand of JAVBUG010000163.1, from coordinate 17,395 downwards.
GCCGCAACGCCAAGCATTCAGGTAGGCATGCCCTTGCAGCCGTAGACGAGTCGAGGTGATGGGCCTGCTCTGCGGCACGCCCTTCCCACGCCGAACCCCACCCTCCCCGAGAGGCCGTGACGGGGCGAGCCTGTCGTAGCCCACGTTCACCCTCACGACATGATCAATCGGGGTCTCGATCGCACGAGTGGCACGGTCCAATGCCAGCCCGTGACGGGGGGTGAAGGTGACGAGTCGGTCGCAGACGAACGTCGAGGCTTGCGGGATGGACTGCGGTGAGATGTGAGACCGGCGTCGCACTAGACACCCGCCAGCGAAGGCAGCAAGGTTTCAGAGATCGTCTGGCTGAAGCTCCTGATTTCGCACGATGCCCCAATTGCTGGTCGCGAGGCCGACCCCATGGTGCTGGGTTTGGCGGATCCCCGGCGGCGAAACCAAGGCCGTGCCCTGAGCGGGAACGGCGCGAGTCACGCGATGTACGCACTCTCAGGGAGTGCGGTGTACACGGCGCTCGTGACGCGCAGCGCTGATTCGCGGCGGAGTGGGCGATCGTTTCACGTGAAACATCGCGTGGGATGCAGGCGTTGACGCTTCCCTGCTTGCGCGGGAAGGCCGCGGCTTGCTCATTCGGGAGTGCGTGACTCTGTCCGCGTATGCCGCCTGCACCAAGGTGGCGTGGCGTGGGATCGCGCCACCGACGAAAGAGGGTCTCTGGCGTTCACCTCCAACGGTACGGGCCGTGTTGGACCCGGGCGGCACCACGACTCATTGCCGCCAGACAAAGCCGTTCTCGGTGAGCTTGGCCGACTCGTGGGCCCGATTCGCCATCAGGTCATGGATGAGCGTTCGAAGTGCACTCCCCTGCCGATCTGACACACCCCGATTGCTGGGCGTACAGCAGGCGGATTCCGATCGGACGAGGGGAGCCCGCCGCGCGGTACTGCTGATCCAGCGTTTGGCTCGGCAGTCGCCCTTCGTAGCGAGGGCCCGAATGAACTCCGAGCCGCACGAGTTGGATCGTCCAGGTTGGCGAACGATCGCGCGGCGCGCTGCGTCGCGTGAGGTGGGGTGCGCCCGTTTGGGCCGCGGGCCGGCCCATGTTTCACGTGAAACACCTCCCGCTGGCAGCTTGTGGTCGGCGGGGGCCGACGGTTGCCCGCCGACGCCGGATGCCGCGCTCTGTCGAAGCGGCCAGCCTCGTGCGCCTGCGCAGTGCACGGACCCCGCGCCGAAGGCGTGGCCGTGGTGGCAGTGACGTCAGCAACAGTGGCATCCGCCGTCGCGCTTGCGCTCATCGTGCCGACGAGTCGTCCGCGGGGGTTGGCGGTGGGCGGCCTCAGGCGTCAGGAATGGCCGAGCCGGCTTCCTCGGCACGCGCTCCCCCATGAAGTGTTGCTTTCTGTAATCGGGAAGGTGTTCCCGGCGCGCTGACCTCGGAGGGCTCCTCCATCCCTCGAACATCCGGCGAACTGGCGCACAGGGGGCCGGCCGCGTAGCGAGCGGCGCGATGTGGACGTCGATCCGAGTGGCGTGCGCACCATGCCCGGCATAGTGGGGACGCGCCAGGACCACGGTGCGTGAGTCTGGATCGCATGGGATCTGCTGCTCCGTTTCACGTGAAACGGAACGACATTCCGTGCGCCCATCTGTGAGCGAGGAGGGCTACCGTCGGCGTGGCGGCAGTGCAGACGTCCGGCGCGAGTATGGAACGCGCCCGTATCCGTTATCCCTAGCGGCGCGCCCCGTAAAAGACACGGCGGTGCTGGCCCGCAACGGCGGCCGCCGATCCACCGCCGACGCACGAGACCATCAGTGTGAAGTGAAGGAGCGCTCGGGTGGAGACATTCGTTCAGACGCGCAGTAGCGTACGGGGCCGACCCCTGCTCGCGAATCGCCCACGCGAACGGCGCGGGCTTGCGTCCGCGGGTACGTCTCGCGGATACCTCGTGGACGATGCGTGGAGCCGGATGATGCGGCAGTGTCGCGAAGGCACGCGTCACCGCCTCACTTCCGGGTTGGTCTCCGTTCGAAGTCGCCGGTGATGACAGACGTCGAAAAGGGCCGGCCCTCACGGATCGCGACGCGTGCACGGCATGTGGCTCGCTCGCGTTCACAGTCACAGCTGGTGCACTCGTGGCGGGCAGCGGGCGGACGCGATGAGTGAGGCGATGAGGGATCAGCGTCTCCCCCGGCACAGCATGTTCCGCGATGACGCTCTGCAGAAGGGTGAGCTCGCTACCCCTGCCGATATCAGCTGGTTCGATGTGACGCAGTGAGCTGTCGCCTGCTCACCTCCTCCGTGCCGGTCAGCAGCAGAGCCACGAGATCCTGGGAGAAGGGGCGACGGTTGGCGCCGTCACTCTCGTCATTCACTGGATTGGGGCATCTTTCTGCCGGGCGCACCCGTGCGGCCAGGCGGGTGAGGCCAGCCCTGTCCCACAGCGTGTTGTTTCACGTGAAACACACTGCGCGCACGCGTTGCTGCCTGAAACGCGGAGATATCGAACTCAACCCGACAGCGCTCCCCCGCACGGGCTGCATCAGCGCCGGCTCGGCGTGCTCGGGCAGCCGCGCAGGTTCCGGGCGGCTGCGCGTCCACGCGCGCCATCGACGGCAGCAGCATCGTGGCGGCGCGCCAGGGCCGGCCTTCCCGGTTGCGACGAACAGAGGGTTGGGTGCTGTGGCACCGCTGCGTGCTCTCACGGGGACGTCGTCCTCTCACCACGACTCTCATTCACCGGCCCCGCGGCCGCGGGGCTGGTGCCGCGCGCCCGCTCAGCCGGCGGCATCCGCCTCGGACGCTGCATGGTCAAAGCGCGCGTGAGCAGAGCCGGCTGCGCGTGGAAGGTGGTGGACACGCGCAACGTCGTCATGGAGGAGCAACGACGCGGATCCTTGCCTCGATAAGGCTGCCCTGGATACCCGACGGTCATCGCCAGACCGTCGATCAGGAGCGACGTGCGCCCACCGGTGGCGGAGTTCGTCAGCCGCATCACGTTGGGGCGAACGAAGAGCGAGTGGCAGCGAAACAGAGACGCGGGTGGAACGAGGAGTCCCCCGTTGGTGAGCCCGGGCGAGAGGGCGCGGCATCCCCGCTCGGGCGTCCGAGCCTCAAGGGAATTGCCGAGCGGCGATTGAGGCGTGATTGTCAGAGGATCTCGAGCGCGATGAATGGGTGCTCGAAGGTGACGAGACTCTTCGATGATGCCCTGCGGACAAAGGCCCGGACGGGGTATCGGTCCCGCGGGGCCGCGTTTCACGTGAAACGCTCGACGCGGACGGATCCCACCCTTGCGGCAGCAGGAAGCCGAACGCTGCACCGCTCCCCGCGTGCAGCGAGTCGGCACGCCACTGTGCAGGCTTGCGGCGACTCACGCCAGGGTTCGATCCGGCGTGGTAAACGCCGAGGCGTCGAGCCCAGCCCACAGCCGCCGACAGCCCACAGAGATCGCGTCCGCCAGCGACACAGGCCAGCCAGTCTGCGTGCGCAGAGTCGTCATCCTGCGCGCACGTTTCACGTGAAACACATCGGAACGGCGGTGGTCGTCCGTCCGGCATGTTGGGCAGGCAACGGCGCTTCGGGATCGGCATGGGACCCCCGATCCCGGGGCGAGCTGCTGATCTGCAGCGAGACAGCGCGGTCGACCACGCGCGGCCCACGCCGCGTGGGGCGCAGATCTTTCCCCTTGCGTCCTCTCTGCTCTTGCTTTCGAGGCGAGCAAGAGGTGAGGAATCGGCTCGCACGGTGCTCGGCCACATGAGGGAATTCTCAGTCGTATTCGAGCGGCGGGTTGGCGTGCTCGAACGGGGTGCCCGAGGTTGACTAGGGAGAGTGGATCATCCACGCGGAATAGTAAGGAACGCATGAATAAGTGGCTCCGGCGGCTGGGGATGGGGGGAAGGCGGGATAGGGTGGAAGACGATGTTGAGCGGCTCGGGCACGGGGGAGAGTTTCACGTGAAACAACCCGACGAGAGCGAGGCTCAGGCATCCTTCTCGTCCGATGAGCCGCCGACCGTCTGGACACCGCAGTCTGCAGAGACGCCGGATGCATCCGCGCCGGAGCCCGCCGACAGCGAGACCCACTCGCACACCGAAAGCGCCGTGCCTGACGGAGCTGCTGGTCTCGAAGAAGACGTCGTACCCGACGCTGACGTGGCTGCCGACGCGGACGTCGTCCCCGACGAGGTCACCTCTCAGGACGACGATCTTGCGCGCACAGACGCCGACGACGATGTCGCACCACGTGAGTACGCTGACTCCGACCCCGAAGACATCGAACCGCTCGAGAGCCCCACCGTCACGCAGGAAGAGGAATCCCCCATCGTGCAGCAGGACGGCGCCACGCTCGCGCAGGAAGAAGACGACTCCCCCATCGCACGGGAGCTCGCAGACCTCTCCGCACGCCGCAAGGCGCTTGAAGAAGCCGACGTTCAGCTCACGGGGCGCACTCGTGTGCTCACCGTCTCGAACCAGAAGGGTGGCGTCGGCAAGACCACGACGACCGTCAACCTGGCGGCTGCCCTGGCTGAGCGCGGTGCGAAGGTCCTCGTGATCGACCTCGACCCGCAGGGCAACGCCTCGACGGCCCTCGGGGTGCCGCACACCGCTGATACGCCGAGCGTGTATGACGTGCTCATCGACGAGTTCCCGCTCGCCGACATCATCCAGGTGAGTCCCGAGTCGCCCAACCTGCTGTGCGCGCCGAGCACCATCCATCTGGCGGGGGCCGAGATCGAGCTCGTGTCACAGGTCGCACGCGAGCACCGCCTGCGGGTCGCCGTCGACGACTACCTCGCCACGAACGGCGGGGAAGTCGACTTCATCCTCATCGACTGCCCGCCCTCGCTCGGTCTTCTCACCATCAACGCCTTCACGGCGGCCACCGAGCTCCTCATCCCCATCCAGTGCGAGTACTACGCACTCGAGGGCTTGAGCCAGCTGCTCGGCACGGTGCGGATGATCCAGAAGCACCTCAACCCGCGCCTGGAGCTGTCGACCATCATGCTGACGATGTACGACGGGCGCACAAGGCTCGCGCAGCAGGTCGCCGACGAGGTGCGCGCCCACTTTCCCACCGAGGTGCTCGACACGATCATCCCGCGGTCCGTGCGCGTTTCGGAGGCGCCGAGTTTCGGGCAGTCCGTTCTCGCTTACGATGGACAGTCGGCCGGCGCCATCGCATACCGCGAAGCGGCTGTCGAGATGATCCGGCGCGACAGCGCCTCGAATGAAAGGGGCGCATGATGGCAGCGAAGCGCACAGGACTCGGACGCGGAATCGGCGCGCTGATCCCGACCAGCGAGCAGGCCGACGAGCGTCCCGCAGACGTCTTCTTCCCCCGCGCCGTCGCCGTGGCCGAAGCGGAGCCGCCGGCCGAGACCGCCGACACCGACGGGCAGGAGGACCTCATCGAGGTCCCCGGTGCGCGACTGGCGCACATCGACCCGCACGACATCGTGCCCAACCCTCGTCAGCCGCGCACGAACTTCGACCCCGAGCACTTCGCAGAACTCGTGCACAGCGTGCGCGAGTTCGGCGTGCTGCAGCCCGTGGTCGTCCGGCTGAATGAGAAGGGCGACTACGAGCTCATCATGGGTGAGCGCCGTACCCGCGCTGCCCGCGAGGCCGGCCTCACCTCGATCCCCGCGATCGTGCGCGACACCGCGGACGAGCACCTGCTTCGCGACGCGCTGCTCGAGAACCTGCACCGTTCCGAGCTGAACCCGCTCGAAGAGGCCTCGGCGTACCAGCAGCTGCTCGAGGACTTCGGTATCACGCAGGAAGAGCTCGCCACCCGCATCGGCCGATCGCGTCCGCAGATCAGCAACACGATCCGCCTCCTCAAGCTCCCCGTGCCGGTGCAGCAGCGGGTCGCCGCGGGCGTGCTCACCGCGGGTCACGCGCGGGCCATCCTGTCGCTCGAAGATGCGGCGGCGATGCAGCGCTTCGCTGACAAGATCGTCAACGAGGATCTCTCCGTCCGTGCCGCAGAAGCCGCGGCGAAGCTTCCGGATGCCTCCCCCACCCGTTCGGCGAAGCCACAGGCCGGTTCGCGCCGGGCGCACCTGGATGAGGTCGCCGGACGACTGGGAGACCGCCTCAACACCCGCGTCAAGATCGCCCTGACGGCACGAAAAGGCCAGATCAGCATCGACTTCGCTACGATTCAGGACCTCAACAGGATCCTCGCGGAGCTCGGTGAGACCGAGTACGGGGCCCTCGAGGCCTCATAGCGGCTCGAGAGCCGCGGCACGCCGGCGCAGTGCCTCGGCCTCGGCCGCATTGCCGGGCAGCGCCGCGGCCTCGCGAAACGCGGCGGCGGCAGCATCCGGTCGTCCGAGTCGCTCCAGAAGCTCCGCGCGCACGGCGGGCAGCGGGCGGAAGCCCGACAACTCTGGTGCGAGCGCGTCCACCACGACGAGGGCGGGCTCGGGTCCGCGCGCCATGGAGAGCGCGACGGCGCGGTTGAGGCGCACCACGGCCGACGGCGCGAGCGACTCCAGCCCGTCGTAGAGGCGGAGGATCCGCTCCCAGTCCGTTTCGGCGAACGCCGGCGCGACGGCATGGCACTGTGCGATGGCGGCTTGCAGTCCGTAGTAGCCGAGGCCGCGGGGCGAAGAATCGGCCCGCTGCATCGCCTCGTTCCCGCGAGTGATGGCGGAGCGGTCCCAGCGACGGCGGTCCTGAGCTTCGAGAGTGAGCGGCAGGCCCTCGGCGTCGATGCGGGCGGCGAAGCGTGACGACTGGAACTCCATGAGCGCGATCAGCGACCAGATCTCGGGCTCGCGCGGCATCAGCGCGGCGAGCTGTCGACCGAGTCTCACCGCCTCGCGCGCGACGTCGGGGCGGATCAGCCCCTCCCCCTCGGCGGCCGAATACCCTTCGGTGAAGAGCAGGTAGATCACCTGCAGCACGCTCGCGAGGCGCGGGGGGCGCTCGGCGCGGTCGGGCACCTCGAACGGCACCCTCTCGGCGGCGAGCGTTCGCTTGGCCCGGACGATCCGCTGCTGCACGGTCGGCACAGTCATGAGCAGGGCCCGTGCGATCTGCTCGGTGGTGAGACCGGCGACGGTGCGCAGCGTGAGGGCGAGTCGGGCCTGCGCGGGAAGCACCGGATGGCACGCGATGAAGACGAGCCGGAGCACATCGTCGTCGATGCGGTCGGGGTCGGCGTCCGCGGGCACGGTGTCGATGGCTTCGGACGCGAGGGCATCCGAGACGAACAGCGGTTCACGCTGCGCCATCCGTTCGCGTCGCCGCCACCCGTCGATCGCGCGCCGCTTCGCCACCGACATGAGCCAGGCTCCGGGATTGTCAGGGATGCCGCTGCCCGGCCACGCCGCGAGGGCTTCGACCAGCGCTTCCTGGGCGAGATCCTCCGCCCAGGCGAAGTCGCCAGTGTGACGCGTGAGCGCCGAGACGATGCGCGCGGACTCGTCGCGCCAGACGGCCTCGACGGCGCGGCGCGCGTGAGCAGCATCGTCGGAGGTCATGCCCTCAGCGTAAGCCGGTGGCCCGCGGTGTCGGGATCGCCCCGTACCCTGGATTGATGGCGAACGACGAGCAGACCCCGCGGCGACGTGCGAGCCTCGAGCTGCTCCGTGCCGAAGCCGCCGACGAGCTCTCGGTGCTGGTGCACGAGCGCCTTCGCGCCGGCGAGGATCCGTGGGAGTTCATGGACGATCTGCCGTCCGTCGACGAACTCGTCGTCTACCTGCTGCGCGCCGAGAACATCGCGGCAGACGGCGGGTCGCGCCCGAACGCCAGCCGCCACTATCGGGTGCTGCGGCAGATCGCCTTGGACTATCCCCCGCTCACCCGTGCGGTGTGGGCTCTGCTCGGCGACGCGAACACGCACCGCCGGTGGGATCCGACGGTGCGTGCCGAAGCGAGCTGACGGGGGCGGCTCGAGAACCCGCGTCACGAGTTCGCGGCGCGCCACTCCTGGGCCTTCGCGACCCATTCGTTGCTCTGGTCGAAGTCGCTCCATTCGTTGACGCGGCGCACCTCGAGCGTCGTGCCGGGGCCGAGGGGGCACTTGCGCGCCCAGTGCTCCGCCTCTTCGCGCGACGCCACCTCGAGGATCCAATACCCGGTGAACACCTCGCGGGCTTCGGCGTAGGGCCCGTCGGTCACGGTCGGGGGGACTGAATCGAAGTCGACCCGGAAGCCCTCCGCCGCGTCTGACAGTCCCTCGGCGCTGAGGAACACGCCCGCCCGCTGCAGCTCCTCGTTGTAGCGGCCCATGGTGGCGAATGTCTCCGCCATGTCGAACGTCTCGGGGTCGAACGCCGCGGCGGCCTCCGCCTCCACCTGCATGATGAGCATGTAACGCATGGGATTCCCTTTCGTCGGGGCGATGGAGGCCCGTTCGGCCCCTTCACCATGTGCGTCGAACAAGCGTCGCGCAGATCGACACGGCGCACGCAGAAATCTGAGGGAATCTCGGATGCCGCAACCGGCATATCTCGGAAACACGCGGTAGCACGCAGAAAACCCCGCCGAATCGATCGGCGGGGTCCTCGTGAAGCGTGAGGGATCTCAGCCGATGTAGGCCGCGAGGTCCTGCTCGAGCGCGAACTTCGGCTTGGCGCCGATGATCGTCGTCTCGACGGCGCCCTTGTTGAACACCTTCATCGCGGGGATCGAGGTGATCTGGTACTTCATCGCGAGGTCGGGGTTCTCGTCCACGTTGAGCTTGAGGATCGTGATCTTGTCGGGGTGCTCGGACTGGATCTGGTCGAGGACGGGCGAAACCATGCGACACGGGCCGCACCACTCCGCCCAGAAGTCCACGAGCACCGGACCCTCGGCCTGGAGCACGTCCTGCTCGAACGTGGCGGAAGTCGTCGCCTTGGCGGTCATCTGTGTTTCTCCTTCTGTGGGAAGTCTGTCCACGCTCATTCAACGCGACACGCGCGAGAAGTGTTCCCGGCTTGCGCGTCGCCGGTTCGCCCGCTACGCCGCGTCGACCTTGGCGACCGGCTCCGCGCCGGGGAGTCCGTCGATCTCGGCGGCATCCGGAGCCGGAGCGCCGGCCTCGCCGAGCGCGGCGAGGAAGTGCTCGACGTCGAGGGCTGCGACGGTGCCGCTGCCCGCGGCGGTGACCGCCTGGCGGTAGGTGGGATCGATGACGTCGCCGGCGGCGAACACGCCGGGAACCGACGTGCGCGACGAACGGCCGTCGACCCACACGGTGCCCTCGGGCGTGAGGTCGAGCTTGTCGTGCACGAGGTGCGTGCGCGGGTCGTTGCCGATCGCGACGAAGACGCCGTCGAGCGCCAGGTCGCGGCGCGCGCCGGTGACCGTGTCTTCGAGCACGACGCCGTTGACGGCCTCGTCGCCGAGGATGTCGACGACTTCGCTGTTCCAGACGAACTCGATCTTCTCGTTCTTGATCGCTCGCTCCTGCATGATCTTCGAGGCGCGCAGCTCGTCACGGCGGTGGATGATGTACACCTTCGACGCGAACTTGGTGAGGAACGTCGCCTCTTCCATCGCCGAGTCGCCGCCGCCGACGACCGCGATCACGCGCTCGCGGAAGAAGAATCCGTCGCACGTCGCGCAGTACGAGACGCCGCGACCCGACAGGCGGGCTTCGCCCTCGATGCCGATCTTGCGAGGCGCCGAACCGGTGGCGAACACCAGGGCGTCGGCCTCGTGGGAGACGCCGCTGCCGAGGGTGACCTTCTTGACCGGGCCGTCGATGTCGAGCGAGACGACATCGTCGTACAGCACCTCGGCGCCGAACCGCTCAGCCTGCTCCTGCATCTTCGCCATGAGGTCGGGGCCCATGATCGCCTCGGGGAACCCGGGGAAGTTCTCGACCTCGGTGGTGTTCATCAGCTCGCCGCCCGCCTCGACCGAGCTCGCCACGACGAGCGGGCTCAGGTTGGCGCGTGCGGCGTAGATGGCCGCCGTGTACCCCGCGGGACCCGAACCGATGATGATGACCTGACGCACGTGCGCACCTTTCCTCGTGAAGCCTCGCGGAGCGTGTCATGACACACGCGAACGCTCCGGATGCCTCAACACATGGTAACCGCGTGACATTCCGTCCCCCGATCCCCGCGCCCGTTCCGTGCACACCGACGTCGGACGGTCAGCGCCGGCCAGGCAGGAAGCGGCGCACCATGCCGGTGGCGACCGACAGTTCGGGTGCCCGGAAGAGGGCGAGGATGCCGAGGTACACGGCGATGACGACAATGCCGATGATGGCGGCACCCACTGCGCCGAGGACTTTGTCGGACACCATCCAGCCGTCGACGCCGCCCAGCAGCTGGAACGTCAGCCAGCCGACGACGCCCGCAGGGATCGCCGCCAGCGCGAATCTTCCGAGCGCCCACAGCCACGAGGCGACGTGGATGCTCCCGAGGCGACGGTGCAGCAGCCACGTCGCGACGATCACCTGCACGACGCTGGCGAAGGACTGCCCCAGCGCGACCGCGGCGACCAGTTGGCCGGACGGCAGCACGTCCTCGTGGAAAGCCCACAGCGCGCCCCATGCGGTGAGGACGACGATCGCGCACTGCAGGATCGTGAAGAAGAAGGGTGTCCGGGTGTCGTCGTAGGCGTAGAAGCTGCGCTGGACGACGAACAGCACGGCGAGCGGGATGAGGCTCACGAGGTAGCAGAGCAGCACACCTGCTGCGGCGACGGCTTCGTCGGGGCTGCCGGTGAAGATGCGGGACGCGGGGATCGCCGCGGCTGCCAGGGCGGCCGTGGCGGCGACGACGAACACCCCGAGCGTGCGGATGCTGCGACCGATGTCGCCTCGCACTTCGTCGTCGCGCCCTGCCGCTGCGTGCTCGCTGAGCTGCGTGAAGTACGGGGTGCCGATGGACAGCACGATGATCGAGTACGGGAGCATGAACAGCAGCCAGGCGTTCTGCGCCACGAAGACACCCGGGTCGCTCTTGGGGATCTCCGACATCACCTGCGACTGGACGAGTCCGGCGAGCTGCCCGGCGACCACCATGAGGAACGTCCAGCCGGCGAGCTTGCCGATCTGCCCCAGTCCGACGCCCTTCCAGCGGAAGTCGGGCCGGATGTGCAGTCCGGTCTGCCGCCAGAACAGGAAGAGGATCGCCGTCTGCACCACGATGCCGAGCGTCGCGGTGCCCGCGAGCACCGCGATCATCTCGGGCGTCCACTCCGTCGGGGCGCCCGTCGGGCCGAAGAGCCAGATGAAGACGAGGAAACCGGCGATCGACACGATGTTGTTGACGATCGGTGCCCACGTGTACGGCCCGTACACGCGGCGCGCGTTGAGGGACTCCCCGACGAGCGCGAACAGACCGTAGAAGAGGATCTGCGGCAGGCACCAGTAGGCGAAGGCCGTCGCCAGGGCCTGTTGCGAAGGCGGGTATGCCGGCGCGTACAGCGCGACCAGCCACGGGGCGGCCACTGTGGCGAGGATCGTCGTCCCCAGAAGCACGACCGTCCCGAGGGTGAAGAGCTTCGAGACGAAGGCGCGTCCACCGTCGTCATGGGCGGCGGCCTTCACGATCTGCGGCACGACGACGGCGCTCAGGAGGCCTGTCGAGATGATCGCGTAGATGTTGTTCGGGAGCTGATTCGCGATCGCGAACGCGTTGCCGCCCGCGGTGGTCGCGCCGATCGCCGACACCAGCACGACGGAGCGGAGGAACCCGGTCAGGCGCGACACGATGGTGCCGGCGCCGATGAGCGCACTGGCACGCCCGATCCCGCTCACCGTTCGTCGCCCTCGGTCGTGGCAGGCACCTCGGTCTCGGAGGCACCCTCGTCGGCCTCGGCACCCTCGGCGGCCTCGGCGCCCTCCGCCGCCTCGCTCTCCGCACTACCCTGGGCGGCAGCATCCGTTCCCTTCCGTCGACGGCGCATGCGCAGCACGGTGCGGGCGATGCCGAAGAGGAGCAGAATGCCGACGAGCACGGCGAGGGCGGCGATGCCGACGGCCTCCCAGTCGGCGTAGACGTTGATCTCGACGGATTCGGGCTCGCCGATGGCGACGAAGGCGGGGCTGCGCAGCTGCAGACTGAGGGTGACGTCGCCGCGGCCGACGCGGGCCTGCACCGGCACCTCGACGCGGGTGTTGCTCTGCGGCGTCGCGACGATGGGCGTCTCGCCCTGCACGTCGAGCCGCAGGTTGTCGCGGGTCGCGTAGAGCACGAGGTTGACGGGGTAGGGCAGGTCGTTGCGCACCCAGAACCGCAGCGCGGCGCTCGAGCCGTAGAGGTCGCTCGGGCTCGTGGGCAGGAGCGCGACGGAGTCCAGGGTGCCGGCTGTCGCGGCGCGGTGGTCGGCGAGCTCCGTCGGCCAGGTGGCGTCGCCGATCCACGCGACGCCGAGCAGCTGCAGGATGTCGGCGCGCTCGGGTCCGGTCAGCAGCGACGGCTGGTCGAGGATGGTCGCGAAGCGGGCGAGCTCGCTTTCGTCTGCGACGAGAGCGGATGCTGCGTCCGCACGCTCCGGTGAGGACTCGACGCCGGTCAGCTCGACCTCGAAGGCCTCGCCCGCGGCGACCGTCGCGATCGTGCGCGGCGTGACGTCCGGTGCGGAGAACGCCGCGGAGATCGCGGCGCCGAGCTCGACGCGCGAGCGCGAGTCGCCGCGGCCCACGGTCACCAGAAGGGGGCCGTTCGTCTCGGCCGCGGCGAAGGCGAGGTAGGCGGTGGCGGTCGTGAGCGGTGCGCCGCGCAGCCAGGACTCCTCCTGCTGCGACGCGTCGTCGAGGGCCGCGGAGATGTCGCTGTCGTAGACGAGCACCTCGCCGGTGCCGACCCGCCCGTGCGCCGAGACGGTGCGGCCGTCGGAGCCGGCGTCGGTCGTGGACGAAGGGATGAGCGTGACGGGCGCGGTGCCGTCGGCGTTCGCGATGTCGGCGAGGCGCGAGACGATCTCGGCGTCAGCGGTGCCGTCGGCGGGCCAGTACACGCCTTGACGGGTGGCCGGGCCGACGGTGAGCAGCTCGTCGGTGCTCGGCAGGGCGCTGACGGGCTGCGGGGTGGGGGCGGCAGCGGGCGCGTCGGACGAGGAAGGCGTGGGCGTGGGCGTCGGGGTCGGCGTGGCGAAGTTCGACTCCGACATGTACGCCGTGAACGACGTCGGCTGCAGGGGCCGCGGCAGGCCCGCCTGCAGCTGGGCGGTGACGTCGGCATCGCCGAACTGGAGGGCGAAGCGCGAGTTCTGGATGCTCTCGAGGCGGGTGAGCCACTCGAGCGCAGATTCCGGCGCCGACGTGCCCAGCACGCGGATCGACGCGGGCACGGCGGGGTCGACCGCGAGGATCGCGGCGGTGCCGGTGACGCCGTCGAGCTGGTTGGTGAGCTCGCCGTCGGGCGCGGTGAGCTCGGCGAGCTGCTCGGCGGTGAGGAGGCCGTCGGTGAGCGCGCCCGCGGTGATGGGCACGATCACGCCGATGCCGACATCGGTGGCCTCGGTGGGCGGCACGATCACCGTGCTCGTCGACGTGACGGTGCCGTCGGCACCCGGGTACGACGCGGCGAGCGGGTAGACGCCGGGGGCCAGGCCCGCCAGGAGGGGGTCGTCCGCCGCGATCGTGATGCCGCGCATCTGCGAGCCACCCACCTCGACGGCGGGGATCGTGTCGGTGCCGATCGCCTCGAGCACGGTGTCGGTGGGGGTGCCGTCGAGCCAGTCGCCGAGGTCGTCGCGGTCGGCCAGCGGCGTCCGCCCGAGCGACAGCGTGACGGTCGTCGGCGCGAGCTCGGCCTCCGTGCCGTTCTGGATCGAGACCGACACGCTCAGCGCGTCCCCCGGGTTCACGATGCCGTTCGACGCGGGCGACAGTGTGAACACCGTGGTGCCCGCAGGGATCGATGAGGTCGCGCTCGGCGAGGGCGCCGGGGTGGGGCCCGCCGCGATGGCCGGCGCAGGCAGCAAGAGTCCGGCGAGCACCGCCACGGCCGCCACGCCGGCGGTCACGAGGCGCGGTGCGCGGCGCGGGGCACGCCGCGGGGCTCGCGGTGAAGTCACGATCATCCTGTCGGGGGTTTCGCTCCTGTGCGATGTCCTGACCGCACGATCGAGGAGATTCTACGGTCCGCGCCTCCGAGCCCGCCTGAGGGCGGGCGGCGCGGTTGAATGGACGCGTGCTCCCCGAACCGGATACCGACCTCTGCCGTGACCTCGCCGCCGACCTCCAGCGGGCCGGGTTCACCGCCGAAGCCCTGCGCGACGCGTGGGGGCCTGCGGCCGACGATGCGATCGCGCGCGGCCTCCGGTCGCCGGCGTCGCGCGCCCTCGGCGACCGTCGCGATGCCCTCGCCGTGCTGGGCAGACTTCTCGTGCTCGGGATGCCGCAGGCCGCAGCATCCGTGGATCAGAGCCTCTCGCGAGCCGGCGCAGCAGGACTGGCGCGGCTGGGGCTCGCCGAGATCGACGGCGACGAGGTGCGCCCGCTCGCCGTGGTGCGGCCGCAGTCGTACGCCGACGCGTCCGGATCCGGACAGTGGTGGATCGCGAGCGACCTCGACGAGGCCGCGCTCGGCGGGCCGCTGCCCGAGGATCACGTGCTCGGCGTGGGCGGTGCGTCGCTCACGCTCGCGGGACTGCAGCTGCCGACCCCCGCGGAGCGCGCGCTCGACATCGGGGCGGGCTGCGGCATCCAGGCGCTCCGCGCCCGCGCGCACGTCGGTCACGTCGTGGCGACCGACATCTCGCCGCGCGCGCTCTCGTTCACGCGGTTGAACGCCCTTCTCAACGGCATCGACGGCATCGAGGTGCGCCTCGGCAGCCTGTTCGAGCCGGTTGCCGGAGAGCAGTTCGACCGGGTCGTGTCGAACCCGCCGTTCGTCATCACGCCGCGAGTCGCCGATGTGCCCGCGTACGAGTACCGCGACGGCGGCATGGTCGGCGACGACGTGGTGGCCGCCTTCGTGACGGGCGTCGGCGCGCATCTCGCACCCGGCGGGGTCGCGCAGCTGCTCGGCAACTGGGAGACGCGGGACGGGGTGGCGGGCCTTGATCGCGTCCGCGCGTGGGTCGAGTCGTCGCCCGTGCCGCTCGACGCCTGGGTGGTCGAGCGCGAGAGCCTCGATCCGCTGTCGTACGCCGAGCTGTGGGTGCGCGACGGCGGCACGCTCCCCGGCACGCCGGGCTTCGCGACGCTCGTCGACGCCTGGCTGGACGACTTCGCGGCGCGGGCGGTGACCGAGGTGGGCTTCGGGTACCTGCTGTTGCGGCGTCCGGCCGACGGGTCCCCTACGCTCGCCCGGTACGAGACCCTCCACACGGCGCTCGCGGGCGAGGGGCTCAGCGCGCACCTCGCGGCCGCGCTCGAGGCGCACGACCGCTTGAGCGCGCTCGACGACGCGGGGCTCGCAGCATCCGTCCTCGTCGTCGCTCCCGATGTGACCGACGCGCGCCATCACCTGCCGGGAGCCGAGGACCCGACGGTCATCGAACTGCGTCAGGGCGGCGGCTTCGGTCGTGCGCTGGGCGTGGATCCGGGTCTCGCGGCGCTCGTGGGGGCGTGCGACGGCGACCTTCCCGTCGGCGTCCTCGTCGACGCGATCGCCGATCTGCTCGAGGTCGACGCCCGCGCGCTGCGCGCGGACCTCTTCCCCCGCGTGCGTGAACTGACCTTCACGGGCTTCCTGCGGTTCGCGTAACGGGCCGTCTCGGTCGCCCAGCCCGCGCGGATAGGCTCGATGTCATGCTCAACATGGCCGAGGGCATCGCGCGCCTCGGCGCGCTCGCCGAGTCCCCCGTCGTCGTCGCACTCGCCCGCGCGTTCGCCGATGCCGGCTTCGATCTCGCGATCGTGGGCGGTCCCGTGCGCGACGCGCTGCTCGGCCGGCCGACGAACGATCTCGACTTCACGACAAACGCGCGTCCCGACGACATCCTCAAGGTCGTCAAGCCCATCTCGTCCGCACAGTGGGACATCGGCCGTGCCTTCGGCACGATCGGCGCCCGCGTCCACGGCGAGCAGGTCGAGATCACGACGTACCGCGCCGACAGCTACGACGGCGTCACCCGCAAGCCCACCGTCGAGTTCGGCGACACCATCGAGGGCGACCTCGTGCGCCGCGACTTCACCGTCAACGCGATGGCGCTGCGGGTTCCGGGGCAGACGCTGATCGACCCGACCGGCGGCGTCGAGGACCTCGTCCGCGGTGTGCTGCGCACCCCCACCGACCCCGCGGTGAGCTTCGGCGACGATCCGCTCCGGATGCTGCGCGCGGCCCGTTTCGCGTCGCAGCTCGGATTCGCGGTCGACCCCGCCACCGAGGCCGCGATGGAGGAACTCCGCAGCACGCTCGAGATCGTGAGCCCTGAGCGCATCCAGGGCGAGCTCGTCAAGCTGCTGGCCACGAACGATCCGGTACGCGGCATCCGTCTCCTCGTCGAGACGGGACTCATGGCCGAATTCCTGCCCGAGATCCCCGCCCTGCAGCTCGAGGTCGACGAGCACCACCACCACAAGGACGTCTACGAGCACTCGCTCACGGTGCTGCGGCAGGCGATCGAGCTCGAAAAGGCGAGGAATCCGGATGCTGCGCCCGACGTGGCGCTCCGGCTCGCGTCGCTGCTGCACGACATCGGCAAGCCGGCGACCCGCCGGCTCGAGCCGGGCGGCGGCGTCACGTTCTACCACCACGACCTCAAGGGCGCGCGGATGGCGCGCAAGCGCCTGCAGGAGCTGCGCTTCGACTCCGCGACCATCGCGACAGTGAGCCGGCTCATCGAGCTGCACCTGCGCTTCTTCGGGTACTCCGAGGGTGCGTGGACCGACTCCGCCGTGCGCCGCTACGTGCGCGACGCCGACGCCGAGCTCGAGCGCCTGCACATCCTCACGCGGGCCGACGTGACGACCCGGAACGTCAAGAAGGCCAAGCGCCTCGCCGGCGCCTACGACGACATCGAGCGCCGCATCGCAGAGCTCGCCGCCCAGGAGCAGCTCGATTCGATGCGCCCGGAGCTCGACGGCAACCGCATCCAGGAGGTGCTCGGCATCACGCCCGGCCGCGCGGTGGGCGAGGCCTACAAGTTCCTCCTCGACCTGCGCCTCGACGAGGGCGTCGTCGGCGAAGAGGAGGCAGAGCGCCGCCTGCGCGCATGGTGGGCCGCCCGCGCCTGACCCGTCCCTTCTCCTCGTGGCGAGGAACCACGATCATGCCGAGAAACCAGTCGTCGCGTGGTTTCTCGGCGCGCAGGTGGTTTCTCACGCCGGGGCAGCGCACGCGGTGATGGGACGGGTGGATGCTGCGGGCCCGCCGCGGCGCGGGATCAGCGCGCGAGCGCGTGCAGATGTGAGGAGACGCGCTCGGCGAAAGAGGGGCAACCGGCCGCTGTGAGCGCCTCGGTGCGGGACTCGTGAGCGAGGGGAGACCTCCGTGCGAGTTGCGCGGTATTGACGTGCCGGACTTCGGCGTACGATGTG
>JAVBUG010000270.1:0-10917 GCA_031555515.1 Microbacterium sp. | reverse complement strand
GGATGCCGCGGCGCCGAACGACACGTCAGGCGCCGGCCTTCTCGGCGCACGAGACGCAGCGTGTCGCGAAGGGACGCACGCGAAGACGCGCGATCGGGATGCCGCGACCGCAGTCGATGCAGATGCCGTAGGTGCCGGCCTCCCAGCGCTTGACGGCGTCGTCGATCTCGACGATCTCGCGGCGCGCGGCCTCTTCGAGCGCGACCGCGCGAGACCACTCGCCCGACAGCGTCACGCCTTCGGGGTCGTGCTCGTCGTCGGCGACGTCGGAGCCGCGATCGGCGCGCAGCTCTTCGAGGGTCTCGTCGATCGCCGCGATACGGACGGCGGCCGCGTCGTGCAGCTCGTCGAGGAGCGCGCGAAGCTCTGTCCGGCTCGCCGCTGAGGTCATCGCATGAGACTACGCCCGGATGCCCCGTCGGGGCCGCAGCCGTGCCGGATCAGCCCGATACTTCCACGGTGAAGGAGACGTCCTGGATGCCGCCGTCCTCGTTCGACAGGACCACCTTCGTCGTCCCCTCGGCGAGCCCTTCGACCCCCGGGTTGTAGGTGGTGCCGCCCTCTTCGCGACCCGCCGTGAACCTCGCGACCGACGGATCGGAGACGACGCCGCTGTAGCTGTCGACCGCGAGGTCACCCGTATCGATGTTCAGCACCTGACCCACCGCGAGCTCGACGGTCTCGCCCTGGAGGTCGCCGACATCCCGGGTGACCGGAGCGATGACGGGCTGCGACGCGGCGCACCCGCTGAGCGCGGCAAGAGAGGCGGCGAGCACGAGCGTGACGACCGGTCCGGCGATGCGCATGGCGTCATGATGACAGCCCAGCGGCTGCACGGCCAGTGCGCGGCATTCGTGTGGCCAGGCGATAGGGATCTCCCAGGCGGGCTTTCTAGCCTGGAGGCATCGCGGTGAAGGGGATTCCCGGTCCCCTCCGCGAAACCCCTGCAGGCGATGAGTCGCCCGGGACCGCCCCTCGTGCCCGACGCCCGGAGGGCACGAGGGGCGGTCTCACCGACCCGCCCGGAGCCGGCGATCTGCGACACCCCCCGGACGCGATCGCCGGCTTCTTCGCGTGCACGCTGTGGATAACTCGCTCGGCGCGTCGACGCCGACGGCTAGCGTGGGGGCGTGAGGACTCGGGTGGTGGCGGCGGCGCTCAGCGGACTGCTGGTGCTCGCGCTCGCCGGGTGCACCACCCCGGAGCCGGAGCCCACGCCGACGCCTGGATTCTCGAGCGAGGAGGAGGCGTTCGCGGCGGCGGAGGAGACGTACCGGGCGTACGTCGACGCGCTGAATCAGGTGGATCTGAGCGACCCGGAGACGTTCGAGGCGGTGTACGGCTGGACGACTGGGGACGCGAATGCCAACGAGCGCAAGTCACTCACAGGAATGCACGCAGACGGCTGGATCGTCAACGGCGATACGGCTGTCGTGGGCTTCCATCCCGAAGCATTCAAAGATGTAACCGTTAACGCAGTCGTGTGCAGTGACGTCAGTGCAGTCGAAGTAACGAACGCCGACGGGCAGTCCATGGTTTCTCCCAACCGCCCAAGTACATACGCGCTCCAGGTGACGTTCGTCCAGTCTTCAACGCCGACGGGGCTGAGCATCAGTACGAGCGATGCAGTGGATGATCCCCGATGCAACTCGTAGCGACTTGCCTAGTTGTGCTCGCCCTCATGGGGCCGGTGCATGGCTCATCAGCCTCAGACTGCTCGGGGTCGAGCGCTTGGACGTACTGCGAGGTGGACAACACCGGTTCGAGCGTCAGCGTCGGCGCGGGCGAATCGAAGCCCGGGAAGGCGACCGACAACGAGTCCCATTCGAACTCCGGCACCGCGCCACAGCCTGAAGCGCCCGCGGAGCCCGAGGACTGCGGTCCGCTCAACCGGTGCGAGAACTACGTCGTCGCCGGCCCGCCGGACGTGACGCTCGCCGACCTCGCCTCCTTCCGGCCCGCGCAGCCGACCCTCGGCGGCGAGCCCGCCGGGTTCGGCGTGGTCGGCATGCCGACGAACC
This sequence comes from Microbacterium sp., assembly GCA_031555515.1. Lineage (GTDB taxonomy): Bacteria > Actinomycetota > Actinomycetes > Actinomycetales > Microbacteriaceae > Microbacterium. The sequence continues at coordinate 8,896 of JAVBUG010000270.1, read as the reverse complement.
TGCTGGCCGCGGCATCCGAGCAGCGCATTGCGGGCACCGTCCTGGGCTGGGATGTGACGGTGCGCTTCGTCCCGGTCGCCTACGTGTTCGACAACGGCGACGGCACGACCACTCGTGCGACGACCGGCGGTGCGTCGTGGACGACCCTCGGTCAGGGGCAGTTCACACCGACCGCGACGAGTCATGCGTACCGGGCGCGCGGAACCTATCCGGTCTCGGTGACCGTGGAGTACGCGGCATCCGTCGATTTCGGCAGCGGCACGTGGCGGCCCGTTGCCGGTGTCGTCCGCGCCGAGGCGGCAGGCTACGGCGTGCGCGTCGTCGAGGTGCGCACCGCGCTGGTCGACCGCACCTGCGTCGAAGATCCGACCGGCCCCGGCTGCTGAACCGACACCGCGAGCGAGCGGCGCGCGCGGTGCGCGAGCCGCACCACGGCCCGCAGCGGCACGCCGAGGACATATGCCACGGCGCCCGAAGCCGACGTGTCGCTGCGACCGAGGGCGACCTTGCGCTCCCACGCATCGCGCAGGGCGCCACCGCGGCGGGCGACCGACGCACGCGCCGGGAGCCGGCCCGCCGACCGTTCAGCGAGCAGCGCCTCGACGTGGGCGGTCCAGTCGTCGGCCTCGGGGACGTGGAAGTAGTTCTCGTCGAGCCACTCCGGGTCCGGGTGCCGGAACCGGCGCGCGACGACGTCCTCCTCGCTCGCGAGCAGGTCGGCGTCGGCGAGCGTCTCGTTGATGAGGCGCGCCGAGACGCCGAACGTGTCCAGCGCGATGACGGGGATGCCCCGGGCGATCGCCTCGATCGCCGCTGTGGAGCTGACGGTGACGAGCCCCTCGGCCGTGTCGAGCGCGGCACCCATCGACCCCGTCGAGGTGACGAGGTTCGCCGGCAGCGGGCCGAGCGAGGCGAGCAGTTCGGGGTAGCCGTCGACCTCGACGTGCGTCTGGTGCTCCCCCGACGCGGCCCGGAGCTTCACCACGACCCGTCGCGACGGATCCGCCTCGGCGGCCCGCACGAGCATGCGCGCGACGCGCAGGCGGTCCTCCCGATCGGCGGGAACCTTCGCCTGCGTCGCGAAGACGAGGTCGGTGCCGCCGGTCTCGGGGCGCGAGCCCCCGCCCGCGGTCACCGCGCCGCGGGCGAAGGCCAGCGTCGCGAGGGCGTAGCGGTGCGCGTACCCGGTGCGGGCCGACAGCGCGCCGAACTCCCGCACCTCGCGGCGCGAGTGCACCACGAAGAGGTCGGACTGCAGCCGGTACACGACGGCCTTGCGCGTCGCCGGGATCGAGATGCCGGGAAGCCCCGTCACCACGACCGGTCGCGGGTCGATGGCGGCGAGGTCCCGCGCCAGCACCCGCACCAGCGGACCGCGGGCGCCGACCACGACGACGTCAGCACGCAGCTCGGCGAGCCGCTCCACGAGGCCGGCGTAGGCGACGCGCTCGACGCGATCCTCCCCCAGTCCGCTTCCGCTCAGCGCGGAGGCGAGCTGGGGATCGCTCACCACGAGCGGTGTGTCGAGCACCAGGAGCGCAGCATCCCATCGCTCCCTCACGCCGCCGAGGAGCGCCGCCGCCCACTTCACGTAGGAGTCGGTGTCGGCGATCGCGACGACCCGCGGCCGCCCGCCCTGTGTCGCGCGAGGACTCACGCGGGAACGCGGCGCAGCTTCGCCATGGGAGCCAGCTCGCCCGGGTACACGCGCTTCACGCCGTCGCCGAGCGCCGCCTCGATGACGCGGATGTCGCGCACCAGGTGCTGCAGGCCGGCCGGCTCGAGCGACGCGGCGTGGTCGGACCCCCACATGGTGCGGTCGAGCGTGATGTGCCGCTCCACCGCGACGGCGCCGAGGGCGACCGCCGCGAGCGAGATCTGCAGGCCGCGCTCGTGGCCCGAGTAGCCGACCGGCACGCCCGGGAAGCGGTCGCGCAGCGCCGGGATCATGCGGAGGTTGGCCTCCTCCGGCTCCATCGGGTACGTCGACGTGGCGTGCATCAGGACGAGGTGGTCGGTGCCGAGGATGTCGATCGCGGCCTCGATCTGCTCGATCGTCGACATGCCGGTCGACAGGATCACCGGCTTGCCCGTGGCGCGGAGCGCTTCGAGCAGCTCGACGTCGGTGAGCGACGCCGACGCCACCTTGTGCGCGACGACGCCGAGGTCCTCGAGGAACGCGACGCTCGGAACGTCCCACGGCGACGCGAACCACTCGAGGCCGCGCAGCAGCGCGTGGTCCGAGATCTCGATGTACTGCTCGCGGTCGAACTCGACCCGGCGACGGTAGTCGAGGTACGTCATGCGTCCCCACGGGGTGTCGCGGGGCATGTCGCGCATGTGCTCCGGCGTCGCGATCTCGGGCGTGCGCTTCTGGAACTTCACCGCGTCCGCGCCGGCGTCCGCCGCCACGTCGATGAGCCGCTTGGCGATGTCGACGTCGCCGTTGTGGTTCAGTCCGATCTCGGCGATGACGTACGCGGGGCGTCCGCCGCCGACGACGCGGGATCCGATGGTGACGGTCATGAGGCCTCCTGTGGTGCGGTGGGGTGTTCGGATGCGGTTGCTCGCACCGGCGCGACGGCCGGTCGGAGCGCGTCGGCTACGGCGGTGGCCGACCTGCCGGTGAGCACGCGCTCGGCGAGGTCGCGCACGGCGCCGGCGCCGCCGGGGCGGTCGAGCACGACGCGCGCGGTGGAGAGGACGAGGGGGTGCGCGTCGGGGACGGCGACCGGCCAGCCGACGATCTCGAGGCAGCCGAGGTCGTTGACGTCGTTGCCGAGGTACGCGATGCGCGACAGCGGGATGCCCCGCTCCGCGGCCCATTCGCGCAGCACCCCCGCCTTGTCGGAGGCGGCCTGTCGCACGTCGACGCCGAGCTTGCGCGCACGGGCGGAGACGACGGGGTTCGCCTCGGTGGAGAGGATGAGGAAGGGGATGCCGGCGGCACGCAGCATCCCGACTCCCATGCCGTCCGAGCGGCTCACGGTGACGGATTCGACGCCGTTCTGGTCGACGTGCACGGTGTCGTCGGTGTGGACGCCGTCGAAGTCGGTCACGACGGCATCGACCGGGATGGCGCCGGCGTGACCGCCGAACACCTCACGGTCGACGAGGGGCGCGAGCGTGCGCGCGAGCTCGAGCTCGTCGAGGGTGTCGATCTCGATGGCGGTGCGCGGCGCGACCTCGGCGATGCCGACGCTGCCGAAGAAGCGGTGGTGCGCCGCGCGGAAGCCTGCCGCGCGCATGACGTAGAAGCCGCCGGTCTCGAGGTAGTGCGGTTCACGGTCCTGCCGGCGGGGGCGCACGTCGATCTCGTGGTTGACCGGCTCGGCCGCGCTGCCGACGCCCTTCTCCCACAGGAAGCCGTACGTCTCGACGGCGGAGAAGACGCTGTCGCGACGGCGCGAGCGCACGAGCTGCACCGCCGCGGTGAGCGCGTCGACGTCGATGAAAGGCGAGGTCGCCTGCAGGAACGCGAGCACGCCCACGTCGACCATGCGCGCCTCGAGCGTCTCGAGGGCGTGCACGAGCGCGCTCTCGCTGCTCGCGAGGTCGCCGGAGAGGTCGGCGGGCCGATCGACGATCTCGGCGCCCCACTCGGCGGCGACGGCCGCGATGTCGGCGTCGTCGGTCGTCACGACGACGCGGTCGATCGCCGGGCAGCGCCGCGCGGCTTCGACCGCGCGGGCGACGAGCGGCACGCCGCCGACCCGCTGCAGGTTCTTGCGAGGGACGCCCTTCGAGCCGCCGCGCGCGGGGATGATCGCGACTGCCTCGCTCATGCCGCCGCCGTCCGGGCCGAGCGGCGCACGCGGCCGGTGTGCACGGTGACGCCCGTGCCCGCGAGCACGAGCGGGAGCGTCGTCGTGGTGCTCTCCGGCAGCGTGTGCACGTCGAGCGGGCCACGGGCGCCGGCGAGCACGAGCTCGACGGGCAGCCCGGTCTGGTGGATCCGAAGCTCCGGCACGGTCGCGACGGCGTCCAGCTGCTCCGCCGTCTCGCGACGGTGCGGGAGATACACGGCACCGCCGGCCGCGGCATCCCGCACCCAGCGGACGTAGTCGAGCAGCAGCATCCGCCCGTCGACCGGCAGTGCGCTGCCGAGCACGACCCGACGACCGAGTTCGGGCGCCGCGGGCGCGCTCCGGCGCGTCCACGAGAAGTCATGGCGACGGATGCCGAACCCGTGGTCGGCGAGTGCATCGAGGCGGTCGGTGCCGAGGTCGAACGCCGTGAACATGCCGGCACGCCGCGCGGTCGCGCGACGATGGACGAGCTCGGCGGCGAACGGGGCGACGAAAGTCGTGAGCCCGCGCTCGTCGATGTCGGGGCGCGCGTAGGGACGGCGGCCGAGCAGCGTGTCGGCGTACGCGATGGCGTGGGCGCCGTCGTCGAGGAACGTGATGCGGCGCGGGCGCAGCAGCGAGGCCGCGAGCCGGAACTGGCCCGAGAAGCCGTCGCCGACCAGCCAGGGGCCGTGACGCGCCAGCAGGCTCCAGGGGATGCCGAGGTAGGGCTCGAGCTCGCCGAAGCGCGCGCCGCGCGAGAGCAGCTCGTCGGCGGTGGCCGAGATCTGCGGCGTCAGGCGTCCGGCGACGGGGACGGTCGTGCGGTGGGCGGCCGCCCACTCGGCGGCGCCGACGAGCTGCAGCGGCGACTCGACCCACGCCAGCACATCCTCGCGACCCATGCGGCGCCTCCTCCCGGCCGGGCCTCACGATCGGGCCCAGCGCTGTCTCCCCACGGTGGGCGCCGGACGTGAACACGATGGGTCCCACCGTGCGACCGGCGCCGGTCCGGAAGGTGAACGGCGGGTAGCGGGGCCCGGGAAGTCGCGGCTGCGGCGGCGGTGCGACGAGCCGAAGCGTTCACGTGCCCCGGGTGCACGTCGGCGGTGCATGCCAGGATGAACGCGTGACCGACCGCCTCATGCTGCTCGACTCCGCGTCCCTGTACTTCCGCGCTTTCTACGGAGTGCCCGACACGGTCCGCGCACCCGACGGCACGCCCGTCAACGCCGTGCGCGGGTTCCTCGACATCATCACGCGGCTCGTGACGACGTATCGCCCCACGCATCTCGTGGCGTGCTGGGACGACGACTGGCGACCGCAGTGGCGCGTCGACCTCATTCCCACCTACAAGACGCATCGCGTCGCCGAGGTCGTCGCGGGTGGGCCCGACGTCGAAGTGGTCCCCGATCCGCTCGAGGTGCAGGTGCCCGTCATCCGCGAGGTGCTCGACACGCTCGGCATCCGCATCGTCGGCGTCGCTGCCCACGAAGCCGACGACGTGATCGGCACCCTCGCCACGACCGCGACCATGCCGGTCGACATCGTCACCGGCGACCGCGACCTCTTCCAGCTCGTCGACGACGAGCGCGACGTCCGCGTCGTGTACACCGCGCGCGGCATGAGCACCCTCGAGGTGCTCACCGACGCGTCCGTGGTCGCCAAGTACGGCGTGCTGCCGTCGCAGTACGCCGACTTCGCGACGCTCCGCGGCGACTCGTCGGACGGCCTCCCCGGCGTCGCCGGCATCGGCGAGAAGACCGCGGCCGGCCTGCTCGCGAACCACGGCGATCTCGCCGGGATCGTCGCCGCGGCCGAACTCGGCGAGGGAATGTCCGCGGGCGTGCGCTCCAAGGTGCTCGCGGGCCTCCCCTACCTCGCCGTCGCCCCGCAGGTGGTGGCGGTCGTCCGCGACCTCCCGCTCGACGTGCCCGACCCGCGCCTGCGTCCGCTCTCCGAGCAGTCGAAGACGGATGCCGCGTCCCTCGCCGAGCAGTGGGCCCTCGGCGCGTCGATGAACCGCATCGTCGACGCCCTCGACACCGTCTGATCCCTTCCCGCGCGGCCGCCGCCTACTCCCGCGGGAGTAGGCACGGGGCTCCCGCGGTCAGATTCCTCACAGAGGGGCGCGGCGTACGATCGTGCGCATGCCCGGGCCCGTGCGTGACGATTCGAGTACGAGCCGTCACCGGCTCCGCGCCTCGAGCACCGACGAGTTCGGCCCGCGCTTCCGCCCGCCGGCCGCCGTAGTGCTCCTCGTCCCTTTCTTCGTCTCTCTCCTCGTGCAGGTGCCCGGCACGATCGCCCTGTCGTGGTGGCAGCGCGTGCCCGTCGCCGCCGCGGCGGCGAGCCTGACGCTGGCCGCAGCATCCGCTCTCCTCCTCCTGGCGGCGCGGCGGCTGCCCGGGCCCATCGTCGCGGCCGTGGCCGCGCTGAGCGCCATCGACCTGCTGATCGCGCCCGTGGGCGGGCCACCGCCCGTCGCCCTGGTCTTCGCGATCGTCGGCGCCGTCGTCCGCGGCGCGCGCGTGTGGGCACTCGTCTCGGTCGGCGTGGCCTGGCTCGGCGTCGTCGTCGGCGCGGACTTCGTCGGGGTCGACTGGCACCCCGCGCGCATCGCCTTCGCCACCGTGGGCCTGGCGCTGTGCTTCGTCGTCGGCGAGGGCATCCGGGCGCGGATCCGCGGCGCCGAGGAGCGCCGCACCCAACTGGTCGCACGGCGCCGCGCCGCCGAGCAGGAGGAGCGCACGCGCATCGCCCGGGAGCTGCACGACGTGCTCGCCCATTCGCTGAGCCAGATCGCCGTGCAGTCCGGTGTGGGGCTGCACCTCTTCGACCGCGAACCGGAGCGGGCACGGGAGGCGCTCGCGAACATCCGGAGTCTCAGCGCGACCGGCCTCGACGAGGTGCGCGGCGTGCTCGCGTTCCTGCGCGGCGACGAGATCGGCGCGCCCGACACCGCGCCGCTCACGCCGCAGCCGCAGCTCGCGCAGCTGCCGAGCCTCGTCGCCGGCCGCACCGGGCTCGGCCTCGCGGTCTCCCTCGACGACCGCCTCGCGGGAGACGCGCCGCCGAGCGCGGTGCAGACGACGGCCTACCGCATCGCGCAGGAGGCACTGACGAACGTGGTCCGCCATTCCGCGGCCTCGCACGCCACGGTGACGGTCGAGCACGACGCCGACGACCTCGTCCTCACGATCGCGGACGACGGCGCCGGCATCCCCGCGACCGCGTCCGAGCGCGGGGGCCTGCGCGGCATGCGCGAGCGGGCCGAGCTCGCGGGCGGCGCCCTGACCGTCGACAGCGGGAGCCGCGGCACCGCCGTGGTCGCGCGTCTCCCCTGGCGGGGTGCGGCATGATCCGGGTGGCGCTCGCCGACGACCACCAGCTCGTGCGGGCGGGATTCCGGGCACTCCTGGACTCGGAGCCCGACATCGAGGTCGTGGCCGAGGCATCCGGCGGCCAGGAGCTGCTGCGCGCACTCCGCGCGGCAGACGTCGACGTCGCGCTCGTCGACATCCGCATGCCGGACGGCGACGGGCTGTGGGCCGCCGAGCAGATCGCCGCCGACCCTGACCTGGCCAGTGTGCGGGTCGTGATCGTGACCACCTTCGAGCTCGACGAGTACGTGATCCGCGCGGTGCTCGCCGGCGCCAGCGGTTCCTCGTGAAGGACACCGAGCCCGCCGACCTCATCCGCGCGGTCCGCGCCGTCGCCGCCGGCGACGCTCTCCTGTCCCCCGGCGTCACCCGCACGCTCCTCGATCGGGCCGCGTCGGGCCTGCGTGCGGTGCCCGATCCCCGGCTCCTCGAGACCCTCACCGACCGCGAGGTCGACGTCCTGCGCCTTGTCGCCGAGGGACTCACGAACGACGAGATCGGCGCCCGCCTGCACCTGTCGCCGCTCACCGCGAAGACGCACGTGTCGCGCATCATGCAGAAGCTCTACGCCCGCGATCGCGTGCGTCTCGTGATCATCGCGTACGAATCCGGGCTGGTCGGCTCACAGCCCGGGTGACCTCAGCCTCCGGTACTCCGCCGAGAGCAGTCGAGATCACTCCGGCGGTCGGATTCACGGATGCCGCCACCCGCGTTGACTCGAGGCATCCGGTCGCCCTTCCCGGCGCAGCCGGTTCCGAGAGAGGAATCCGCATGTCCACTGCACTCGCCACGGGGATCGTGGCCACTCACTTCGCCGGCCCCTGGGCGTTCGGCTGGTCATCGTCGCCTACGAGTCCGGGCTCGTCGCCTCCCCGTCGCAGTAGGTCCGGCGGGGGTCGATACTCCGCGCGGAGCAGCCCGGATCACTCCGGCGGGCGGATTCGCGGATGCCGCCACCGGCGTTGACTCGAGGCATCCGGTCGCCCACCCCGGCGCGACCGGTTCCCAGAGAGGATCCCGCATGTCCACTGCACTCGCCACGGGGATCGTGGCCACTCATTTCGCCGGCCCGTGGGGCTTCGGCTGGTGGTTCCTGCTGATCCCGCTGTTCTGGATCGCGCTGTTCGCGATCCTGTTCGCCGTCTTCGGACGTCGCTGGCGCCGTTCCGCCGCGGAGAACGGCTACGGCCCGTACGGACGCAGCCCCGCCCGCCAGGCCGAGGCGACGCTCGCCCAGCGCTTCGCGAAGGGCGACATCGACGAGACCGAGTACCGCGCGCGCCTGGAGGTCCTCAGGGCCAACGCCGCGCAGTGACCTGCGGCGCGGCCGCGGCTCCGCCCCGGTCGGCGGGGTCAGGCGCCGCGGTCGCGCCCCGTCCACGCGCGGAGCCGGCCCAGCGGCCACGTCGTGACGATGCGCTCAGGTGGCACGCCGATGCGCTCGGCCCGCTCCGCGCCGTAGTCCAGCAGGGAGAGCTGGCCGGGCGCGTGCGCATCAGAGTCGATCGAGAACAGGCATCCGATCTCGAGCGCGAGCGTCATCAGCTCGTCAGGCGGGTCCTGCCGCTCGGGACGCGAGTTGATCTCGACCGCCACGCCGTGCGCCTCGCACGCCTCGAACACCGCGCGCGCCTCGAACGTCGACGGCGGGCGGGTGCCCCGCGAGCCCTCGACGAGACGGCCCGTGACGTGGCCGAGCACGTCGATGTGCGGGCTGGAAGCGGC
>JAVBUG010000087.1:0-13010 GCA_031555515.1 Microbacterium sp. | reverse complement strand
GCGAACTCCTGGATCACCGTCGCGCTGGCGATCTCACCGGCGTTGTGGCCGCCCATGCCGTCGGCCACCAGGAACAGCGGTGCCACCGCGAGGTACGAGTCCTCGTTGATGCGGCGGCGGAGGCCGGCATCCGTCGCGGCGCCGAACGCGACCGCGATGGGCGGGGTGGTTCCGGTCATCACGCGAGGCCCACCGTCACGCGCCGGTCGCCGAACTCGAGGGTGTCGCCGTCGCGCAGGGTGGTGCGGACGCCCGCCGTGAGCGGGATGCGCCCGCCGTCGCGGACGAGCGTGGTGCCGTTGGTCGAGTGGCGGTCGGCGATCCACGCGCCGGCGGTGTCGCCTCCGACCTCGAAGTGCGTCTTCGACAGCGACAGCGTCTCGTCGCGCACCGCGATCGCGACCGCGCCGTCCTCGGCCGCGGGATTGCGGCCGTACAGCGTGCGGCCGTACACGGCCATGCGCGTGCCGTCGTCCCACGTGAGCACCGCGATCACCGGCGCGCCGTCGTACAGCGCGGCGCGCTGCGCGGGCGGCGGCACGACCATGCGGGTCGAGTCGACGTCCTCGTCCGACAGGGCGGAGGGGGTGGATGCTGCGGCCGCGGGTGCCGCAGACGGCACGGCGGACACGGTGGTCGCGGCGGTCGGCGCCGCAGGGGCCGCGGTCGCGCCGAGCGGCTCGGTCGTCGTCGCCGCCGGGAAGGGCATGGTGACGCTGGGGAACGCCTCGGCCGGCTGTGGCGGTCGGGTCACCGGCGCGTCCTGCGGGTCGTGGGTGATCCACGGCACACCCGCGATCATGCCCGTCGGCACCGGAGCGGCGGGACGAGCAGGCGTCGCGGCCCCCGTCGGGGCCGCGGGCATGAACCCCGCGGCGGGCACCGGGGCCGCAGGCTGCGGAGTCGGTGCCGGCGGGAGCGATACGGCACCCGCCGGAGGGGGCAGGTACGGGTTCGCGGTGGCCACGGCGGCGGGCGCCGGGGGCGCAGCATCCGTGTTCCGGATGTCGACCACGACAGCACGAGCCGCCATGTCGTGCCAGCCCTGGCGACGGCCGCTCGAGTCGAAGAGGGGCGTGAAGTAGCCGACCACGATCGACGCGGCGAGGCTGAACACGAGGTTGCGCAGAATCGCGCGCCAGAAGCCGATCGGGCCGGCGGAGGCGGCATCGTGCAGGCGCAGTCCCACGATCCGCTGGCCGATCGAACCGCCGCGGCTGCCCTGCATGGCCGAGTAGACGAGCCACCAGGCGAACAGCAGGAAGCCGATGCCGAGGTAGCTGAAGAGGATCATGGCCGCCAGGCCGTCGCGCTGCCAGGCCGGACCGACGCCGAAGATGATGCCGACGACGATGCCGACCAGCACGGCGCCGATCACCCAGGCGACGCCGATGTCGATCGCGAACGCCCCCACACGGCGTCCGATGGTCGCCGCAGGGGCGGCGCCTGACGGGCTCACGGTCATTCGTTCTCCTGTGCGGGGTGGGCGGAGAGCTCGGGTGCGCTCCGGGTCTTGCTGCCGCGGCGCGAGCGCCGGGTCGAGCTCTGGGGTGCGGCGGGCTCGGGCTGTGCCGGCGCGCCGGGCGTGGGAGTCGCTCGCGCGGGTCGCGCGGGCAGTGCGAACCGCGTGTCCTCGAGGAGGGTACGGATGCTGAGCCTCGCACGGAGGCGCTGCCAGACCGAGCGACCCTTCCCCATGCCGCCGACGATCTCGTCGACCTGGGTCCAGAAGGCCGCGATGTCATCGGGCGACGGGTCGGTCGGACCGAACACCTCGAGGTCGGCGCGCGAGGCGAGCGTCGCGACCCGCGGCTCGGCGAACGCGGCGGTGAGCACGCCCGCGTCCTCCTGGCGCGTGGCGCCGGGGCGCACCGGCGCACCGAAGTCCGAGGCGCGGTCGACGAGCTCGTCCCAGCCGCCGCTGATGCGGTCGGAGGCGCGCTCCGCGTCACGGCGCTTGCGGCGGCGCGTCGCCTTGAGGGCGCCGATGACGATGAACGGCGCGAGCAGCACGGCGACCAGGCCGATGAGGCCCACGCCGATCGACACGATCGTCCAGAGCAGTCCCGCATCGAAGGGGTTCTCGTCCTCGGAACCGCGGTCGTCGGCCACCGTCGGAGGCAGGTCGACGGGCTCGGCCGGCGGGGGCGGCGGCTGCAGCACCTGCGGCTTCGGGTCGGCCTTCGGCTTGGTCGTCTGGTCGCTCGGAACCTGGTCCTCGGGCGGCGTCGGGTCGAACGGCACCCACCCGGCGCCGTCGAACGCGACCTCGACCCACGCGTGGAGCGTCTCGCCCGTCGCGGTGTAGACGGGCTCGCCGGCGGCGTCCTCGTCGGGGTAGAACCCCATGACGACCCGCGCCGGAATGCCGACCTGGGCCGCGAGGAGCGCCATCGCCGTCGCGTACTGCTCGTCGTCGCCCACCATCTGCTCCGAGCCGAGCAGCGTCGCGATGCGCTCGGCGCCGTGGCCGGCGCGCGACAGCGGCTGACCGGCGAGGCCGTGGCTGAAGTAGCCGCCCTCCGACAGCATCTGCTGCAGGGCGCGCACCTGCTCGACGGGCGTCTCGGCTTCGGCGACAGTCTTCGACGCGATGTCGGCCAGCGACTCCGGAACGCCGATCTGCTTCGGCATCTTCAGCGGCGCGAACTTCTGGTCGGCGAGCGCCTCGTCGCTCGGCACCTCGGGGATCACGGCGTCGAGGGTGTACTCGTCGCCCTTCTCGAGGCCGAGGGTGACGACGCCCGTCTCGGTCGCCTCGTTGTAGTGCGCGGTGCGGCGGAGGTCGTCGGCTCGGTCGCCGTCGAACGTGACGCTGCGGACGGCGCCGGCGTCCGGCATCCACACGCTCTCCAGCTCGCCGATCTCGACGTGCACCGTCGCGGGCGTGCCCTCGGCGTCGGCCGACATGTTGGTGCGCGCGGGCGCGAAGGCGCTCGACGAACCGCTGCCGTCGTCCGACACGTTGTACACGGTGCCGTTGTACGCGTCCATCGTCGCCAGGCGCATGCGGGCGCCCTCGGGCAGGCCGCTCACGGTGAAGAGCGGGTCTTCGGGGTGATCGCGCACGTACGCGCGGAACGACTGCAGCGGGCTCGCGAACTCGCGGATGTCGAACGGCGGGATCACGACGTCGCGCAGCACGTATCGCGGCGACGACGGCGCCGCGAATCCGCTCGTGGCGATGCCCGCGACCGCGGCGATCGCCACCACGGCGGCGCCCGTCAGCACGCGCCGGAGGCCCGCGCCCGACTTCGCCGGCCCTTCGCCGACCGGGATCGCGGCCGCCTGCGGCTGCCAGGCCTGGCGCAGCGCGAGCCACACCACGGCGACGAGTCCGAACGCGACGCCCTGCACCACCGGCACGAACGGCTCGGACGTGCCGAGCGCGATCTCGATCGCGAGGAACGCGGCCGCCGGGATCAGCGCCCACCCCGCGCTGCGCAGCCGCAGGGCGAGGGACGTCGTCAGCACCGCCGCGACGAGCGACAGGATGAACGGCACGATCAGGTGGCCGTCGTCGGTCGCCACCGGAGCGATGGTGGTGAGGAGCTGCTTCCAGGACATGACGGCGCCGAGCGCGAGCTGGCGCAGCGTCTCGATCGTGGGGATGACGCCCGCGACCGTGGTGTGCGGCAGCGCGAGCGCGCCGCCGAAGAGGAAGTACGCCGCGACCGTGGCGGCGGTGAGGAGCAGGATGCCCCATCGGAACAGCCTGCCGAGCACACCCAGGCCCATGCCGAGCAGGAGGCCGCCGAGCGCCGCGACGAGGTAGCGCGCGCCGTCGAACGTCGGCGCGAACCCGACGATCGGGATGAGCAGCAGCAGGGCGACAGCGCCGAGATCGAGGATCCAGCGGCGGGTCGGGAGCGCGTCCGCGCGCGGAGTGCGCGGAGTGGATGCTGCCGCCCGCGGCGGTGCGGATGCTTCGCCGCGCGTCGGGAGCGGCGTGACGGGCGCGCTCATGCGAGCACCTTCCGGAGCGCGTTCGGGAGCTGGTCGAGCGCGCCGAGGGTCACGACATCCGCTTCCCCGATCCTCCGCAGCGACGGCGCGGTGTGGTCGGCCGACGCGACGACCGCGAGCACACGCGCGCCGAAGGGCAGGCGACTGCACGCCGTGCGCAACTCGTTGGAATCGACCTTGCTGCCGCACACGAGCACGACCACGCTCGCGAGAGGCAGCGTCGCGGCGACGACGCCGGCGAGCTCGACGACCGAGCCCGCCTTCGGCTTCGAGTGCCCGAGCGCCGACAGCGAGTCGAGGAACTGCTTTCCCGTGCCGGACGGCAGCGCGCGCTCCTGCACGCGCACCTCGACGCGCTGCGAATCGCGAAGGGCGCGAAGGCCCAGGGAACCGGCGGCCGAGATCGCGAGCTCGAACTCGTCGTCGTCGCGGTAGTCGCCGGGGCTCGTCGACAGGCCGATGACGAAGTGCGAGCGGCGGGTCTCCTCGTACTGGCGCACCATCATGTGGCCCGTGCGCGCGGTCGACTTCCAGTGCACGTGGCGCAGGTCGTCGCCGGGCTGGTACTCGCGCAGCGCGTGGAACGAGACGTCGTCCGGCGACAGGTCGGTGGCGGGAAGGCCCTCGAGGTCGCGGAGGAACCCGAGCGACTGCCCGTCGAACAGCACAGTGCGCGGGTGCACGAACAGGTCGACCGGCTCGTCGCGGCGGTGCACGCGCTCGAACAGGCCGAGCGGATCGCCGCGCACGACGCTCACGGGCCCCACCTTGACCACCGCGCGCCGCGAGGTGGGGATGGCGAAGAGCTCCTCGGCGGACTCGCCGGCCGCGAGCCGGTTCACGTCGAAGACGCCGCGACCGCTGCCGACCGGCAGCAGGACGCGTGAAGGCAGGATGGCGCGCTGACCGGTGTTGGCGAGGGTCAGAGCCCCGACGGCGCGCTCCCCCACGACGACGCGCGTGCGGTTGAGGTCGAGCGACACGTCGTAGGCCGTGCGGCCGATGAGGAAGAGCAGGCAGAGCGCCAGCACGACGGTGATCGAGACCGCCGCGACGGTGAGCTCCCACCAGCCGAGCGCCTGGCCGGCGATCCACAGGGTGAGCGCGCCGGCGATGAGCACCCAGGCGACGGGGCGCACGACCCCGAACACGCGGCCGAGCACGGTGCCGGCGCGCCGCAGCGCGGCGAGCATCAGCTGCCCGTACCAGGCGCGGCGGTCCTCCGTGGCCGCCGCCTGCCCGAGTGCTTCCGTCGTCATCAGGCCGCGGACCTCGCCTGCGGTGCGGCGACCGACTCGAGGACGCGCGCGATGACGGTCTCGGCCGAGGTGCCGGCGAACTCGGCCTCGGGGTCGAGCACGATGCGGTGCGTCCACACCGGCGCCACGAGCGACTTGACGTCGTCGGGCAGCACGAAGTGGCGTCCCTGGGCGGCGGCGTAGACCTTGGCGACGCGGATCATCGCGAGCGAGCCGCGCACCGAGACGCCCAGACGCGTGGCCGGGTCGTTGCGGGTGGCCTCGGCGAGCTGCGCGGTATAGCGCAGCACGGCCGGGTCGACGTGCACGGTGCCGGCGAGGTCGGCCATGTCGGCGACCGCGCCCGTCGTGATGATCGCGGGCAGGTGCGCCGACGGGTTGCGGTCGGCCGCGCCCGCGAGGATGCGCTCGGCCACGGCCAGGTCGGGGTAGCCGATCGACGTCTTCACGAGGAAGCGGTCGAGCTGCGCCTCGGGCAGCTTGTACGTGCCCGCCTGCTCGATGGGGTTCTGCGTCGCGATCACCAGGAAGGGGCGCCCCACTTCGTGCGCGACGCCGTCGACGGTGACGCGCGATTCCTCCATGACCTCGAGGAGCGCCGACTGGGTCTTCGGCGATGCGCGGTTGATCTCGTCGGCGAGCACGATCGAGGCGAACACCGGGCCGCGGTGGAACTCGAAGCGGTGCGAGGCCTGGTCGTAGATCGTGACGCCGGTCACGTCCGACGGGAGCAGGTCGGGCGTGAACTGGATGCGGCTCGACGTGCCCTGCACGGTGGCGGCGAGCGCCTTGGCGAGGCTCGTCTTGCCCGTGCCCGGCGCATCCTCCAGCAGCACGTGGCCCTCGGCGAGCATCGCCGAGAGCACGAGCGCCACGACCTCACGCTTGCCCATCAGGGCCTGGTCGACGTTGTCGACCAGGCGCGTGAAGGTGCCCTGGAACCAAGCAGCCTGTTCGGGGGTCATCGTCATGAGTGTCTCGTTCTCTCGTTGCGTGTCGTGTTCGCCGAGCCTGTTACCAGACCATCGACTGAGCGTTGCCGGAACCGCCGGGACCGCTGTAGCTGACCCAGCTCGTGTAGCCGGTGTAGCCGGTGTAGCAGCTCAGCTGCACGCTGCCGTTCGCGGGCACGTTGTAGGTGCGGTTGCCCCATCGGCCTTCGGTGTCGTTGCAGTTGAGCGTGTAGGTGCCCGCGACCCAGTTCTCCACGTTCAGCACCATGTAGGCGCAGGACGCGCTCGAGCAGCCGGACATCCCCTGCGCGCTCGATCCCTTGCTCGTCCATGCGCGCGGCTGCGGCGGATCCACGGTGCGCGCCGAGTCGGAGACCACCGCGCTCCACTGGCCGGCGGCATCCTGCGCCCGCGCCTCGATCGTGTGCGTCTGGCTGTATCCGTAGTTGCCTGACGTCGAGCCGTTGTTCGCGACGTTCTGCCAGCCGCCGCCGTCGATCCGGATCTGCATCTGGGTGATCGCTCGGCCGTTGGTCGCCGGCGGACTCCAGCTGTAGGAGATGCTCTGGCCGTTGGCCCGGGCCGTCACGCTCGGGTTGCGGACCGGACCGTACGGAATGACGGAGTTCGACGGCGCCGACTCGGCACCGGGCTCGCTCACGCCGCCGACCGTCGCGACGGCGCGAACGCGCACCGTGTAGGTCGTGCCGTTGGACAGGTTCGAGATGACCTTGTTGCTCGGCATCGCCTGCCAGTTGCCGCCGCTGAGCGAGTACTGGTAGCTCAACTCTCCCGCGGTGGCGCCGTTGCCGGCTGCCGCGCCATACGAGACGGTGATCGAGCTGTTGCCGTCGGGCGTCGCCGCGCTGACGCTCGTCGGTGCGCCCGGGGGCGTGAACCCGCGCTGCGGCGAGGACGTCGCGCTGTACGCACCCCATCCCGCCTTGTTCTTCGCCCGCACCCGGAAGGTGTAGTCCGTGGTCGAGGTGTTCACGACCACTGCCTGGCTGGTCTCGCTCGCCGAGACCGGGATGGTCCGGACGACGCTCGATCCCTGCAGCACGTCGAGCTCATAACCCGAGATCACGTCGCCGTTGTCAGCCGGCGGCGCCCACGAGACGCGGATCTGCGCCTGCGCGCCGACGGGGCTGAGGCGGGCCGTGGTGGGTGCCCCCGCCGCTTCGGGTGCGCGAGCCGGGATCTCGCTGACCGACCACGTGCTCCAGCTCGACGGCTCCGGCGCACGGTTGAGCGCCTGCACGCGCACCTGGTACGCGACGCCGTTCTGCAGCCCGTCCCACACGATCGAGTTGCCCACGACGTCGGTCTTCTGTCCCATGCCCGACGGCGGCGCCGGCGAGATCTCGAGGTTGTACTTCTCGACGGGCGATCCAGGGGTCGGCGGAGTGACCCATGAGACCGTGAGACTCCGGTCGCCGAAGACGAGCGCCGGCGCGGCCGGGGTGTCGGGTCGCGCGTCCGGGCGCGCCGTCTCGGACGGCGCCGACGGGTCGGAAGGACCGACGCGGTTCTCGGCGACCACCGTGAAGTTGTACTCGACGTTGTTCGTGAGCCCGTCGAGCGTGCACGTGGTCGCGAGGCAGACCTTCTCGTAGTTGCCCGCGGTCGAGGTCACGAGGTAGCGCTCGATGTCGGCGCCGTTGTTCGCCGGCGGCGTCCACGACATCACGACCGTGCGGTCCTGCACGCTCGAGACGATCGGGGTGCCGGGCGCGTCGGGCTTGCCCTGCACGGTCAGGCGGATGCGGCCCTCGACCTCGCGGTCGGGGTCACCCGTGGCGTCCTGCACGCGGTAGCGCACGACCATGGTGCCGAAGAACTTCGCGTCGGGCGTGACGGTGACCTGGTCGCCCGCCACGTCGACCTCGCCCTGTCCGGTCTCGGTCAGCGCGGTCGTGACCTTCAGCGCCTTGTCGGGGAAGGGGTTCACGTCGTTGCTCAGCACCGGCACCGTGATCGTCTTGCCCTGGTGGGCCTCGGGCACGATGTCGTCGTTGGCCGTGGCGAGCTCCCTCGTCGACGCGATCACGCGCACGCTCACGACGCCCTCGATCGGCTCGGTCGTGCCGTCCGAGATGCGGAGCTCGATCGTCGCCGCGGTGCCCTTCTTCGTCTCGGCCGCGGCGCTCACGCGCAGCGCGTCGCCTTCGATCGTCGCGGTCATCCCGCTGGGCGATCCGCCGACGATGTCGTACACGAGCTTGTCGGCGTCCTCGGGGTCGGGGTCTGTCGTCAGCCCGCCGAGGTCGAGCGTGGTCGCGTCCTCACCGGGCGCGACATCCATCTGCCCGTTGACGAAGGTCGGCTGCTGGTTCTCGGGCGGGAGCACGGTGATCGGCAGTGTCAGCGTCGCCTTGCGGCCCTCGGGGTCGTCAGGGCCGGTGCCGTCGGTGACCTCGAACGTGATCGCGTCCGGGCCGAAGTAGCCCGCGGCCGACGTGTAGACGAGGGTCGTCTGATCCTTGATCAGCGACGACCCGTCGCCGTGCGCCGCCGAGACCTTGGCGGCTTCGGTGATGACGACCTTGCCACCGCCCGCGGCGCGCACGTACTTCGACAGGGCCAGCTCGACGGTCTCGCCGCTCTTGACCTCGACCGGCTCGGCCGACACGAGGGTGGGAGGCAGCGACGACAGCGACGGGACATGGATGAACGCGGATGCCGCGTTCCCGTCGCGATCGGTGATCGTGTAGGTCACGAGCCGCCCGGTGTCGCCGAGCGTCACGCGCACCTTGCCGTCGGCGAGCACCCGCGAGTTCGCGTCGGCCACCTTCAGCTCGAGGTCGTCGACGGTGCCGTCGGGGTCCTCGTCGTTGGCGAGCACCTCGAGGTCGACGACGCCGTCCTCGACGTCGGCGGCGCGCACGTAGTCGTCACGCGCGATCGGCTTCTGGAGGGGCACGTCCTCGGCGACGGTGATCTGCAGCACCGCCTTCGCCTCGGCGCCGCGCGCGTCGCGGATCGTGTACTGCAGCGAGGTCTCGACGGGCTTGGACGGCGAGGTCACGACGACGCGGTTGCCGTCGACCTTGGCCTGGAGGCCCGCAACGTCGGGCAGGATCAGGCCGTTCTTGACGATGCCGAACTCGTCGCCGTCGGGGTCGGAGTCGTTGGCGAGCACCGGCACCGCGACCGAGCGGCCGGGGCGCATGATGACGGAATCCTTCACGGCGTACGGCGCCTGGTTCACGCCCTCGGGCGGCGCGATGCCGACGCGGATCGTCGCGGTCGCCTCGGCGCCGAGGCGATCGCGCACGCGGTAGGTGAACGTGTCGACACCGGCGGTGTCGTCGAACGCCTCATAGACGAGGTAGTCGGATCCGGTCTCGGTGATGCGACCCTTGCCCGGCGACGAGGCGAGACCGACGAGTTCGACCGAGTCGCCGTCGTCGTCGATGCCGTCCAGGGGCACCGCGATGCGCACGCGGCTGCCGCCGAGCACGCGGGCGGTGAGGTCGCGGGGCCGCGGCGCCGCGTTCGTGTCGGCGTTGACCGGCAGCACCTGGATGGTGATGTAGCCGGCGTCCTTCTGTCCGGTGCTGTCGACGGCCTCGTAGGTCGCGTAGACGGTGCCCGGCTCGTCCGAGGCACGGAAGCGCACCGTGTCCTGCGAGACGAAGATCTCGCCGTCGTCGGGCTCGATGAGCGGCGGCACGAGATCGGGCGCCACGTGGATGGTGTCGCCGTTCGGGTGGTAGTCGTTGTCGAGCACGGGGATCGTCACGACATCCCCCGCGCGCACCACGACCTGGTCGTCGTTCGCGACGGGCGGGCGCAGCTGCTCCGGGGCCGGGATCGGGATGACGATGACGTCGCCTTCGGCCGACTGCGAGCCGTTCGAGATGCGGTACGAGATGCGCACCTGCTCCGACAGGGCCGCCTGGTCGCTGATGCGGAGGGTCTCGTGGTTGAGCACCGCCACCGCGATGCCGGAGTTGGGCTCGACGGTCACCGACTGCACGACGAGGATGCCGCCGGAGGGATCGGAGTCGTTCGTCAGGACGTTGACCAGCACCTCGCCGCCGCTCGGCAGCAGGGCGACGTCGCGCACGGCGACGGGCGGCAGGTCGGTCTCGCCCTCGGGCAGGACGTCGACGCGCACGATGCCGGGGACACCGGCGGCACCGGCCGCGACCATGTACTGGACGTAGTAGGTGCCCGGCGTCGCCGAGCGGAACGTGAAGGTCCTGTTCGCGTAGTCGGGCACGATGTCGGCACCCGGCACCGGGTCGACGCGGGCGAGGCGGAGCGGCTCGCGCCCCGCGCCGACGTCGTTCGCGAGCGGCGACACGGTGGCCGTCTGCCCGGTGCGCACCGCGATGTAGTCGGCGTTGGTGACCGGGTCGATGGAGCCGACCGGACGCACGTCGAACCGCACGGTGCCGACGGTCACGTCGGAGCCGTCCGAGACGGTGATCTCGACGTCCTTGCGCCCCTGCGTCCCGCCGACCGCGCGATAGGTGATGCGGCCGTCCGACGTGAAGTCGGCCTCGTCGCCCTCCGCAGGCGCGACTGTGCCGAGGAAGACGTCATCGCCGTCGGGGTCGATCCAGTCGGGCAGCACGTTGTAGGTGATGGTGCCGCCGGCCTCGACGGCGACGGTGGTCACGCGCTTCTGCTCGGGCGGGGAGTTGACGTCCCAGCCGTGGACCGCGAGCGACACCTTGGCGGTGTCGGTGCCGCCGCGCCCGTCCGAGACCTCATAGGTGAACGAGGTCGAGCCCTCGGCGTCCTCCGGGACCGCGATCTGCAGCGACCGGCCGTTGTCGATCGACTGGATCTCGCCGACCGACGGGCCGCCGTCGACCACGCGCGTCGTCAGCACGTCGCCGTCGGGGTCGCTGTCGTTGTCGAGGATCGGGAGGATCGTGGTGCGGCCCGGACGCACGCCGAGGTCGTCGTCGTTGGCGTCGGGCGGGGTGTTGATGTCGGAGCGCTCGGGGAGGACCGTCTCGGTCGTCTCCTCGGTGGTCTGCTCGTCGTCCTCGGTCTCACCCTCGGGCGGGGTCATCTCGTCCCAGTTGTCGACGCGCTGCAGGTCGTCGACGGCCATCCAGGTGGCGCCGCCGACGACGTCATTCAGCACCACGACGTCGCGGTTGACACGGAACCTCAGGAGCGACGTCGGCTCGATGCCGTCGATGTCGGCGGCGAGGTCGTCGCCGTCACCGGCACAGTCGCGCACGAACCGGCCCGAGCCCGTCCACGCGGCGTAGCCGCAGCCGTCGAGCCACACGGGTTCGGCGGGTGCGCCGTCGGCGCCCGCCTTCACGCTCGTCGGCTTCGACCCGTCGAACGGCACGCGCACGAAGGCCGATGCCGTGGAGAGCGAGACGGCATCGGATGCTGCGGACGGCTGCTGCAGGACGGCGCTGCGTCCGCCGTCGACGACGGTCGCGCGGCCGTCCACGATCACGCTGCCGGTGGCGGTGTCGAGCACGGCGGGCTTGTCGCCGACCGCGGTGACGGTGAGCTCAGCGCTGTCGCCGACGTCGGGGAGCCCGGAGCGACCCGGCTCCTCGGGGGTGCCGTCGGCGCCGACGCGGATCGTGAGCAGTTCGCCGCTCTTGGGCGAGGTGGCGTAGACCACGCCGTCGACGCCGACCGCGACATCCGCCCCCTTGCCGACGTTGGCCGTCGGGTCGGTGCCTTCGATCTGGAACGACCCGACGCTCGCGCTCGGCACGACCCACAGGTCGCCCGAGGCGCGATCGAGGATCGCGACGGTGTCGCCGCCGAGCGCCACGTCGGCGTCGCCCGGAACCCCGGCCGCGCCCGAGAGCGCGACCATCGCGGGATCGACCACGCTCACGGTGGAGCCGGCGTCATCGACGACGAGGACGGTGCTGCCCGACTGGAGGATGTCGTAGTCGTCGCTCGTGGTGCGCAGGGCCCCGTCGAGCACCTGCGACTCGTGGTTGAAGTGGCCGACGAGCAGGCTCGACCGCTTGGTCACCCACACGCCGCCGTCGTGGAGGTCGACCTCGGTCGTGGGCACCCCCTGGTACACGAACGCGAGCGTCGTGATCGTGACGGCCGCGGCGGTCACCGCGCCTGCCGACGCGAACGCGCGCGGGCGCGCGCGAAGCCAGGCGAATGAGCTCATGAGACGTCGGCCTCCTCCGGGCATCGTGCGTCTTGTCGTGGCGTGGGACCCCGGCGAGGGGCGTCGCGAGCTCACAGAAGACCTGGGGGGAACACTCCAGCCTAACCCGGCGCACGGCGTGCGATGGGACGGGAAGTGTCAACTGGGGAGATCGTATTCCGCCTGGTCAGAACCGATCGATGGGGACAAACACCCATCCGGCGCGCGAGACCGGTCTCAAGCGCCCACGTACTCCCGCAGATGCTGGGCCGTGAGCGTGTCGGCGCCCGCCACGAGATCGGCGGGCGTCCCCTCGAAGACGATCGCGCCACCGTCGTGGCCGGCGCCCGGGCCGATGTCGATGATCCAGTCGGCGTGCGCCATCACCGCCTGGTGGTGCTCGATCACGATCACGCTGTTGCCGGCCTCGACGAGGCGGTCCAGCATCCCGAGCATGTTCTCGACGTCGGCGAGGTGCAGCCCCGTGGTGGGCTCGTCGAGCACGTAGATCGCGCCCTTCTTCGCCATCGAGATCGCGAGCTTGAGGCGCTGCCGCTCGCCGCCCGACAGCGTGTTGAGTGCCTGGCCGAGCGTGATGTAGCCGAGGCCGACGTCGATCATGCGCATCAGGGTCGTGTGCGCCGGCCCCTTGGAGAAGAAGACGGATGCCTCGGCCGCCGACATCGCGAGCACCTCGGCGATGTTCTTGCCGTCGAGCGTGTACTC
>JAVBUG010000081.1:0-3216 GCA_031555515.1 Microbacterium sp. | reverse complement strand
TGAAGGGCGGCGACAGCGCCGCGACGATCGCGGCGGTGAGGGGCAGACGCGGCGCCAGCATGACGACGACGCCGACCGTGATCGGCGGGATCAGCACCTGCGGCGGCACCACGACGCGATCTTCGAGCAGGAACTCCATGACCGAGAGCGCGATCACGAGCGCGCCGCCGGCGACGAAAAGCAGGGCTGAGCCGTAGCGCGACAGCCACGAGGCAGAGGTCGGGGCGGGATCGCGCGGCGTCATGACCGCCACGCTAGTGCCCGCGCGGCGACGCCCGCGTCCGTCGTAAGACGGAACGCGAGGGCGACGCGTTCCGCCGAGCGGCGCGGCGGAACGATACGGGCGGGCGATCCGCCGCAGCATCCGCCGCCCATAGCTTCGGTGACGGCTCGCAACGAGCCTTCGAACAGGAAGGACCGACCATGACCACCCACGACACCCCGCCCACCGCCGCACCGGCGCAGATCGCGCAGCCCACACCGCTCGCCTCGGTGCCCGGCCGCCGGCTCGCCGCCCTCGGCGGGGTCGCGCTCATCGCGGGCGCCGCCCTATACACCGCGGGCATCGTGACGTCTCCGCCACAGGCCTCGGAGTCGACCGCGGACTACATCGCCTCCCTGGCCGCCGATCCGTCCCTCACGCAGCTGTCGGCCACCCTGCTGCACGTCGGCAACCTGTTCCTCGCGCTCGGCTTCCTCGCGGTGCCCGGTCTCGTCCGAGGTGCCCGCGGTGGCTGGCTCGCGCTGATCGGTGCTCTGCTCGCGACGCTCAGCCATGCCCTGGTCTCGGGCTGGGTGCTGTTCGACTTCTGGACGATGACGATCGGCCTCGAGCTCGATCCCGCGACGGCGGTCGCCATCTCGGAGGGCGTGCAGGGCGGTGCCGTCTTCGGGATCCTCTCCATGCTCCCGATGCTCAACCTCATCGCGACCCCGCTCGCCACGGCGGGCCTCGCCCGCGCCGGCGTCGTGCCGTGGTGGCTGCTCGCGTTCGCGATCGTGCCGACGCTCGTCATGTTCGTGGTGCCCTTCACACCCGTGCTGTTCGCCGCCGTCACCGCGGTCGGGTTCGTGCCGGCAGTGTGGTTCGGCGTCGCGATCCTGCGGCGGGTCCGCGCGGAGCGCGCCGTCGCAGCGCGCTGATCCCGGTTCGCCCGCTCGTCGCCCGCTCGTCGGGCGTCGGGCGGGCCATCGGGGTCTTGCGCCCGCCGTCGCGATCGAGCAACGTGGCCGCATGACCGAAGACCTCGACGCCCTCGCGAAAGAGCTCGACCGCGAGCACGTGTTCCACTCCTGGTCCGCGCAGGCGGGTCTGGACCTCCCGGTGATCGCCGGCGGGTCGGGCACCGTCGTGTGGGACCACGCCGGCCATCGCATGCTCGATTTCTCGAGCCAGCTGGTCAACGTCAACATCGGGCACCAGCATCCTGCCGTCGTCGCCGCCATCCGCGAGCAGGCCGAGCGGCTCGCGACCATCGGCCCCGCGACAGCCAATCTCCACCGCGGGCAGGCGGCGCAGAAGATCCTCGACAAGGCGCCTGACGGGTTCGCGAAGGTCTTCTTCACCAACGGCGGCGCCGACGCGATCGAAAACGCCATCCGCATGGCCAGGTTGCACACGGGCCGCGACACCGTGCTCTCGACCTACCGCTCGTACCACGGCAACACCGGCGCGGCGATCGTCGCGACGGGCGACTGGCGACGGATGCCGAACCAGTACGCCCGCGGACACGTGCACTTCTTCGGCCCCTTCCTGTACCGCACCGAGTTCT
The DNA here is from genome assembly GCA_031555515.1 of Microbacterium sp. GTDB lineage: Bacteria > Actinomycetota > Actinomycetes > Actinomycetales > Microbacteriaceae > Microbacterium. Next base: position 1,444 of record JAVBUG010000081.1, on the reverse strand, counting down.
GGGCGACGACCCCCGAGGAGGAGTCCGAGCGGGCGCTGCAGCACCTGGAGCGCGTCATCCAGTCCGAGGGTCCGTCGACGATCGCGGCGCTGCTGCTCGAGTCGATCCCGGGCACCGCCGGCATCATGCTCCCGCCCCCGGGCTACCTCGCGGGCGTGCGTGCGCTGGCCGACAAGTACGGGATCGTCCTGATCCTCGACGAGGTGATGGCGGGGTTCGGCCGCACCGGCCGCTGGTTCGCGTTCCAGGGGTACGACGTCGTCCCCGACCTCATCACGTTCGCGAAGGGGGTGAACTCCGGGTACGTGCCCGTGGGCGGCGTCATCATCTCGCCCGAGATCTCGGCGACGTTCGACGACCGCGTCTTCCCCGGCGGGCTCACGTACTCCGGGCACCCGCTGGCCGCGGCATCCATCGTCGCCTCGATCGATGCGATGGAGTCGGAGGGCATCGTCGACAACGCCCGCCGCGTGGGCGAAGAAGCGATCGGGCCCGGACTCGCCGAGCTGGCCGACAAGCACCCGCTCATCGGCGAGGTGCGGGGCGAGGGCGTGTTCTGGGCGCTCGACCTCGTGTCCGACCGCGAGACGCGCGAACCGGTCGGCGCCGATGTGATCGGCCGCCTCAAGAAGGAGCTCACCACAAGGGGCCTGCTGCCCTTCGCCGCGGAGAACCGCATCCACGTCGTGCCGCCCTGCGTCGTCACCGACGGGGAGGTGCAGGAGGCGATGTCGATTTACGATGAAGCTCTGACGAAGGTCGAAGGCGACCTCGCGTGACACGTGCACGCCCTCTCACGAGGAGGGCTTCCGAAGGAGGAACACGATGACTGACACCCTGCCGCGCACCGAGACGGCGGTTCTCGACCACTGGGTGAACGGGGCCCCCTGGGCCGGGGCATCCGAGCGCACCGGCCAGGTGTTCAACCCCGCGCTGGGGACGGTCCAGAAGGACGTGCGGTTCGCGTCGCGCGAAGACGTCGGAGAGGCAGTGGATGCTGCGTCCGCGGCGTGGCTGCAATGGCGCGACGCGTCGATCGCCAAGCGCCAGGGCGTGCTGTTCGCGTTCCGCGAGCTGCTCAACGCCCGCAAGGAGGAGCTCGCCGAGATCCTCACCGCCGAGCACGGCAAGGTGCTCTCCGACGCGCGCGGCGAGATCGCCCGCGGCATGGAGGTCGTCGAGTTCGCGTGCGGCCTCGGGCACCTGACCAAGGGCGCGTACTCCGAGAACGTCTCGACCGGCATCGATGTCTACTCGCTCAAGCAGCCGCTGGGCGTCGTCGGCATCATCAGCCCGTTCAACTTCCCGGCGATGGTGCCGCTGTGGTTCTTCTCGATCGCGCTCGCCGCCGGCAACGCCGTCGTGCTGAATCCCTCCGAGAAGGACCCGACCGCCGCGAACTGGATGGCCGCCCTGCTCAAAGAGGCAGGCCTCCCGGATGGCG
>JAVBUG010000378.1:0-2507 GCA_031555515.1 Microbacterium sp. | reverse complement strand
TGTCAACGGCGGAGTAAAAACCGGCCACGGGGCGGAGCAAAAGTCGGCCACTGCGGCGCCGGTCTGAGACCGCCGGGAGGGCTTAAGCCCGAGCGGGGGTCTCAGGCCGGCGTGGTGATTTTTCGGGAGGTTTTCAGCCTGCCTTTCGGGCTCGGCTTTGTGCGAGACGATAGCTGTCGCCGTTCATCTCGAGGATGTTGACATGGTGGGTGATGCGATCGAGCAGGGCGCCAGTTAGACGCTCGGACCCCAGGGTTTCCGTCCATTCATCGAAAGGCAGATTGCTGGTGATCAGAGTAGCGCCGCGCTCGTAGCGTTGCGAGATCAGCTCGAACAGCAACTCCGCACCGGTCTTCGACAGCGGCACAAAGCCCAGCTCGTCGATGATGAGCAGCTTATAGGCTGCCATCTGCTTCTGGAACCGAAGCAGACGCCGCTCATCACGCGCCTCCATCATCTCACTGACCAGGGCGGCGGCCGTCGTGAAGCCGACGGACAAGCCTTTCTGGCATGCGGCCAGGGCGAGGCCGAGAGCCACATGCGTCTTACCCGTGCCGCTGGGGCCCAGGGCGATGACGTTCTCGCGGCGCTCGATCCATTCGCATCGGGCCAGTTCCAGCACCTGCATCTTGTTGAGCTTCGGAATGGCGGTGAAGTCGAAGCTGTCGATGCTTTTTACGACGGGGAATTTGGCCGCCTTGATCCGGCGCTCGACCTTGCGGCGGTCGCGCTCGATCATCTCCCGTTCGGCAAGCCGGAAGAGGTAGGCGACGTGATCGACGCCTTCGGTGGCACATAGCCGGGCCAGCTTCTGGTACTCCCGCTGGAAGGTCGGCAGCTTCAGAGCTTTGAGATAATGGGCGAGCAGGATATCGGGTGCTTCGGTGCTCATGCCGCTTCTCCCGCATCCGACGACAGGAGGCGCATATACGCCTTCGCAGAGGTCTTCTCGACCGTCGCCCTTGGCAGGTAGGGATAGATCGCCAGGTCCAGTCGCGGCGGCCGGCGCTCGACCCGGCACAGGATCAGATGCTTGACCGCATCGAAGCCGATCGCTCCGAGCTGGATCGCCTGCTTCACCGCTGCATGCAGGTCGGCAAGCTCGAAGCTTTCCAGCAGGCGCAGAACCTGCACGTATTCCCGACGGCCATGCTTGGCCATGCGACCTTCCATTAGCCGGCGCAACGTGGCGAATTCGTCCGGCAGGTCCCAGCCCTGGAGAGGAGCCGCCTGATCCAGGGCATTGATCTTCTGCTCGATCAGCGGCAGATAATGGACTGGATCGAAGACGACGTCCTCCCGCTCCCAGCTCCGAGGATGACGGGCAATGATCTCGCCGCGGCAACCGATCACCACCTTGTCGACATAGCCTCTGACCCAGACGTCCTGATGACCGTAGGCGACCGGCACGGAATAGTCGTTCGTCTTATAGCGCACCAAAGACTGCGCCGTGACCTTGGTGCTGATCTGGTCGCAGGCATCGAAAGGCGACGCCGGCAAGGGACGCATGGCGGCGAGATCCCGCTGCAGCCGTTCGCCGATTGTCTCGCTCTCGCCGCGCAGCTTGTCGCGCTGGCGTTTGCGGCATTGCTCTTCCAGAAAGGCGTTGAACGCATCCCATGTTGGAAACTGCGGGACCGGCACCATGAAGTTACGCCGGGCATAGCCCACCAGACCCTCGACATTCCCCTTGTCGTTGCCTTTGCCGGGACGGCCATAGCGATCGCGGATCAGGTAATGGGACAGGAAACCGCTGAACAACGTCGCCCGCTTGCGTGTGCCGTCCGGCAGGATCTTCGCCACAAGGCAGCGGTCGTTGTCATAGACGATCGACCGCGGCACAGCCCCAAAGAACGCGAACGCATGGATGTGGCCATCGACCCAGGCTTCGGCCACCGCCGCCGGATAGGCCCGCACGTAGCAGCCGTCGCTGTGCGGCAGGTCCAGAACGAAGAAGCGCGCCTTCTGCTCAACGCCGCCGATCACCACCATCGCCTCGCCGAAATCGGCCTGCGCATGGCCGGCCGGATGCGACAGCGGCACGAACACTTCCTGGCGGCGCTGATCCCGCTCGCGCATATAATCCTTGATGATCGTGTAGCCGCCGGCGAAGCCGCATTCCTCGCGCAGGCGTTCAAACACCCGCTTGGCCGTATGACGCTGCTTGCGCGGTACCTTCAGGTCGTCGTCGAGCCAATGCTCGATCGTCGAAACAAACGCATCCAGCTTCGGCCGCCGGATCGGTGATCGCCGCTGATAGCCGGGCGGTGTCGAATACGACACCATCTTAGCCACGCTGTCGCGCGATATGTTGAAATGCTTCGCTGCCTGGCGCTTCGTCATTCCTTCCGAAACAGCAAGCCGAACCCTTAAATAAAGTTCCACGGTGTAGATCCCCTGTCCCTCCTGCGCTCATTGCAGAAAGGAAATAGGTGGCCGGATTTTACTCCGCCCGCGGCAGCATTATGCCGCCGCTACCGTGGCCGACTTTTGCACCGCCGCTCTCA
>JAVBUG010000198.1:0-4970 GCA_031555515.1 Microbacterium sp. | reverse complement strand
CAACTACCGCGCCGGGAGGCAGGCCGAGGCGCTCGCCACCGTGCGCGCGGCGCGGGCACGCCTGGCCGACGAACTCGGCATCGACCTCGGCGAGCGCCTGCGTGCGCTGGAGTCGGCGATCCTCCGGCAGGATCCCGCGCTCGCCGCGGTGAGGGCGCTCCACCGCGTCAGCGACACCTGCCCGTATCGCGGCCTCACCGCATACTCCCCCGCCGATGCGGAGGACTTCTTCGGACGGGAGCGCGAGATCGAGGCCATCCGCGATCGCATCCATCCCGGCGGGCTCACGGTGGTGGTCGGCGCCTCCGGCTCGGGCAAATCCTCGCTCGTGCTGGCGGGTGTGCTCCCGCGCTGCGCGGACGGCCGAGGCGTCGCCGTCGTCACCGCGGGGAGGGACGCCGCGGTCGACCTCCGCGCGCGGATCGCTCAACACGACATCGCCGAGCTCGTGATCGTCGACCAGGCCGAAGCCGTCTTCCAGCTCCCCGAGGACGAGCAGGATCGGCTGTGCGCGCTCGTCGCGGAATCGCTGGCCGCCGGATCGGCGGTGATCATCACGCTGCGCAGCGACTTCCTCGATCGCGCGACCGGTCTTCCGCACGTCGGCGCGCTCGTGGGCGGGGGCGTGTACGCCATCGGCCCGCTGTCGGCCGACGGCCTGCGGGAGGCGATCGAGCGCCCGGCGGGGCACGCCGGGCTGCGCCTGGAAGCAGGGCTCGTGGAACTGATCGTCAGGGATGCCGGCGACCGCCGTGCGACACTCCCCCATGTCTCGCATGCACTGGTCGAGACCTGGGTGCGCCGCGAGGGTTCGACGATGACCGTCGCCGGGTACGAGGCATCCGGCGGGATCGCGGGAGCGATCGCGCAGTCCGCCGAGACCCTCTACCGGTCGCTCGACGACCGCGAGGCGACAGCGTGCCGGGCCCTGCTGCTCCGCCTCGTCCAGCGTCCGCCCGACGGCGCCTCGGTACGCCGGGTCGCCCACCTCGAACCGCTGGTGACCGACGACGCGCGGCGGCATGTCGTCGACCGTCTGGTGGCCGCGCGGCTGCTGACGGTCGACGGCGAGACTGTCGTCGTGGCCCACGAGGCGGTCGCGGAGGCGTGGCCGCGCCTGGACGGCTGGCTCGAGGACGATGTCGAAGGAGCGCGCGTCATGGCGTCGGTCGCCACGGCGGCGGAGCTGTGGGACGCCGATGGCCGGCGCGACGAAGACCTGTTGCGGGGTGCGCGCCTTCAGTCCGCCGCGGAGTGGCTCGAGGCGTCCGCCGCGGACCTGACCGACGTCGAACGCGAGTACGTGGCGGCGTCCACCGCGCACGAACAGGACGAGATGCGCGCGCTCGCCGAGCACGCGGCCCGTGAGTCGCGCAGCAACACACGACTGCGCTGGGCGCTCTCCGGGGCGGGCGTCCTGCTCGTGGCCGCCCTGGTCTCGGGCGGCATCGCGGTCGTCCGGGGGCAGGACGCCGCGGCGGCGGGACAGGACCAGCTGATCGAGGCGATCACCAGCCGCGCGAAGAGCCTCGTCGGCACCGACCGGGATGTCGCCGCACTGATGGCGGTCGAGGCGTTTCACCATTGGCCCGACGACGCCCGCACGCGCGATGCGCTGATGGCGTCGGTGATCGCCGCTGGCGGGTTCGAGGGCAACGCCCTCATCCCCGGCACCGACGAGCGCATCGGCGCGTGGCCGATCCCGGGCACCGATGAGGTCGCCGTCATCCGCGACAAGTCGATCCTCGAGATCCGCAGCGTGACCGACGGGGCGCTGATCCGGCCTGTCGCGGACGACTTCCCACCCATGCAGCAGCTCATCCGCCCGTGGGTGAAGGTGAGTGCTGACGGGAGCACGATCGTGGTCATGCAGCACGCCGACGAGATCCCGGTGGAAGACGTGGTCGACGACATGGACCGCGACGAGCTCCTGCACTTCTTCGATGTCGCTTCGGGCCGGCGCATCGGCGGGCCGATCGCCGTGGCCGAATGGGGCGAGAGCGTGGAGATCTCCCCCGATGGCCGTCTCGCGACCTGGGCGTCGAACGGCACGCTCGTCGTGGTCGACCGCGGCACCGGCGCCGTCTCGCGGTTCCCCTTCACTCCGGACCGGCCGATCGAGAGCCTCCCCTCGCTCGCGACCTCTTCGTTCACGCCCGACGGCAGGATCGTCGTGACCGACGTCGATGGCAACGGCGCGCTGCTCGATCCGCAGACGGGCGCGGCGAGCCTGCGCTTCTCGGTGCCCGAGGCCGCCGGCGGCTGGTCGGTGGTCGCGACGCCGCACGTCATCGTCGCCAACGGCCGCAGCATGGTCACGGTGCTCGATTCCGCGACCGGAGCAGAGCTGTGGCGCCGCGAGCACATCGGGTCGGATGACTGCCGGAGCATGGCCGCGTCGGAAGTGCAGCAGCTCCTGTTCTGCCTGAGCCCAGACGGCAGAGTGCTGCGCCGCGATCTCGCGTCCGGAACTGTCGTCGGAGGCGTCCTCCAGCACCAGCTGGGCGGCGGCGACATCGCACTGAGCGCCGACGAGGATCAGCTCATCGTGATGGCCTCGGTCTCTCCGACGATCTCGCGTTTCGACGCGGCGGACGGCGGCCCGGTCAGCCGATCCATCGGTCCACCGCGCATGGTCGCCCACACCGGCGCCGATCCCGGTGGCCGGTACATCGTCCTGAACACGCAGGCCGCGGCCGACGCGTTCGAGCGCGAACTCCTCTTGTGGGATATGGAGAAGGAGGTGGCGGTCGGGCGGCTCGACGAGATCGTCGACATCCCCGGCGTGGAGGACGGGAAGGCTGTCGACGCGAGCTGGATCCGCGATGGAGTCCTCTCGGTCATCATCTACGACCCCGCGACCGACGCGGAGAACCGCGTGGTGTTCGACGCCGTCCATCGCGAGATGCTGGACGCGCCCGACGTGGGCGACATCCTCGCGTACTGGGCGGCCCCCACCGGCGATGCGCTGTACGGGCTCGTCCTGGAGGACGAGTCGGATCCGAACGGTCCGCAGCACGTCGTCCGCGTCGACCCGCGGACGCTGGCGCGACTCGAGGGGGAGATCGTCCTCGACGGCGGGGTCCAGACGCTGGATCCGCTCCCCGACGGCTCCGGCATCGTGACCACCATGTGGGTCGGGGGCACCCGGTCGTGGCTCACGGCCGTGTACGACAACGACGGCACCCGCCGCTCGGCCGGACTCGACACCGCCTCCCGATCGACAGTCACCGACGCCGGTGAGATCGTCGCGAACAACACGACGGAGCTTCGTCGCTACAGCCTCGATCTCGACTCGCTCGGCCCGCTGCCGGGCGGCGTCAACCAGGGGATGGACCTGAGCACCGCCGGGTCCACCCTTCTGGCGTGGTCGCGAGATCCTGGCATCGCCGTCATCGACCTCGAAACCGGTCGCCAGCTGGGCGGCTGGATCCCGTCGAACCCGAGCGCCACTCTGGTATGGCCCGACGCGGACGGCAACGGCTTCCTGGTCTCGGGCGCGCGCCACGTCGCCCACTGGACGCTCGACCCCGATGCGCATGCCGACGCCGCCTGCCGGATCGCGGGTCGCGAACTCACCGCCGAGGAGTGGTCGACCTATCTGGGCGACCTCGGGGCGCAGCATCCGATCTGCGCCGATGTCCTGACGGGATGACCCGGGGGTGCGGTGAAGGCCCGGCGCCGACCCGAGGGGTGCCGGACCTTCACCGCGGGCGTCAGAACACCGGCGTGCCCGCGCGCACGAGCCGCCAGTTCTCGACGTGGAAGTCCGCCGGATCGATGACCCCGGCCGCCGAGGCGTACGCGACGATCGCCTCTCGGATCGCGACCTGCGCGTTGTACACGACGGGCGCCGTCGCGACGTGCGGGAATCCGCCGCCTCCCGACTGCCGGTAGTTGTTGATCGCCACCACGAACCGCTGGTCCGCCGCGACCGGCGCACCGCCGAACGCGAGGTTCGCCACGCGTGCGCCCTGCGGCTGCGCGATGTCGATGTCGTACGTGACGCCCGAGAACTGGTCGAAGTTGTAGTCGGGCGTGCCGAGCGCATTCGTCCACGTGGCGGGCGCGACGGGAGCGTCGGGTGCCACCTGCTGGAAGTACTTGGCCGAGTACTCGAGATAGTCCTTGATCTGCGCGCCCGTGAGCACCGAGCCGAGCAGGGTGTTGTCGTAGATGTAGAGGCCCGCGACGTCCTTGATCGTGACCTGCCCGGCCGGGAACGTCGCGGCACGGTTGAACGGCGCCGCGAGCGAGATGATCGGGAGGGATGCCTCGGGCGTGCCCGCGATCGCCTTCGACACGGTGTCGATCTGCACGTGGTGGACGTAGTCGAGGATCGCGGTGTCCTTCCAGCACGACTCCGCGGCCGAGAGCACCTCGGTGGACGTCGCGACCGGCGTGTTGACATACGCGACGACGGCGTCGTGCTGCGCTTTCACGACCTTCACGAGCGCGGGGTCATCGACGACGGTGTTCGTGTTCAGCGTCAGCGACGTCGCTCCGGTGACCACCCACTTGCCGCGCTCGATCGTGAGAGTGAGGTCGAACACGCTGAGCCGCTGGCCCCAGTTCTTCGGCTCGCTCATCACCACCTGCTTGCCGGTGACCTTGTTCGTCACGAACCGCTGGGGGACGTCCTGGTGGGCGTGGCCGAAGAGGACCGCATCGATGCCCGGCACCTGTTCCGCGAGGAGGGCCGACGCGTTCTCGACCGGGATGTCGCTGCCGTACGAAGACAGGCCGCTGTCGCCCGCGTGCACGCTCACGACGACGACGTCGACACCCTCCGCGCGCATGACCGGCACCCAGCGAGCCGCCGTCTCGACGACGTCGAGCACCTCGATGCGCCCGCTCACGTTCGCCTTGTCCCAGATGACCACACCGGGGTTGGTGAGGCCGAGCACGCCGACCCGGATCGGCTTGTAGCCGGGGAAGTTCATCTTCTTGACGACGTACGGCCGGAACGC
>JAVBUG010000249.1:0-6554 GCA_031555515.1 Microbacterium sp. | reverse complement strand
CTCGCCGCCGGGTTCCTCGTCTCGGAGGGGGTGATCTCAGCACCCCGAGACCTGCGCTCGGCGATCCACTGCGGCGGACCGGGCACAGGCTCGGTCGCGCCGACCCCGCTGCTGACGATCGGCGTCGGCCCCGCGCCGGCGGCGTCGACCGAGAACACGTACAACGTGCTCGACATCGCGCTCGCCCCCGAGCTCGCGCCGCTCGTGACCGACATCGCCCGCAACTTCTACACGACGAGCTCGTGCGGAGTGTGCGGCACGGCGTCGATCGAGGCGATCGAGAAGCAGTCCCGCTACGACGTGGGCGCGGACGCCGCTCCCGTCGACGCGACGCTGCTCACGGGTCTTCCCGACGCGCTGCGGGCCGGGCAGACGGTGTTCGACAAGACCGGCGGGCTCCACGCCGCCGCGCTGTTCGACGCAGCCTCCGGCGAGCTGCTCGTGCTGCGCGAGGACGTCGGCCGGCACAACGCCGTCGACAAGGTGATCGGCTGGGCGGTGCTCGACGACCGGCTGCCGCTCGGCGGCACCGTGCTGCAGGTGTCGGGCCGCGCGAGCTTCGAGCTCGTGCAGAAGGCCGTGATGGCCGGTATCCCCATCCTGTCCGCGGTCTCGGCGCCGTCGTCGCTCGCCGTCGAGCTCGCCGCAACCTCCGGGCTCACCCTCGTCGGGTTCGTGCGCGGGTCGTCGATGAACGTCTACTCGCGCCCCGATCGCGTGCGGGTGGCCGCCGCGGTGCGCTGACCCGACCGAGGTTCAGCCGCGAGTGGTCGCGAGCTGCACGACGCAGTGCGTCGGGTCGCACGACGGCGCGATGCCCTCGATGCGCAGCGGCCCTCCGGCCTGGGCCAGCACGCTGTCCATGAGCCCGACGTGCACGTCGCACAGCACGCCGCGATGCTCGGCCGAGGGCACGTGCGGGCAGGGCGTCAGATCGACCGTGAGCTCGCGTTCGTCGACGAGGGGGTCGAAGCCGGCGTCGCCGAGGTCCTCGACGAGCGCGTCGAGCTGGTGCAGCGCGTCGGCGCCGAGCTCGGCATCCGCATCGGATCCGTACACACGACGCAGCAGATCGCCGCGGCGGGCCGCCTCCTCCGCCCGGCGGACGGCGACGGGGCTCGAGGCCTCCTCCGCGCCGGTGGCCGCGGAGTACAGCACGCGCGGGCGACCGCGTGTGGTGCGGTGCTCGGTCTCGGCGATCACGTACCCGGCATCGATGAGTCGCTGCACGTGCTCCCGCACGGTGTTGGCGTGAAGTCCGGTCGCTTCGACGAGCTCGGAGATCGCCCGCTGCGGGCGCTCCTGCAGGAGATGCATGATCTCGACTCGGGAGTAGCTCGAGATCGCGCTGTACCCGGTCGTCATGGTCCCATTATCGCGGGACGCCACGACGACCGGGTGCTCGGGCGCTCAGCGCGTCAGAACAGCTGGCCGAAGATGAGGATCGCGATGAAGAACACCGCGACGATGCCGACGATGATCGCCAGGGTGCGGCCGGAGAGCTTGGCGACGCCCCAGCCGACCAGCACGGGGATGGCGAACAGGAACAGGGCCACGATCCACCAGAACGCCGAGTAGGCGCCGCTCGTCGCGTCTTCCAGGCGTCCGCCGAAGAGCGACTGCGTCGCCGGGTGGGTCGCGAAGCGCACCGCGATGGAGATGGGGACCGCCACGAACACGAAGACGACGAGTCCGATGAGCCAGCCCCAGAGAGTGGAGCTTCCGCCGCCCGAGAGGACGCCGCCGTGGAGCTCGGGTTCGGGCTTCTGCTGCTGCTTGCCTGATGCCATGGGCATGACTCTAGTGGCGCGCGGCGGCCCGACATCGCATGATTCGAACGATTTCGCCCGGACATGGCGCTGCCCGCCGGCGGGGACGGGCGGACAGCGTCGGGGCGCCAGGGAGAACCGCCACTGGGGGAGCGATCTCCGCGCTCACCATCCACGAGTGTCGTCCGTCAGGGGGTGGTCTTCGGGACGGCGTTCGCGGGGTCTGAGACGAAGCTACGCCCGCCTGCAGTCTGCGCAAGGGGGATTGCCTGTGCGTCTCCTGAGTGCTAGCCGGTCGCGCCGACCGCCGGTTGTCGCGCGCGCGTGGTGGGATGGGACCGACATGATCCAGCCGCCGCTTGCCCTCGAGTCCGCCGCCGAGATCGCCGCCGCCGTGCGGGGCCGCGAGATGACCGCGCAGGAGGTGGTCGAGGAGCACCTGGCCCGGATCGCGCGCGTCGATCCCGGCGTCAACGCGCTCACTGTCGTGTTCCCCCGGCGTGCGAGGGCAGCCGCCGCCGAGGTCGATGCCGCGCTCGCCGCAGGCCGTGACCCGGGCCCGCTCGCGGGTGTGCCCATCTCGGTCAAGGAGAACATCGACCTCACGTGGTCGGCGACGACGAACGGCTGGCGGGGACTCGCCGACGCCGTGCCGGTCCGAGACGCCACCATCGTGCGCCGGCTGCGGGATGCCGGCGCCGTGCCTGTCGCACGCGGCAACATGCCCGACTTCGGAATGCGGTGGGATACCGACAACGACGTCTTCGGCCGCACCCTGAACCCGTGGAACCGCGAGCGCAGCGCCGGCGGGTCCAGCGGCGGTGACGCGGTCGCCGTGGCGACCGGCATGAGCGCGATCGGCCTCGGCAACGACTTCGGCGGCTCGCTCCGCCTTCCCGCGTACGCCGCCGGCGTGGTCGGCCTGCGCCCGTCGCAGGGCCGGGTGCCGCGCGCGGCGGTGCAGGGGCAGCCGGTCGCGCTGACGCTGCAGCAGTTCTCGGTGAACGGGCCCATGGCACGACGCGTCGACGACGTCGCGCTCGCCCTCCGGGTGATGCAGGGATGGGATGCTGACGACCCGGTGTCGGTCGCCGCGCCCGCGGTGCGCCCCGGCGAGGTGCCGCGGCGGGTCGGCGTCGTGCGCGATCTCGCAGGCCTGGCGGTGGACCCGGAGGTGGCCGGCGGGATCGGCCGGGCCGCAGCATCCCTCTCCCGTGCCGGGTGGGAGGTCGTCGACGTCGATGCTCCGCTGCTCGAGGAGGCGGCCGTGCTGTGGCGACGGCTGTCGTGCACCGACATGCTGATCTCGCTCGATCCGGCGGCCCTCGGTCAGCCGCTCGGGCGCTCCGCCACCGCGTTCCTGCGCGACAGCACCGCGGCGGCGCGCCCGTACGAGTCGGCGCGGGAGTACGCGGAGGCGTGGGCGCGCCGCGGCGCGATCGCCGCGGAGTGGCGGCGGCTGCTCGTCGACGTGCCGGTGATCCTCGGTCCGGTGTCGACCTCGCGCATGCGAGAACCCGACTACGACCTGGGAGGGCGGGAGGCCGCGGACGACGCGTGGCGGGATCTGTGGCTCACTGTCGTCGTCAACTTCCTGGGGCTGCCGGCGCTCGCCCTGCCCACCGGTTTGGGCGTCGACGGCATGCCGACCGGCGTGCAGCTCATCGGCCCTGCGTTCGGCGAAGAGGTGCTGTTCGAGGCGGGGCGTGCGGTCGAGGCGGCGGTGCCGGGGCTTCCCCCGACTCCGTCGCTCGCCTGACGCACTGGTGCGCGGGCGCCCCGCTGCGCCCGTTCTGAGGCAGGCCCGCGTCGGGAGCGGGCGGGTATCAGCGGCAGCCCCGTCTACGGGAGCGGGGTCTCCGGCGGCCGCGGGAACGGGGGTTCCTCCGGATGCGGGGCGAGGGGCTCCTCGGGCCACGGCGCGTTCGGCTCGTCGGGCGGCGCGGGGATGCTGGGGCCGGGACCCGGGTCGGGGCTCCCGGGCCCGGGGGAGCCCGGTCCGGGCGGCATCCCACCCGGCGGCGTCTGGCCCGGCAGGGGCTCGGGGACAGTGGGGTCGGTCATGGCTTCTCCTGGGAGCGAACGAGGGGCTGCGGTGCGCCCTGCACGTGATCCCAGCCTGCGTCGCGCGGGGCGACCCGGCGAGGGCCTTGACCACGCCGGGTGAGGGGACTACGGCAGGCTCCGTAGGCTGGAGGGGTGGCATCCGTTCTCAACATCTCGGCGTACCTGTTCACGCGCATCGACGACACCGCCGGGCTCCGCCCGCTGCTGCGCGAGCGCGCGGTCGCCGCGGGGTTGAAGGGGACCATCCTGCTCGCCGAAGAGGGGATCAACCTGTTCCTCGCGGGAGACGCCGACGCGATCCGCGGCTTCGTCGACGAGCTGCGCGCGGATCCGCGCTTCGCCGCGCTGACGGCCAAGGAGAGCTGGTCGCACGAACAGCCCTTCGGCAAGATGCTCGTCAAGGTCAAGCGCGAGATCATCCGCATGGATCACCCCACGATCCGTCCCGCGGGCAACCGGGCACCCGCCGTCGCACCCGCGACGCTGCGTCGCTGGCTCGACAGTGGCCACGACGACGACGGCCGCGAAGTGGTGCTGCTCGACACCCGCAACGCGTTCGAGGTCGACTACGGCGCCTTCGACGGCGCGCTCGACTGGCGCATCGAGCGGTTCACGCAGTTCCCGGATGCCGCGGAGGCGGCCGCGTCCGACCTCGAGGGCAAGACGGTGGTGAGCTACTGCACCGGCGGCATCCGCTGCGAGAAGGCGGCGATCTACCTGCGTGAGGTAGGCGTCGACGCCTACCAGCTGGACGGGGGGATCCTCGGCTACTTCGAGCACGTGGGCGGCGACCACTGGAGCGGCGATTGCTTCGTCTTCGACGAGCGGGAGGCCCTGACCCCGGGCCTCGCCCCGCGTTCGGGAGCGCTCGCGTGACCGCGCCGGAATCGGCAGCCGAGGCTCCTTCGCCCGGCAAGACCGGCGTCTGGCCGGCGCTCGCCGCCGACGTCGCGCTGGTGATCGCCTTCGCCGCGATCGGCCGTGCGAGCCATGACTCCGACGTCTGGACCGGCCTGTGGCAGACCGCGTGGCCGTTCCTGGCGGCGCTCGGCATCGGCTGGCTCGTGACCCGCGCGTGGCGTGCCCCCGCGGCTCCGGTACGCACCGGCCTGGGCGTCTGGGCGATCACCGTCGCGGGTGGGATGCTGCTGCGCTGGCTGTCGGGTCAGGGCATCGCGCTCGCGTTCATCATCGTCGCGTCGCTCACGCTGCTGCTCGCGCTGGTCGGGTGGCGCGTCATCGTCGCGCTCATGCAGCGTGTGCGCCGGCACTGAACCGCAGCCGCCTCAGGCAGTCCTGCGGAGCCCCGTCTCGATGACGATCCGGTTGCCCTCGATCACGCCGGGACCATCGCCGGGAGTCGGGGCCGGCGCCGGTGTGATCTGCGCGGCCTCCCACACCGCCCGGGCGTTCTCGGCCGTCGGGTAGAAGAACTCCTCGACGCCGAGCAGTCCGCCCGACGAGTGGGACGGCGTCTCACCACGCGCGCGGCGGCGATGAGTGTCGAACGCGAACCACAGGAAGTACACCGGCAGCGCGACGACCGCGCAGGCGAATCCCCACACCATCAGGTCGCCGATCGTCATGACGCCCAGCGTACGTCGCCGCCGGGGCCGCAGCATCCAGGTTCCCGGTCAACGGTTCGCGAATGCCTGCAGCGTCGCGTCGGCCGGCAGTTCGCTGAACCACACCTCGAACGGCACAGGCGTGCCGTCGCCGGGGACGTCCTCCACGTACGCGGTGGCGGCAGCGACGATCGCGCCGTCGGGGGCGCGGGCCAGCACCGTGACGCTGACGTACCGCTGGTCCTCCGCGAAGCGGGCGCTCAGCGTGCCCGTCGCGGTCGTCCCACCACCGTCGCTCGACGATCTGGTGATGCCGTCCACGGTGAACGTCCCGGTCTCGCCGGCGGGGGAGAGGGTCGCCTCGGAAGCCTGGGGGAGTTCGACGTCGATGCTCGTGATCTGCGTGTCGCCCACATCGAAGATGTAGCCGACGATGGCCGTCTGCCCCGTGAGCAGGGTCGCGAACGCCGTCGACGGCGCGACCGAGGACCCGTCCTCCGTCACGGCCTGAACCTCCATGTACGCGTCGAAGACGTAGTCCGCATTGGGGTTGTCGATGACCACGACGTACCACCACACGTCGTCGTAGTCGTGCCCGAACGCCGTCTCGACCACCGTGGGCTGCGCGGGCGGAGCGAACTCGACGCCGGGATCGGGCTGCCCGTCCGTGCCCGGGGCAGCCAGCCCGGGAACGGAGTAGTCGTCGTAGGTGTCGCCGGAATAGTCGTCGTCCCAGCCGGGGTCGACGCCACTCCCGTACGAGCTGCTGAACGATCCGAACACCCACGCGATGGCGAGCGCGACGGTCAGAACCCCGCCGAGGATCGACGTGATCAGCGCGCCGATGCCGATGCCCTTCCCGCCCTGGTTGCGACTCGCGAGCGCGACGATCGAGAGCACGAAAGCCCCGAACAGCAGGAGGAACGACAGCCAGACGGGGCCGAGTGCACCGGCCACGTAGGGGACGAACGCGAGGAGCACGCCCGCACCGGCGAGGATCAGCGCGATGATCGCGAGGGTTTTCGGCCGGTCGTCGCGGCTACCCGGCGACGGGTATACGGCAGCCGCGGGGGGCGCGGCCCAGCCGGGGGTCCCGGGGTACCCAGGGCTCCCGCCGTCGCCGGGCGCGCCGGGCGATGCGGGTGCCTGGGCG
>JAVBUG010000369.1:0-3315 GCA_031555515.1 Microbacterium sp. | reverse complement strand
CGGGCCACGGCTCCGCACCGTGGGGCTCGCGCAACGCCGCGGTCGTCGCGGCCGAAGCCGTGACGCGCCTCGCACGGCACCGCGGGACGACGGTGATCACGCCGCAGTGGCGCGCGTACGCCGAGGCGCTCGACCTCGACCCCGAGGCCCGCGCCGCGCTCACCGACCCCGAGCGGTTCTACGACGGGCTGCCGCACCTGGGCGCCCTCGACGGGTTCGCGCACGCGTCGACGCACACCACGGTCTCGCCGACGATCGTGCGCGCGGGCGAGAAGGGCAACGTCATCCCGGGTACCGCGACCGTGCAGCTCGACATCCGGATCCTGCCGGACGTCACGCGCGCAGACGTCGAGGGTCTCATCCGCGACGCGCTCGGCGACCTCATCGAGCACATCGAGATCGAGGGCGACTGGTTCGGCGAGTCGACGCTGTCCCCCGTCGACACCCCGCTCTTCGACGCGCTCGGCAGCGCGGTGCGCCGGGCTTACCCGAGCGCGGAGCTGCTCCCGATGCTCGGCGTCGGCGGCACCGACGGCCGCTTCTACCGCCGCCGCGGGATCCCGGCCTACGGGTTCGGCGTGCTCAGCGACCGCTGGGACTACGGCACCTTCCGCCGGCTCTTCCACGGCAACGACGAGCGCATCGACCTCGACTCGATCGCGCTCACCGTCGACGCCCTCGACCACGCCGTGCGCACGTTCCACGCCGACACCAGCACCGCGACCACCACCCGTCCCCGCGTAGAGGCCCCCGCGTGAGGCCTCGCGGCTTCACAGACTTCGCAGGTTCCCACCGTCCTCGCACAGGACCGCCGAATGTCTGTGAGATCCGCGCGTTTCTGCGAAGTCTGTGAACGCACCCGCGACCAGAGCCGCAGCATCCGTCCCCATCCACCCCACCGAGGAGCACCCATGACCACCACCCTCAACTCCGACGTCGATCGCGCCGTGTTCGGGCGCGAATGGGAGGAGTGGCACCGCACGCACGAGACGCGGCGCGCCGACTCCCTCGGCTTCTTCGCGATCACCGGTCTGCACTGGCTCGGCACCGACCCGGTCGCGCTCCCGGGTGCGCCAGGCACGTGGCATCTCGGCTCCGACGGCGTGGTCGTCGAGCTCGCCGACGGCGAAAGCCTCACACTCGACGGTGCGACGATCACCGGCACGCACGCGTTCGGCGCGATCCCCGAGCGGGGCAGCATCACCCCGACGTTCACCGACGGCGACGTCGCCGGTGCTGTCGAGGTCGCGATCCGCGGCGGCCACACGATCCTGCGCCCACGCCGGGCCGACCACCCGTTCCTCGCCGAGTACTCGAGCACCCCGACCTACGTGCCGAACCCGCGCTGGCGGGTCGCGGCGCGCTTCCGTCCTTTCGATGCGCCCGTGCCGACCGAGGTCGGGGCGGCGGTCGACGGCCTCACCCACGTCTACGACGCCCCCGGCGTGCTCGAGTTCTCGTGGCGTGGCGAGGCCTTCTCGCTCACCGCGTTCGAGGGCAAGGCGCCCGGTGACCTGCTCGTGCTCTTCACCGACGCGACGAGCGGCATCACCACGTTCGCCGCCAACCGCTCGGTGGGCGTCGATGCGCCCGACGCCGACGGCTGGACGACCATCGACTTCAACCGCGCCGTCAACCTCCCCTGCGCGTATACGGACTTCGCGACGTGCCCGCTGCCGCCGGAGGGCAACCGCCTTCCGATCGGCATCGAGGCCGGCGAGAAGACGCCGCTCGCGCGCGTCGTCTCGAACACCGGGCTCGTCGCGCCGGGGGTGGCCTCGTGAGGTTCCAGCTGCTCGACATCGTCCCGTACCGCGCCGATCCGATCACCGGCCGGCAGGTCTCACCCTCCGAGCGTTTCGCCGAGACTTTGAAGCAGGCGATCCGCGCCGAGGAACTGGGATTGGATGCTGTCGCCATCGGCGAGCGGCATGCCGGGCATTTCATCTCCTCGTCGCCGACGGTGCTCCTGGGGGCGATCGCGGCGCAGACGCGCAGCATCCGTCTCAATTCCGGCGTGACGGTTCTGTCGGTGCTGGATCCGGTGCGCGTGGCCGAGGACTACGCGACGATCGACCAGCTGTCGGGCGGGCGCCTCGACCTCACGATCGGCAAGGGCAACGAGGTCGCGCAGTTCCCGTTGTTCGGACTCGACATCGACGACCAGTGGGAACTTCTCGCCGAGAAGTACGAGCTGCTGCGGACGCTCTGGCGCGAAGAGGACGTCACGTGGCCGGGCACCGAGTTCACGCGGGCGTTGACCGGCGTCACCACGCTGCCGCGGCCGTTCGCGGGGGCGCCGCGCGTGTGGCACGGCTCGGCGACGACGCTGTTCTCGGCGGGGCTCGCGGCGAAGTTCGGCGACCCGCTGTTCAGCGCGAACGCGATCCAGCCGCTCGAGAACTACGGCGTGCTCGTCGACCACTACCGCTCGGAGTACACGCGCCACGGCCATGATCCGGCGAGCGCGTTCGTCGCGGCCGGTTCGGGAGCGCTGTTCATCGCCGACACGACGCAGGAGGCGATCGCGCAGTACGGCCCGGTGTACAACGCGATCGTCGCCGCGACCAACGTGCCGGGGAACAACACCCCGTTCCGCGACATCGAGCACGCCGTCGCCGAGGGGCCCGCCCTCGTCGGCACGCCGCAGCAGGTGATCGACAAGATCGCGCGGTTCCACGGGCGGCTCGGGCACGACCTGCAGTCGATCAGCCTGCCGACGACGGTGCCGTTCGCGCAGCAGCTCGAGATCCTCGAGCGGTTCGCACTGGAGGTCGCGCCGGTGCTGCGGCGGGAGCTCCCGACGACGCTTTGGACGGACGCCGACCCGCTCGGCCGGCGCACGCCCGAGCTCGCCGCGGTGTGAGGCCGGCTTCTCGATGACGGTTCAGGGCGCGGACTCCGCGCGGCGATCCCGCGCGCGGGCCGCGCTCTGGGCGTGTCTGGCCGCGGGCTTCGCGACGCTGTTCGACGCGGTGGTCATCACGTACGCCGCACCGACCGTGAGCTCGTCGCTGGGCGGTTCGACGGCGGGCGTGCAGTGGCTGCTCGCCTCGTTCTCGCTGACGTTCGGGCTCGGGCTCATCCCGTCGGGGCGCCTCGGCGATGTGTACGGGCGGCGGCTGCTGTTCCTCGTGGGGCTCGGGATCTTCCTGGTCGGCGGCGTCGCAGCCGTCGTCGCCCCCACGATCGCGGTGCTCGTCGCGGCGCGGTTCGTGCAGGGGCTCGGCGCCGGCGTGATCAGCGCGCAGGTGCTCGGCGCCATCCAGGACCTCTTCACCGGGAGGTCGCGCCTCAGCGCCCTCGCCGCATACA
>JAVBUG010000133.1:0-3171 GCA_031555515.1 Microbacterium sp. | reverse complement strand
ACCGGGTCCGTCGGGGGACGCGTCGACCCCGGGCCCCGCGGACCGGTCGAGATCACCGGCGAGGTGTTCTCGATCACCGACGCAGACCCGGTCGCGGGGACCCAGATCGTGCTGCGCCGCGGGGCGGTGCACGCGATCGTGACCGAGCGGCGCAAGCCCTTCCACCACCTCGACGACTTCCGGATGCTCGGGCTCGACCCCGAGACGGCCGACCTCGTGATCGTCAAGATCGGGTACCTGGAGCCCGAGCTCTACGAGCTGGCGGCGGAGTGGACGCTCGCCCTCACCCCGGGCGGGGTGGACCAGGACCTGCTGCGCCTCGGCCACGCGCGCCTGCGCCCGGGCACGTACCCGTTCGCCATGACCGACGACGAGCCCGACCTCTCGGCGCTCGTCACCCGACGCCGCGGCACGGAGGCACGCGCATGAACTTCGAGACGCGTACCGGCCCCGATCTCGGCGCGGCGGCACCCGAGTACCCCGAGACGCCCGTGCCCGAGTGGTACCGCGACGCGAAGCTCGGCTTCTTCGTGCACTGGGGGCTGTACTCGGTGCCCGCGTGGGCGCCGGCGCACCCGCCCGGGGGCGTGCCGACCGAGGACGCCTACACCCACCACCAGTACGCCGAGTGGTACGCGAACACCGTGCGCATCGCCGGCAGCCCGACGTGGGAACGCCACCAGGAGCGGTACGGCACCGGCACGAGCTACGAGGACCTCGCCGACCACTGGGATGCGGGCGCGTTCGACGCCGACGCCTTCGTCGGGGCGCTCGTCGACGCGGGAGCGCGCTACGTCGTGCCGACGACGAAGCACCACGACGGATTCTGCCTGTGGGACACGGCGACGACGAGCTTCAACGCGTCGCGGCGCGGGCCGCGCCGGGACCTCATCGCCGAACTCCACGACGCGACGCGCCGTGCCGGCACCCGGTTCGGCGTCTACTTCTCCGGCGCCCTGGACTGGCACGTGAGCGACTACCCGCCGATCGAGTCCGACACCGACCTGTTCCGTTTCCGGCGCGCCGACGAATGGTTCTCGCGCTACGCGGCGGCGCAGCTCGACGAGCTCGTCGAGCGGTTCCGCCCCGACCTGCTCTGGAACGACATCGAGTGGCCGGACGGAGGAAAGGGCCGCGACGACTACGCCGTCGCCGCGCTGATGCGCCGCTACCTCGCCGCCGTGCCCGACGGCGCCGTCAACGACCGGTGGGGTGTGCCCCGGCACGGCTTCCTCACACGCGAGTACACGCATGTCGCCGACATCGTCGAGCACCCGTGGGAGTCGACGCGCGGGCTCGGCTACTCCTTCGGCTACAACCAGGCGGAGGATGCCGGCCACTCGCTGTCGGGCGCCGCGCTCATCCGGCTCCTCGCCGACGTCGTCAGCAAGAACGGCAACCTGCTCCGCAACGTCGGCCCGCGGGCCGACGGCGCCATCCCCGAACTGCAGCACCGCGCCATGCGGGATCTCGGCGCCTGGCTCCGTCGTGACGGCGACGCGATCTACGGCACGCGCCCCTGGGTCCGCGCGAACGAGGAGACCGGGGCGCCGCGCGCCTACACCGCCGGCGAGGGCGTGGTGAACGTGATCGCGCTCGACCCCGCGGCGGGCGAGGTCGAGCTCCCCGCCGAGCTCGCTGATCGACAGGCCACGTGGGCCGACGGCGCGACGGCGGTGCTCGAGCGCTCGGCGGACGGGCGCGTGCACGCGGCCGTGCCCGACGCGCTTCGCGGCGACGCGGCCGTGGCGCTCCGGGTGACGCAGTGACCGCGGCCGTCGAGATCGCCGTGCAGGACGCCGCCGGCGCCCGCGCCGCGGTCGACGCGGGCGCCGACCGGCTCGAACTCTGCCAGGCGCTCGTCGTCGGCGGTCTCACGCCGTCGATCGGGTCGATCGAGGCCGTGTGCGCCGCGGTCGGCGCCGAGAGGGTGAACGTGCTGGTGCGTCCTCGTGGCGGCGGATTCGTGTACGACGCCGACGAGGTCGCGGTCGTCACAGCCGACATCTGCGCCTGCGTCGCGCGCGGGGTGGGCGGCGTCGTGGTCGGCGCGCTCGACAGCTCCGGTGCGGCAGACCGCGAGGCGCTGAGGCGGTGGCGGGATGCTGCGGGCCCGACCACGCTCGTCTTCCACCGCGCGATCGATGCGACGCCGCGCAGCGCCGAGGTGTTCGAGATGCTCCTGGTCGAGCGCGTCGACCGTGTGCTGACGTCCGGGGGCGCGGTGCGCAGCATCCAGGGCATCGATCGCCTCGAGGCGTACGCCCGCCTCGCCGGACCGGCCCTCGAGGTGACGGCAGGCGGGGGAGTGGCGCCGGCCGACATCCGTCACCTCGTGCACGCCGGTGTCGGCGCTGTGCACCTCTCGGCCCGCCGGCGCGCAGGGCTCGGCGCGCCCGCGGGCCCGGGCGGCGGCACCGACGGGCACGACGTCACCGATCCGGAGATCGTCGCGGAGGCGGTGGCCGCGGCCCGGGGCTGAGCCGCGCCGACGGCCGGGGCGTTGCTGAGAATTTCCTCATCCGCGCAGTCTTGTCGGCGCGCGGGACGGCGTGATTCGATCCTCGCCATGGGAGAGAACATGCCTGATCACGCATCCGACCACGACCTCGGGACCACGGCGGAGAACCCGCCCCGCTCGGGTCTGAGTCGCCGCAATTTCCTCGTCGGCGTCTCCGCGGCGAGCGTGCTCGCCGCGGCCGGCTGGGTGCAGTCGCCGGAGGCGCTCGCCGCACCGGGCGGGAAGTCCGTGACCATCACCGTCATGGGCACGTCCGACATCCACGCGAACGCGCTCAACTGGGACTACTACAAGGACGCCGCGTACAGCGACAGCGCGGGCAACACGATCGGGCTCGCCCGGGTGTCGAGCCTGGTGAACCAGATCCGCGCCGACCGCGGACGCGGCCGCACCCTGCTGTTCGACGCCGGCGACACCATCCAGGGCTCGCCGCTCGGCTTCTACTATGCGACGGTCGACCCGGTGACCGCGTCGGGTGCGGCGCATCCCATCGCCACCGCGTTCAACACGATCGGCTACGACGCCGTCGCCCTCGGCAACCACGAGTTCAATTACGGCCTGGACTTCCTCGACAACTGGATCTCGCAGCTGGATGCCCCGGCTCTGGCCGCGAACGCCGTGCATGCCGGCACGACCGACCCGGCGTTCCG
>JAVBUG010000159.1:0-2841 GCA_031555515.1 Microbacterium sp. | reverse complement strand
CCACCACCCCGGCCTCGGCCGCTGCCGCTCTGCCCCCGGTTCCGCCGGCCGCGCCTGTCGCGCAGCCCGCGGCCCCCGTGCAGCCGACCGCGCCGACCCAGCCCGTGCCGCCCGCCGGCTACCCGGCCGGGGCGCACGCCTACGCCCGTCCGCAGGGATACGCCGGCCAGCCCGCACCCTACCCCCACTCCTACGCGGGCCAGCCCGGCCCCGGCGCCCCCGGCGCCGCGTTCGGCGTGACCCCTGCGGACGCCCAGCCGACGCTGCCGATCGCCGGTTCGACCGGCGCGGTTCCCCCCGCCACGAAGGCTCCGAAGAAGCCGTCGGGTGCGGGCAAGGTGGTCGGTCTCATCGTCGCCGCCGCCATCGTCGGCGGGGCCGCGGGCCTCGGCGGCGCGTACGCCGGCGTCACCTGGTTCGCCCCGGTGAGCGCGTCACCCGCCGCCGGACCGTCGACGGTCACGGTGAACGACACCGATTCGGTCAACCAGACCACGGCGATCGCCGCGAAGGTGGTGCCGAGCGTCGTCACGATCGAGGCGACAGGCTCGTCGGCCGCCGGCACAGGTTCCGGCGTCGTGCTCACGGAGGACGGCTACGTCGTCACCAACACCCACGTCGTGACGCTCGACGGGGCGACCGGTGACGCGACGATCCGCGTGACCACGTCCGACGGCCGCGTCTACGACGCCGAGGTCGTCGGCACCGACCCCACGTACGACCTCGCGGTCATCAAGCTGAAGGATGCCGAGGACCTCACCCCGATCGAGATCGCCGACTCGAGCAAGCTCAACGTCGGTGACACGACGGTCGCGGTCGGTGCTCCGCTGGGCCTGGCGAACTCCGTCACCGAGGGCATCGTGAGCGCGCTCAACCGCTCGATCTCGATCGCGTCGTCGGCGGCGCCCGACTCGGGCGACAGCGGCGACAGCGAGGACCAGCAGGACCAGAACAGCCAGGAAGGCCCGTTCCGCTTCGACTTCGGTCAGGGCGACCAGCAGTCGACGGCCACCGAGAGCATCTCGATCTCGGTGATCCAGACCGACGCGGCCATCAACCCGGGCAACTCGGGCGGCGCGCTGGTCGACTCCGACGGCAAGCTGATCGGCATCAACGTCGCCATCGCGACCGCGGGCGGCTCGTCGTCCGACGGCTCCGGCTCGATCGGCGTCGGCTTCTCGATCCCGTCCGACATCGTCAAGCGCATCACCGGCGAGATCATCGACAACGGCGAGGCGACCCACGGTCTGCTCGGCGCCAACGTGAAGGCCGCAGCATCCGTCGAGGGCTCCACCATCACGGGCGCCTACATCGACGCGGTCACCGACGGCGGTGCGGCGGCCGCCGCGGGCCTGCCGAAGGGCGACCTCGTCACCGGCGTCAACGGCGTGCCCGTCACCGACGCGACCGACCTCACGGCGCAGGTGCGCGCCGCGGCGGCCGGCAGCGACGCCGAGGTCACGTACGTCCGCGACGGCAAGACGCAGACTGTCGAGGTCACGCTGGGGTCGCTCCAGCAGTAGTCCACACCCCCAGGGACGCCATCCCGTGAGCCGGTAGGCTCGCGGGATGGCGTCCTTCTCGTTCGGCGCGGGGAATGCCCGAAAGCTCGCGACGATCCCGCTGTATGCCGCCGGACGAGCCCTCACCCTCGTGGTACCGCGCTCCCGCGACGAGTGGGTCATCGGCTGCGCGGTGGGCATCGGCGACGGGGCCCTCGCGCTCTGGGAGGTGGCAGCCGCTGACGGGCGCAGTCCCGTCTGGCTGGTCGCGTCGGCGCGGGAGGCGGCGGATGCTGCGGCCCGCGGCATCCGTGCCGTCCCGAAGCGCTCCCTGCGCGGGCTCTGGCGCACCGCGCGCGCTCGTGTGGTGGTCGTCACGCACGGATTCGGCGACGTCAACCGCTACGCCGTGTCGGGGGCGTTCGTCGTGCAGCTGTGGCACGGCATCCCGCTCAAGCGGATCGGGGTGGACTCGCCCGAGACGCTCCGGGTCCCCGGCGCCGTCGCCGCGACCCCCGCCGCCGGCGCTGTGAGGGGGCTGCTGCGCACGATGTACCGCGGCGCCGCGCGCCGCATCCGGGTGCTGCCGGCCGCCTCGCATCTCGTGCGAGGCCGCCTCGAGTCCGCCTTCGCGCGTCCTGACGCGAGCGTTCCGGTGACCGGCGAGCCTCGCGTCGACGTGCTCTCCCGCGGCACCGCCGAAGATCGTCGCGTGGGCGCCGTGGCGGCGATCGGCCGTGCCGTGCCGCGCGTGGAGCCCTCGAGCCGCTTCGTGCTCTACGCGCCCACGTGGCGCGACGGCGCGAGCGATCCCGCGGTGCCGACGGCCGAGGAGTGGTCGCGGATCATCGAGGTGCTGAGACGCCACGACGCCACCCTGCTGGTGCGCTCGCACCCGCTCGGTGCCGGCGACTACGCGCCGCCGTTCCCCACCGACCGGGTGCAGTCGCTCGGCAGCGACGTGGTCGCGGACGTGACCCCGCTGCTGCCGGGGCTCGCCGCCCTCGTCACCGACTATTCGTCGCTCGCCTTCGATGCCTCGCTCGTGCCGGTGCCGACGCTGTTCCTCGCGCCGGACGTCGAGGAGTACGCGCGGCGGCGCGGCTTCTACGGCACCTATGCCGACGTCGCGGGCGACGACTGGGCTGTCGACTGGACCCAGGCGGCGGCGCAGCTGGACGCGGTGCTCGGCTCAGAGGACGAGCGCGCGCGCCGCGTCGCACGCGCGGTCGTGCTCGACGCGCGCGTGCCCGCGGTCCGCGACGGGCGCAACGCCGAGAGGGTGTACCGTGCGATTCTTGCCGGAACGCTCCACGACGACCCGAGGGAAGGAACCGGA
>JAVBUG010000075.1:0-3122 GCA_031555515.1 Microbacterium sp. | reverse complement strand
CTCGGACGGCGGACTGTGGTTCGCCATCGTCTCGCCCGCCGCGATCGAGCGCATCGAGCGCATCGCCGCGTCGGGCCGCTACATCCCCGAGTTCCTGAGCCTCAAGAACGCGCTCGACAACTCGCGTCTCAACCAGACCCTCAACACCCCGGCGCTGGCGACGCTGTTCCTCCTCGACAAGCAGCTCGACTGGATCCTCTCCTCCGGCGGCCTGCAGTGGGCCGACGCCCGCACGCGCGAGTCGTCGCAGGCGCTGTACGACTGGGCCGAGGCATCCGCCTTCGCGACGCCGTTCGTGGCCGACGCGGCCGACCGCTCCCCCGTGGTCGTCACGATCGACTTCGACGAGTCGGTGGATGCTGCGGCCGTGGCGAAGAGCCTCCGCGCCAACGGCATCGTGGACACCGAGCCGTACCGCAAGCTCGGACGCAACCAGCTGCGCGTCGCGACGTTCGTGTCGATCGAGCCGGACGACGTGCGTCAGCTCATCCGCTGCATCGACTACACGGTCGAGCGACTGGGCTGAGCCTCTTCGTCGGCCCCGTCCGCGAGCGGTGACGGGGCCGGCGACAGCACGGCCGACACGATCGCCTCGATCGCGAACTCCGATGCGCGCGCGAGCTCTACGGCGGTCGGGTCGAGCAGCCACTGCACCTGTAGGCCGTCCATGACGGCGAGGATGCTCGTCGACGCGTCGGCGATGGTGTCGGGCGCCGTGATCCCGCGTTCCGCGCACACCACCTCGAACGCGTGGGCGACCTCCGACCGCAGGGTCTGGTAGCGCTTCTCGAAGAAGTCGCGGCCCGGGTGGGCGTCGGTGACGGACTCCGCCGAGAGCACCGCGTACGCCTGGACGATCCCCGCACGATGCTCGTTGACGAACGCCGTGCGAACGAGGTGACGGAACAGCGGCATCCCGTCGGGGATGTGCTGTTCCTCCAAATCGGCCACGTCGGTCTCGTCGCGGTGCTGGAGGACTTCGATGAGCAGCTGGTCCTTCGAGCCGAAGTGATGCAGGATCCCCGCGTGGGTCATACCCACCTGGTCGGCGATCTCCTGCAGCGTCCCCCCCGCAAACCCTTTGCTGCCGAAGATCTCGACCGCGGCGTCGAGGATGTCGCGCCTGCGGGCGAGTGTCTCGGGCCGCGAACGCGGCTGCCGACGCTGTGCCGTCATCGGTCGGCGCCCCCTTCTCGGACCGGCGTCTCGGATACGTCTTCACCGGCGCCTGTGAGTCTACGCACGAGGTGAACGCGCGCTCCGGAACTCGCTGGTTGCAAAAGTTACTTACTTGATTGTAAGTTGATCCGGCAATCACCCTGACGACGTCGTCAGTCCCCGGAGACACGACGTCGTGCACACATCTAGGAGAAGCAATGAGGCTCAGAACATCCCTCGCCGCCGTCGGTGTCGCCGCGGCGCTGGTGCTCACCGGCTGCGCGGGCGGTGGCGGCAACGACGCCGACTCCGCCGGAGCGGCGCTCACGATCGCCAAGCCCGACGGCGCGATCACCACGGAGTCGAACAACCCCTATCTGGGCGACTCCTCGGCATCGAAGTACGGCTACGGCAAGGTCATCTTCGAGTCGCTCGCCCTCGTCAACCCCACCGGTGACCTCGGAACCACCCCCTGGCTCGCGGAGTCCGTGGAGTGGAACGACGATTACGCGCAGCTCACCGCCGTCGCGCGCAGCGGCGTGAAGTGGAGCGACGGCGAGGACTTCACGGCCGACGACATCGCGTTCTCGTTCAACCAGGTGCTGGACGGCAAGCTCAACGACACCAATGCGCTCGACATCAAGAGCGTCGCGGTCGACGGCGATACCGTCACCATCGACTTCAACAGCTCGAAGTACACGCAGCAGGCCCGCGTGCTCCACTTCCAGATCGTGCCCGAGCACATCTGGAAGGACATCGAGGACCCGAACACCGACCCGGTCACAGGTGAGGGACAGGCCGTCGGCACGGGTCCGTACGTGCTCGACTCGTGGACGACCGAGTCGGTCACCCTCGCGGCGAACCCCGACTACTGGGGCGGCGAGCTGTCAGTGCCCGAGCTGCACTACGTCTCGTACGGCGACAACGCGGCCCTCACGACCGCCCTCGCGACCGGCGAGGCCGACTGGGCGCAGGCGTTCATCCCGCAGATCCAGGACAGCTACCTGTCGGCCGATCCCGACAACAAGTTCCTCGCCTCGCCCACGGCGGGCGCGGGAACGCTGTTCATGAACCTGCAGAGCAAGCCGTTCAACGACCCGGCCCTGCGTCAGGCGCTCGCCTGGACGATCGATCGTCAGGCCTACGTCGACATCGCCCGCGAAGGCGCGAGCGAGGCGATCTGGAGCGTGACGGGTCTCGGCACGCTGCTCGAGGACGAGATCATCCCCGAGTACGCCGGCCAGAACTACGAGGTCGACATCGACAAGGCGCGCCAGATCCTGACCGACGCCGGCTACACGTGGGACGGCGAGACCCTGGTCGACCCCGACGGCGAGGACGTCACGTTCTCGATCTCGGTCCCCGCGGGCTGGAGCGACTGGAACACCGAGCAGGCGCTCATCGCCGAGGAGCTGAAGGAAGGCCTCGGCATCGAGGTCAAGGTCGACCAGCCGGACTGGGGCGGCTGGGATGCCGCACGCCAGGAGGGCACCTTCCAGGCGATCATCCACTGGCTCGAAGACACCGGCAACGCGTACGGCCTGTACACCTCCGCGATGGACCCGAAGTGGATCGTCGACGGCAAGGCGGCCTTCAACTTCGGACGCTTCGACGACCCCGCCGTCACCGAGGCGCTGAACACCTATGCGAACGCGTCGTCCGACGCCGACCGTGACGCCGCCATCGCGGTGATCGAGAAGGCGTTCGTCGAGAACGTCCCCGTCATCCCGCTGGGCGCGCACCCGCTCCTGGGCGAGTTCAACACCCGCAACTACGTGGGATGGCCGTCTGAGGACGACCAGTACGCGTCGGCGGACCCGACGCAGCCGGCGATCGTGCAGATCCTGACCAAGCTGCAGCCCGCCAGCTGACACACCGCGAGCGGGGGGGATGCGCACGCCTCCGCCCCGCCCCCCCGGCCCCCTTCCCGTAAGCGAACCCGCCCCCAGGAGAGAGTCGCGGCA
>JAVBUG010000017.1:0-20306 GCA_031555515.1 Microbacterium sp. | reverse complement strand
ATCTGCACGTGTCCGCCATCGCCCCCGTCCACGCGCGGGCCGGGGCGCCCCTCCCCGCGGCACACTCCACCTCCGCCCACGACCCCCAACACGCGTTCGCCGCCGAAGGGCGCGAGCGACTGAACGACATCAAGGCGGTCGATGCTGCCGGCGAAGCAGGTCTGGCCTTTGTCAAGCTGCTCGTCGGCTACGGGCGTGCCCGCCGCGGTGAACGGATCGTCGGCGGTCAGTTCGTACGGGGCTGGGCGGTGGCCCACCTGATTCGCGCGATCCGCGCGCGACTGGAGCCCGCACCGGGGGTGCGAGAAGACCCGCTCGAGCCGGCCCGGAGATTCGACGCCGCTTACCCCGCGATCGCCGCCCGCCTCGACGCGGTGCTCGACCAGCCAGTCGAGAGCGCCGCGCGGGCCGTCGCCACGCTCACACGCGACGTGCTCGAGCCCGGGTGGCCCGGGTTCCCGAGTCATGCCGCCGACGTCGTGGAAGTTGTGCTCGCGAACGAGTGAGATCCCCGGCGGTCAATTCTCGACCGGTGCCGGGCCCGTGGACTCCCGCACGACGAGTTCGGGCTGGAACATGTACTCGGTGCGGTAGGCCAAAATGCCGTTCATCTCGCCGACGAAGGCATCGGCGATTGCAATGCCCATCGTCGGTACCGGCTGCCGGATCGTCGTGAGAGGTGGCCAGCAACTGCGCGCCAGGATCGAGTCATCGAACCCGACCACCGAGAACTGACCAGGAACCGAAAGCCCTTGCCTGCGGGCTTCCGCCAGCACTCCCACCGCCATCAGATCGCTCGCACACACCACAGCGGTACAGCCTTCGGCGATGAGCTCCCGGGCCGCGCTGGCTCCGCCATCGTCCGACAGCAGCCTATGGACCACTGGCGCAACGACAGACGGGCCGAGAGCTTCACGCATTGCCGACCGGAATCCCTCCGTGGCCCGGCGGGTAGGCACCCACGGCTCCGGTCCGCTGGCAAATCCGATACGGCGGTGCCCCATCGCCACCAGGTGCCGGACCGCAATCGACATCGATACGACGTCGTCGATGGAAAAGAACGGAGCATCGACGCCCTCGCGGTACCCGTTCACGAAGCCCAGCGGCAGGCCGAGCTCACGCAACGCCCGATAGCGCTCGGTCGATTCTGCCGTGTCAGCGTGCTGCCCAGCAACGAAGAGGATCCCCGACACGCCTGCCTCGACGAACATGTCGATGATCTCGTCCTCATGCAGGCCGCCCTCGCTCTGCGTGCCGATGAGAGGGGTGAAACCGCGGCGGGCGAAGTTCGGCGCGAGAGCCTGCGCGAAGGCAGGGAAGATCGGGTTCACGAGGTCGGGGAGTAGCACCCCCACGGGGCGCGCTGTCCGGCTCCGCAGCCGCGAGGGTCGTTCATATCCGAGCACATCGAGGGCCGTAAGCACGGCGCGGCGCTTCGCGGGCGCCACGCCAGGTTTGTCGTTGAGTACACGACTGACGGTCGCCTCGCTGACAGCGGCATGCGCAGCGATGTCAGCGAGAGTGGCACCCATGGCGGCAAGGCTAGCACCGCGCGATCGGGCGGCTATTTCACCGCTCCGGCCGTCAACCCGCCGACGATGTACTTCTGCAAGAGGAAGAACAGCAAGACGACCGGCAGCGCTGCGAGGACCGCGCCGGCGGCGAACACCGGCCAGTTCGCGGACGTCTCCTGAGAGACGAATTGGTAGAGCCCGACCGCCAGCGTCTGCTTCGCCGGGTCGGTGAGGACCACGCTGGCCACGACGAACTCGCTCGCGGTTCCGATGAAGGACAGAAGCCCGACAACGGCGAGAATGGGCGCCGAGAGCCGAAGGATGATCGTGAAGAAGATCCGGGCATGTCCTGCACCGTCGAGCTTCGCAGCTTCGTCGATCGACGCGGGCACGGTGTTGAAGAACCCGTACATGAGATAGGTGTTCACGCCCAGCGCCCCGCCGAGGTAGACGAGGATGAGCCCGAGCTGGGAGTCGAGCCCGATAGCCGGAAAGACGTCGCCGATCGAGGTCATCAGCAGGAAGATTGCGACCACCCCGAGCAGCTGCGGGAACAGCTGAACCAACAGGATCGTGGTGAGCCCGAGGCGCCGGCCGCTGAACCTCATCCGGGAGAAGGCGTACGCGGCCAGCGCCCCCAGGAAGACGGTGCCAAGCGCTGTCACCGAGCCGATCATGATGGTGTTCGCGAACCACGCCCCGTAGGGCTGCGTCGCGTTGCTGAACAGTTCGATGTAGTTGCCGAGGTCGACCGCACTGAAGAGCCCATTTGAGCTCACGAGGCTCCCGTTGGGGTTCAACGACGCCGACACGATGTAGAGGATCGGGAACACGGCGACCACGCTGGTGACGATCGCGACCGCGTACTTGCCTAGGAGTCCCAGTCGCTCGCGTCGGCGGTGCGATGGTCCGACGTGGCGGGCGCGGCTGCGGCGAGGATTGACGACCGGCGAAAGTGCCGTCTCGAGTTCGAACGGGTCCGCGGTGATCGGCTCCATCAGTTCAGCTCCTCGAGTGCCTTGGTCCGTCGGAATCCAACGATTGAGATCGCGGCTACCAGCAAGAAGATGATGATCGAGAAGGCGCTCGCGAGTCCGTAGTCGCGTCCGCTCGTCTCACCGAACGCGACCTTGTAGACAAGGGTGATCAGGATGTCTGTCGCGCCCACATTCATGTCCGTGGAGATGTCCTGCGGGCCACCTTCGGTGAGCATGTAGATCACGTTGAAGTTGTTGAAGTTGAAGGCGAACGCCGCGATCAGGAGCGGCGCCATCGTGACCATGAGAAGCGGAAGCTTGACGCGCCGGAAGATGGTCCAGGCGCCGGCGCCATCCATCCGTGCCGCCTCGACGTACTCCTCCGGGATGGACTGGAGCGCGCCGGTAGCGACCAGGAACATGTAGGCGTACCCGAGCCAGACGTTCACCAGCAGGATGCTTACTTTCGCCAGCACCGGGTTCGTAAGCCAGGGGATGTCGGCGCCGCCCAGCACTACCTGATTGATGAAGCCGAACTGTGAGTTCAGCATCCCGCTCCAGATGAGTGCAGACAGGAAGGCTGGGAAGGCGTACGGGAGGATCACCAACACCCGGAAGGTTCGACGGAATCGCAGTCGTGGATCATTGAGCACGGTTGCAAGGAAGACCCCGACCGCGAATGTCGCCGCGACCGTGAACCCGGCGAAGACAAACGTCCACACGATGACCTGGAAGAGGGGTCCGCGGATCGACTCCTCCGTGAAGGCGGCGATGAAGTTATCGAAGCCGACGTCGATCTTCCAGCCAGGCATCAGCTCGACGCCCTCCTCGGAGACGAACGCGCCGGTGCCCTCGTCGCGGTAGACCGCGCCGGTCTCCACGTCGACGAACGTGTCCGTGGCTTCGTCGTACTTCATCGACGCGGAGTACACATAGGCTTTCGCGCCGTCCGGGGTGCGAAGGGCGCCGTCGTCGAGGTCTTTGGACAGTGGCACGCTCATCGCTGCGATCTGCGACTGCTGGGCGAGCATCTGTGAGAAGTCGAGGGTCTCGTAGCCGTCGAGACTGACGGCGCGGCCGCCCTCGAATTCGGCGCCTTCAGCGCGCTCGAGGGGCCTGCCGTCGGCGCCCACCATCGCCGTGCCGTCCGTCTCTGTCACGAGGAAGGACAACTCGCCGAACCGTTCCAGTACAACCATGTCGTACGCGGGCGAATCGGGAACACGGGACAGTGACTTCTCGATCAGCACCGAGACCGCGTCATCCTTGTCACCCATGTGTCCATCGCCGTAGTTGGTGAAGGCGATGTACCCGCTGTAGACGACGACGTACAGCTGGAACACCACGAGGAAGACCGTGCCCGGCACGAGGTACTTCGCCGGCAGCATCCCTCGGCGCAGGTACACCCAGTTGATCGCGGCGGCGGCCAGCAGCACCCCCGCAGCCGGCAGCCACTGCTCGTCGAGTGCGAGTACGAACGCGGCGTACAGCACGAGGGCGTCCAGCACACCGAGCGAGGCGATCTTGATGAGCAGAGCAAGGGGCGACGGGATCGGCCGTCGACGCGCGCCATTCGGCGTCGAGGGTGTTGGCGCGGGCGGCGCCTCGATGGTGGGGGCGGTCATGGTGCTCCAGCGGCGACGGTGGTGTAGTCGGGTCTCAGGTGGTGCTGCGGGTCGGGGCTGAGGCAGAGCCCCGACCCGCAGCGGTCATTTCGCGGTGTCGGCCGCGATGCGGTCCGCCATCGTCTGCCAGGCAGCGGCAGGGTCGCCCGCAGTGTTGTTGACGAGAGCCGCTTCCGTGGCGCCCCAGTAGTTCCAGACGGCGCCCATCTCGGGGATCGCGGGCATCGGCACACCGGTGAGTGCAACCTCGCCGTATGCGCCGACGTCCGGGTTCTCTGCGGAAGCGATCTCGAACGCCGAGGTCATCGCCGGCGGCCGCCCGCCCGCCTCGTACAGAGCGAGCTGTACGTCCTCGGTTCCGAGGTAGTTCACGACGAACTCGTTCGCCGCGAGCGCGTTCTCGCTCTTCGCGCTGACGAAGAAGCCCTGTACACCGACGAAGGGTGTCGGAGCGTCGGGCCCTGCCTGCGGGATCGGCTCGATGGCGTAGTCGATGCCGCCGCCCTGGAAGGCCGGGAGATTCCACGGGCCCGAGAGCATGTAGGGCGACTTGCCGGCCGCGAACTCGTCGCGCGCGATCTCGTTGGTGATGTTGGTGTTGAGCACGCCCTCCTGCCCCCACTCGACCAGCTTTTGCGCGAACTCTTCCCCGCCGGGGCCGCCGATCAGCAGATCGTCCGGGTTGTAGCTGCCGTCAGGGTTGGTGCCGAACAACGGGGCACCGTAAGAGGTCTGCAGGGGGTACAGGTGGTACGGGTCAGACTCAGGTCCGGACGGAACGAGCACAGGGTACTCCGCCGCACCGGTGGCGACCACGGACTGCCCGGCCGCGATGAGCTCGTCCCAGGTTGCGGGTGTCGAATCCGCCAGAGCGGTGTTGCGAACGAGCGCGATATTCTCGACCGAGACCGGCAGCCCGTACGTGGTCCCCTCGTAGCTCATCGCTCTGATTGCCACGTCCGAGTAGTCGTCAGCGGTGTCGCCGAGTTCCAGAGGGGCGACAACGCCGTTCTGCACGAAGAGCCCGAGCCAGTCGCTGCCTCCGACGATCACGTCGGGGCCCTTCCCCGTCGGCGCCTGCTTGATGAAGTCTTCCTTCATCGTGTCGCCGTACTCCTTCTGCACAAGCTTCACGGTGATGCCTTTGTCGGACTCGAACTGCGCGACGATGTCCTTCAGCTCCTCAGCCCGGTTCGGATCAACCCAAACCGTGAGCGTCTGCGCGCTCTCGTCCGAACCGGACGCATTTCCGCTTGAGCATCCAGTCAGTGCCGCGGTCGCAACGAGACCGCCGACGACGAGCGCCGTGGCGGCGCGGTACTTCACCCTCATTGGTGCTGCCTTTCCATGTGATCAACAGGCCGCAACCTTGCAAGCGCTTCCAGAATTCGTGGAATCGGTGCGCGCCGTTGCGGTGAACAGCATGGTGCCAGAGAGTTGCTTGTCTTGCAAATTCTTGCAGGCTTTTTCTCAGAACGGCCCCGCAGCGAGGCGACACCGCGCGAAGTCGACCAGTTCGGCGAGATCCATGGCCTGACAGCGGGCGGCCCCGATCTTCACTATCCGGGAACCGCCCGCCGCATCGAACTCCGCGCCGATCCTGGTGAATTGCTCGTCATCGACAGCCGGCTCGAGCCATTCGACCCAAGTGCGCCGCCCGCCGACCAGCAGAGGTGCGCCGTTGCGTACCCGTGCTCTGCCCGTACCGCCGGCCCGTGCCTCAGCCAGGTGCAGCGCGGTGCAGGACTCATAGCCGACCCCCAGCAGTACCACCTTGGCGCGGATAGCGTGAAGCCGGGCAAGCGGAGAGCGCTCGCCGAACGGATCGTCCAGCTCATGCTCGGCCACGATCCCTTCGGCCTCCAGCCCCTCTGCGGCAAAGGACCGATGCGGGTGAGCGCTGCGCAGCACACCTCGTTGCGTGCGGAACAGCTCTGCGACCCGCCCCATAGTCCGCGTCGGTGTCAGCGCGAGATCGAATGCCGGCAGCAGCTGCCGAACCTGCTCGCGGACACTGCGGTCGAGCGCAGGGTCATCCAGGAAGTCCGGATCGCAGAGGTGCCAGCTCTGCGCGGGCATCACGATCGTTCCCATGAGGCCGACGGCGAGACGCAAGGCCTCGATGACCGCCTGCTCCCCACCGACGACGGTGCCGAAAGACGACAGCGCGCAGTGCACGAGGATCGCGTCGCCCGGCTCGACGCCGACGGCCCGTAGACCCTCGACGACATCATCCACCCCCACAGGCTCGACATCGAGTGCAGTGCTTGCAAGATTTTTCATGTGGCGAGTGTTGCTCATCGAACCCATCAGTGGCAAGCGCGGCCTGACGGCGACTGCTCCTCTCATCGGGCGACGGCAAGCGGTTCCGGCGAGCGCATGGAGAGGGAGGCGCATCGGATGGAGATCATCGTCCGACGACCTTGCACCGTGGTCCGGGTATCTGCGGTCGCGCCTTCATCGCGTGGATGATGCGTTCGTTGCCGCTATCGAAGACGAGCACTACGTCTCGAGGAGCCTGCCCTCGGTGTCGAAGCCCAGCTGGAGCTCGCGGTTCCTCCATGGGCGGCGCGGGCCAGCGTGGGTCAGCCAACCAGTGTTCGATCGGCAAGCTCGTGCGACTTGATCGCGAGCGAATATCGCGAAGCGTTCGGACCGCGTCGCCAGCAGGATGGCTGGGGAGTCCGTCGGGCGAATCTGGCGGGTGTCGGCGGCCCGGGTAGAAGCCCGTCAGCCCAGATCCCGGATGTGCGCCCAGGCGGCTTCCGCCATCTTTGTCAGACCCGAGATTGTGAAGTGGGCGCCGTCAGCTGCGAGGTCGTCGATGTCGATCTTGAGGGATCGGATTTCGGGTTCACCGTCGACGCAACCCGGGAACTGCTCGCAGGCTTTCCGCAGTTGAGCGCTGTAAGCATCGGTCACCTCCTGCCTGTGGGCGATCGCCTCGGGACGCTGGCTGCCTTCGGCGTCGAAGACGTCGCACACGCCGGTGCCCGCGTACTGCTGCACGAGCTCCGACCGCTGGGCCTGCACGTTGGTGAAGAGCTGCCACGTTACCGGCGTCGGCACGACGTAGATCTTCGCGTGGGGGACCGCGTCGACGATGCTTTGCAGCACCGCCGTGATCTTCGTCCCGTACGCCACTTCGTTGGCCGCGTCCTCGTCCGAGCACTGGACGTCGTTGTCCACAGTCTGGATGATCCACAGATCCGGCAGCGGGTTCTCCTGCAGCTCGGCCGTCACCTGCGCTGGCAGGTCGTCCACATCGGATCCCCCGACGGCGGCGTTCATGTAGTGCCCCTCGATCGCCGGATCGAGTTCGAGGAAACGCTCGTAGATGCTGCCCACGTCGGGGTTGGTGCCAGTCGCCCAGGAGTTCGTCTTCGCATCCTCGCCCGGCTTGTCGCTATCCGAGTCGTACCCGGTCAGCCCGGAATGACCAATGGCCGCGATCGATGTCGGCCACCCTCTCTCGGTGCTCGGGGAAGGCGCGGCGGGCGTACACCCCGTCAAGGCGAGCGCGAGGAGACCGATGAGCGCGACCCGGGTTCGCACGCGGCCAGAGTACTCCTCGGCACGCGCTGAGCGCAGACCTTATGAGGGTTCGGGCTGCCCTGCATGCCATCCTCCTACCAGGCGGCGGGGCAAGGGTGCGTGTACCTCTGTTCGGTTCAAAAGTGGCGCGCTCGAGGATCGTGATCTGAGCCGATGGCCTCGATCACTGACCGGCGCGCAGCCTTGACCAGCGGTAGCCTGCAGGCACGGATTGGAATCGGCCCGGCTGCCGATCTGGGCCTCGCTCGTTCGACGTCTCTCTTGATGGAGCGCGCACCGCGCCCCACGACGAAAGGATCAGCCGATGACGAAGTACTTCCTCACGGTGCCCCACGACTCGAACGAGGAACCGACGATGGCATCGATGGACCCCGCCGAGTTGGAGGCCACACTCGCCGCGGTCGGCGAGTTCAACGCCGCTCTGGAGGAGGCGGGAGCGTTGCTGTTCGCGGGCGGACTGTATCCCCCTTCGACCGCCAAGACAGTGGACCTCTCGACAGGCGAGCCGCGGGTGCTCGACGAGCCGTTCGTCGAAGCGCCGGCGTACGTCGGCGGATTTTGGCTCATCGAGGTGGCCGACGAAGCCACAGCGGTCGAATGGACGATCAGGGCGGCGACAGCATTGCAGGGACGCATCGAGATGCGCGCGCTGCAGGAGGTGCCGACGGCCTAGCGACATGATCGGCTCGGACGGATCTGGGCCGGCAGCTCATGCCGTGGAACCTCACCGTCCGACTCGCGGGAGGAACGGGGCTATCGTCGGGCTGAGCAGGAGTGCAAGGTCCTGCCGGTCCACCGAAAATAGGAGCGCTCAGCGACCGGCTTGAGCGCGGGCGCTCAACGACCCGCCGGCGACCGACTCGGCTTTGCCGCCGGGGAGGTGGCCATCAGCGTTGCGCCCAGAATGTCTCACCGATCGTGGGGAATGGGTGCATCAGAGAGTTTGCTTCAACAAGTGTGAACAACGACGTCGCCACTGCCCTGCACCGAAGTCAGCTCATCGACCTGACGACGACCGGTCGCCGTAGCGGGCTACCTCGCCGCATCGAGATCTTCCTGCACGATGAGGACGGCGTGCTGTTCATCACCGGGATGCCGCGTCGAAACCGCACCAGGGACTGGATACACAACATCACCGCAGACCCCAACGTCATCGTCCATTTGAAGCAGGGCATCGAGGCCGACGTTCCTGCCACGGCCCGGGTGATCACCGATCCCCACGAAGCTCGGCCGCTCATCGAGGCTGCCGCACGCCGATGGCGCAGAGACGATGTCGACGAGATGATCGCGCACAGTCCGCTGATCGTGCTGACTCCGGCTACCGCGCCCGCCGCCTGACCCCGATCGGGCATGGGAGTCACTCTGGCGCCCACGGTCATTCAGTGGTGCAATCAGCGGATGAGCGCAGAACCGCGTCGCTCCCGCACCGATCGATCCAGGCCCTGGCGGATAGTCCTCGCCGCGTGCGGCGGCGTGTGGGCCGCGGTACTACTGCCGCTGCCGGCCACCGTCTGGGGCGTCACGCAATGGGCTTGGGTCGTCGACTACCCGGTATACGTCTGGGCACGGCAATGGGCCGCGGACACGTATATCACGTTCGGCGCCCTCTCCAGTCTCTCGTTCCTCGCCGTCGGCATCGCGCTGTTCCCCGACCTGCGGCGTGCCCGATGGGGCGGCATCGTGATGGCCTGGCTCATCATCCTCGGCGCACCCATGACCGCACTCAGCTACCTGAACACGCCAGTGACCGCCCCGCTGCACTTCCTGTGGGGGTGGGAGGCGTATGTGCTCCTCGGCGTCGGCGCCGGAGGGATCGCGGCGGCCGCAACCGCCGGACCGCGATGGGGAATCGGAGTGCGCACGATACTCGGGCTGACGTTCCTGTTCGTCGTGGTCGGCACCATCGGCCTAGGCTACTGGCCGCACGGCAGTCTCGTGGTCCTCGCTCTCGAGGCTGTCGCCGTGATCGCTGCCGCACCGCGGGATGCCGCCTTCGCCGCCGCGGATGACAGCACCCCGCCGCCTGACGCCGCCCAGCAGCAACGACCCACACCGACACGCTGAACCCGAGCCACGCCCTCCTGCCAGACGACCCTCCTCGCCGGCCTGTGCACGGACCGGTTCTCAACCCAACGCACCAGCTCACCGACCGGGATCCGGGCGGCAGCATGATGGGAGTGTGGCCTCGACCTTCACGCTCCTGACAGAGACGCCTATCTCAGCTCAGGCGCTGTTCGACTTATCGCTCGATATCGACGCCCATGTCATGTCGATGTCGCAGTCGGGCGAGCGGGCTGTGGCCGGCGTGACGAGCGGGCGGATCGGTCTCGGGGACACCGTGACCTGGCGGGCTCGGCACTTCGGCATCTGGTGGACCATGACCTCACAAATCACCGCGCTCGACGAACCGACTCATTTCGTCGATCAGCAGGTGCGCGGGCCGTTCAGGTCCTTCATTCACGAGCACCGGTTCGAGCAGTTCCCAACCGGGTCCCGCATGACCGACATCATCACAATCGCGTCACCCGTCCTCGGATCGCTGGCCGAGCGCCTCGTGCTCGTTCCGTACCTACGCCGGCTCATCGCCAAGCGCAACGCCCGCCTTCTCGCCGCGCTCGGCTGAGCCCTGGCAGCCGCACGGTGGTCGACCGGCATGCGGGCGCAAGGCGCCCGCATGCTCGGCCGCCAGCAGGTCAGTTCTTCTCTCGCGGGTCGCGCAAGCTGTCCATGGCATCGATGAGCGTGGAGTGGATGTAGTCGAGTTCGGGTGTGGCGAAGTCCTCCCACGAGCCGCTGGCATCGGCGGGATCGGCGGCACTCCACTCGCTCGTGTCGGCAGACGCGTCGGAGGTGTCGGATGCCGCATCCCATTCCTGCGCTGCGGGGGTGTGCTGGTACACCCACCACAGGTGACCGAACGGGTCGGCGAAACGCGCGAACACGTCACCCCAGAACTCGGTGGGCTCTGTGACGATCCGTGCACCGCGCTCGACCGCCCGCTCGAGAGTCGCCGGCGCGTCGACGACGTAAACGCGCGTGAACGCGGGCGTGTAGGGCCAAGTCGGCTTGCGGTCGGCGATGGTGAGGAGCGAGTCACCGATGTGGATCTCGGAGTGGAGGACGAGTCCGTCGGTATCAGCCGTGCGGGCGTCCGTGTTCTCGACGGCATCGAAGACGGCGCCGACGAACGCGATGAGGCCGGTCGCGTCATCCGTCATGATGAACGAGTTCACGGTGTTCGAGCCGGCTGGGGCCGGCGGAAGGGGACGAGAAGGCAACGTGGACATGGGTACTCCTTCGTGTGTCTGCTCAATGCTCGCCGACAATCCGGACAGCATCAGTCCTCAGAACCAAAAATCTGCAAACCCGGTGCCAACCGCAACAGCGGTCAACGACCTGGACGCGGAGCATTCAGCTCACCCCGCTCGAGAGTGCACGTTTCCGGACCCTTCTTCGAGCCGAGGCCCAACCGATAGCGTCGGGAAGATGACCACCCCGTCGATGGATGCCACGCGACCGAGCGCGACGTCAATGCGACCAGCGCGTGGCCCGGCCGCCCTGGCGGTCGTGGTGGGAGGAGTCTTCGCCTTCCTCTTCGCGTCGGGCTCGCTTGGCCTCGTACGCGAGGCGCTCCACTTCAATTGCTCGTGGGGCACTGGCGGCGAATGGGGTCCGGAGGGGACCTGGCTGTGCGCGGACGGGGTCGGATACCTGGGGGTGGCCGTCGTGCTTGGGGGGATGTCGGGGATGCTGCTGCTCGCGGGGCTTCTGGTCGCTTTCGCCCGGCCGTCGGCTGTCCGCTCGATCGTGTACCTCGTCCTCGCGGCAATCTCACTGGCCTGGATCGGTATGTGGACGTTCTATGCCGCAACTGCCTACAGCGGTCCCCGACCCGACGGTGAGACAGGGGTGGGATTGTGGATTGCGACCGTGCTGCCCGGTCTCACGACGTGCGCATTCGCATTGGTGATGGGAGCGGTGGGCACCCTGACGGCGCATCGCTGGTCGCCGGTGGTGTTGTGGGTCGGTGTGGGGTTGACGCTCGTTGGCACCGCGCTCGCGCCCGGCATCGGCGTCGCGACGATCGTCTCAGGCGCGATGTTGGTGGCTGCCGGCCTCGATCGTCACGGCAGCCCGCTAGCTACGAGGGTCAAGCCGCGCCGCGCACGCTGAGCCACCGAGCTGCGTACAGCGGTGGCCGGCCAGCGCAGGCGTTGCTCTGGGCCGCACACCCCTCGTCCGCGCGGTTCCCGGCTGCATCCCGTCGAACCACCGTGACGACGCCTTTCGCGACCTCTACAATCGGCGCCAAGCAGAGGATAGGGATCAGATGTCCACGACTGCATCCGATGGAGTTGCGTCCACGACGCGGAAGACGTTCAGTCGCTCCACGCGCATCGCCCAGCACATCGATGCCGATACGTCCACGGTATGGCAGCTGCTGACCGCGGCGGCTGAGTACCCGCGATGGAATTCGACGACCGTGTCGCTGGATGGCCAGATCGCCCCCGGCTCACGGATCAAGCTTGTGTCGACACTCGACCCAAGCCGTACATTCTCTCTGAAGGTAATGGAGTTCGAGCCGAACTCCCGCCTGACGTTCGGCAATTCGATGTTCACTCGCACCTGCTCCCTCAGCGATGAGGCAGGCGGCACGCGAGTGGTGATCGTCGAGCGCATCG
Organism: Microbacterium sp.; assembly: GCA_031555515.1. Lineage (GTDB taxonomy): Bacteria > Actinomycetota > Actinomycetes > Actinomycetales > Microbacteriaceae > Microbacterium. Next base: position 7,953 of record JAVBUG010000017.1, on the reverse strand, counting down.
GTGGTCCGCTCTTCCCTTTCATCGCCCGGATGGTTCCCCCCTTGGAGGAGAATTTCGAGCAGTTCACCGCCGACCTGAAGGAGGCAGCGGAAGCGGCGGCTGCCTAAGTAGGCTAAGTCGCCCCGTCAGAAGGCGCTCACCCTGAGGCTGCACGCACATGGACCGTCTCCGGGTGCCCGCGAACGACGATCGACCGGCTTCGGCGAGGTGGCGACCGCTCGCGCGGGTGTGCCCCGATGGCGAGGTGCTGGACGCTTTCGTTATGGTCGACGGATGCTCCCGTCGGATACTCCGCGCTTGCGCTTTCGCCAGATGGCTCCGGTCGATCTGCCCGCGATGGCCGGCCTTCTCGGGGATCCCGAGGTCATGCGGTTCTATCCCGCCCCGAAGACTCCGGAAGAGGCGGCGTCGTGGATCGCCTGGAACCTGAGGAATTATGCCGAGTACGGGCACGGACTGTGGATCATCGAAACCACTGCCGGGGAGTTCGTCGGGGATTGTGGGCTCACCTGGCAGGACGTCAACGGAACCCTGCGCCTCGAGATCGGATACCACGTCCTGCCCCGTTGGCAAGGGCTGGGGCTCGCCACGGAAGCGGCCACCGCGTGCCGCGACTTCGCAAGAGACCGGCTCGGAGCCGAGGAAGTCGTCGCGATAGTCCACCCCGAGAACCACGCGTCGATGCGGGTGGCGGAGAAGATCGGGATGCACCGAGAGGACGAGGACCGAGGAAACAACGGGACCCTTCGCCGGGTTCTGAGCATGCCGTTATTGCTCGCCTAACGGCCCGGCCGCTATTCGAGTCCGTCGAGGCCCGAGTCCCGCCACTTCACCCGAGAATCAGCGCGTTTAGCCGCCCGTCCGGGCCTCAACGCCCTAGCGAGTCCAACTCCGCCGACGCCCACAAGCCACCACCGACCATGCGGCAACGGATTGGCAGAACACGTTCCGCCGCACGGGAGCGATGGTCCTCATAGGTGCCCTCATCGGCGGCATCTGCGTGTTGCCGATCTTTCCAGCCTTCACCCTTGCGGCGTGCGCTGGTGCTGTCGCGGTCTTCGCAGCCACCCGCGGGCACGTCGACTTCTCTCAGCCGCGGCTCACCTACTTGGGTCTCGGCGCAGGCGCCGCGGCATTGGTCGGAGTCGTTGCGCTATCGCCCGCTGTTTTGGAGACAGTTCTGCACATGGGGAATCGCCAAGGGCTGGAGTCAGCCAACACCGTGACGACAGGCAAAGGGCCGTAGCTGCCAAACTCGAGATGGTCATCCCGCGGATGCCCGCCAGACGTCCCGCTTCCGCTCGGTGCTCGCAGAAGGATCGAGTCGAAACGCGCTGCCTACTTCTTCTGCGGCGTAAGTTTGACGCGCACGCCGCCGCCGGGACGGGGTGCCACTTCGAAGAGTCCAATCTCAGGGACGAGATCGGAGAGTTTCGCGTATCCCCAGTTGCGTGAGTCGAAGTCGGGTCGTTGCATGCCAACGAGTGACCCCACAGCGGCGAGGTCGGCCCATCCGTCCTCGAGGGACGCACCGCTGACCGCGGCGCGCAACGCACTCACGACCCGACGCGTCAACCGCGCCTGGTGGGCGGCGCGACAGGCGCTGATCAACCGTTGTCGAGCTGGCTTGGCCGTCTTTCGTTTGTGCGGGCGATGAGTTCGTCGGTGACGGAGGCTCTCGCTGGGTCGTCGGCAAGATGTACGAGACGGAGTTCAACAGCGGGTTGCCCGCTGGTTCCGCCGGATGCGTGAGCTTTCAGCAATGGGAGGGCGCCGATGTCCATCGCAGACTTGACTAGCTCGTGGAGTGTCACTGACCGGGGTTCCGGGAGGTAGCCGGCGACGGTTCGCTCACGCCCCACCACAAGGTCGACTCGCACCGCGTGCGCGATGTGTGGGTGGAGGGGTTCCGCGACGAGCATAGCCATCAGGGGGCCGTCTTCTTCCTCCCGCCACGCGCGAAGCGCGTCCCGGACGTTGGCCTGGTACTCTTCGGTCCGGGCGACATGCATGTCATCGCCACCTGTGAGCCCCATCGCTTGGGTGGGCACGATGGGTGCGTAGGCCCATTCGCCGAGGGGAGCCATCGGCTCGCCCTGGAACTCGAATCCGGCTACGCGGACGTCTGTCATTCCCGTGTACACGGGAGCGACGACCGGAGTGTGCGCTGCCGCGTATGCTTCCCAGATCTCGGCGGGGATACGTCCGCGGACACCGACTGCGTACCCGTTGGCGAGCGCCCAGGCGCGCACGACACCGGGAGACGCATCAGCAATCGATCGCGCTGCCATCGAAGCGGTCTTCATGTGTGCGGTCGGTGCGGGTTGGGACGATGCAAGGGCGGCCTGTGGGCGTTCCTCAACCGGGGCGGCGGGCTGCAGGTGTGCGAGGAGCGTTTCGAAGGTGTCGGGGTGCACGATGCGGGTTCCGACTTCGCGTGCCTTGGCGAGCTTGGTGCCGTCCATGGACCCGTCGGTGACGAGCATCGAGGTGAGTCGGGACACGTTGTTCATCACTCGAACGCCGATTTCGGTTGCGCGGCGTTCGAGTCGGTCGCGCTGACGATCGTCGCAGCCGGTGAACGCGACCTTGTCGCCCACTCGGAGGGGAATACCGAGACCCCAGCCGTCGGGAAGTGGGAGTAGGTCAGCGCTCATTCGCGCAGCGCGTGCCGCAGCCGCGCGCGCGATCAGCTCATTGACGGTTGCACGGGGCACGTCGAGTGCATCACACAAGGTATGCAGCTCTTCGCGCTCGTCGTGCGAGACGTGGCCATCATCGACAGCCTTGTGTGCGAGCGCGAGGACGAAGGCTCGATGGGCTGCATGGAGGTCGGCATCGGTGAGCCCATAGACCCCGATCAGCTCACCAAGCTCGCCGGCTTCCTCGTCGCTGATCTCACCGTCCTCAAGTGCGTCGAGGAGCGTCTCGAGGTAGGCGAGCGTCCCCTCGGGTGCACCCTCTTCGACGGCCTCGAGGAGGCTGACTTCGGTCATTTGCCGAAGCAGCGGCGGCTGCTTCCGCCTGGCCGACGCGATTCGCTTCGGACGGTCCCGCGTCTCACCGGAAAGGTTGACAAACGGGGTTTCAGGTACGCGGGACGGACTCTGCGGCCAGCTGACATTGCGGGCATCGTCGCGGAGTGCGCTCAGCACCTGACTTTGGCGCCTCCCCGCCCGAGCGAGATAGAAGCGAAGCAGTCCTGCCGTCGCACGAGCATCGCCGAGCGCCGAGTGGGCGTTCTCGAGCGGGACTCCGGCCGCCCAGCAGCAATCGGACAGTCTGCGGCGATCCAGGTCGGGCAGATACTCGCGGCTACCGTCGAGGGTGCAGAACGCTGGCAGCCACGGCGTGTCCCAGCCCGCGCGCTGGAACTCCGCTCGCAGGAACGCGAGGTCGAAGTTCGCGTTGTGCGCAGCGATCGGCACCCCAGAGATGTATGGGATCAGCCCAGCCGCAACATCGCGAAAGACCGGTGCAGCCGCCACGTCCGCCTGTGTGATGCCGTGGATGTGAGTCGCACCGATAGGGCCCTCCGGATTGAACCGTGTCGACCACTCATCGACAACGTTCCCCTCGCCGTCGACGCGCACCACTGCAAGCTCGACGATGCGATTCTGACGCGGAGAGAGCCCCGTCGTCTCCACATCGACAATCGCGAAATGAGGCACGGCGCTCCTCGACGCCGCCATCGGCGGTGCGGTTGCGATCGTGGGAGCGACGGTTGCCTTCCGCTTGCCGAACAGCCAGTCGAACATCCCCATGCGTCTTGATCCGATCCCCATTGCGTTCCGCCCCAACGGAAGCCCAGAGACATTCCGGGCGCCGCTCACATCCTGCCGGATGCCGACGACACGCCACGCCCTTGGACCCTTGCCGACGTCGGCAGGCCCGCTTGGGAATGCGTAGCCGCCCCTCTCGCGGGCAGTGTCCGCAGGAGGATCCGCGGCGTTGCCTACGCAGGGGCGAGCGCTCGGCCGCCAGCTTCCAGTACGCACTTAGGTGCACACATGCGTGCACACATCTGAAAGGCGCGACGTCTGATTGCAACGATGTCGGAGCCCACCAACCCGCAGTATTCAGATGCGACTCACCACACCCCAGAAACACGAAAACCCGCGGAACTCCGCGGGTTTTCAATGCTTACTGTCTCAACACAGTGCGCGCCCGAAGGGACTCGAACCCCTAACCTTCTGATCCGTAGACAAGCGGGAACGGTTGTCGATCCCTTGTGAACACTGGGCTCGACCCCCCGGTTCACACATCCGTGGCGGCCAACCCGGCCTGCTGTCGCGCTTGGTACTCGCCGACGAATGCACGGGGCCAAGATGGCCGTTCGAGGAGGACGTTACACGGTGTTCCCATGTCATCGTACGTCCGCCGGATTACGCGAATGATTGCGGCTGGACACGGAGGGATTTGAATCTCATCGAGACGGCTCCCACTGATCCGCACTCACCGCAAACCTTGCTGCAGCGCCCGTCCCGATTAGTACGTCGCCCGTCCACCGCTGATGTCGTACACGGCGCCGGTCGAGAAGGTGAGCTTGTCGGAGGTCAGCCACGCGATGAGCTCCGCCACTTCTTCGGCGCGACCGACCCGCTTCATCGGTATCAGGCTCGTGATGTGCGCCAGGACGTCGGAAGCGGTGTCGTCGTTCATCGGTGTGGCGATGACGGCAGGCGCGATGGCGTTGACGAGCACGCCCGTGGTCGCGAGCTCCTTGCCGACCGACTTCGTGAGCCCGATGATCGCGGCCTTCGACGCGGAGTAGATCGATAGATTCGGGTTGCCGTCCTTTCCGGCCATGCTGGCGATGTTGACGACGCGGCCCCAGCCTCGTTCCACCATCCCCGGCACGAAGGCGCGCATCATCGTGACCGTGCCCACGACGTTGACGTCGAGCACGCTCTTCCACTGCGCCGTCGTCGTGTTCACCAGGGGCGTGTTAGGTCCGACGATGCCGGCGGAGTTGACCAGGATGTCGACGGTAGTGAGTCGGCCGGCCACCGCGGCGACGGCGTCGTCGTCGGTGATGTCCAGGAGGATGTCGCAGTCGCCGGTGAGGTCGACGGTGATGACCTCGATGCCGTCCTGGCGGAGGCGGGCGGCGGTGGCGGCGCCAAGGCCGCTGGCTCCGCCGGTGATCAGGGCGCGGGTCATACTCTCTCCTCCGTGGGTTCAGTTGGGGCCGTGGAACATCGGGCGGAGCGCCTTCACCGCGGCCCGACGACTGTCTGGCGCTGCTCGCCGAGACGATCGATGCCGAGGGTCATGACGTCGCCGGCCTGGAGCCAGATCTGCGGGTCGAAGCCGAGCCCCACCCCGGGCGGGGTGCCGGTGTTGATGAGGTCTCCGGGCTCGAGCACCATGAACTGGCTGACGTAGTGGACGATGAAGTACGGGTCGAAGATCATCGTCGACGTCGAGCCGGTCTGTCGACGCACCCCGTTCACGTCGAGCCACATGCCCAGATCCATGACGTCGGGCACCTCGTCTTGGGTGACGAGCCACGGCCCGGCCGGGTTGAAGGTCTCGGCGGACTTGCCCTTGAGCCACTGTCCGCCGCGCTCCATCTGGAACGCTCGCTCGCTCACGTCGTTGACCAGGACCCAGCCCGCGATGTGGTCGCGGGCTTGTTCGGGAGAGTCGAGGTAACTGGTGCGCTTGCCGATGACGATGCCGAGCTCGACCTCCCAGTCGGGCTTCGTCGATCCGCGCGGGATGCGGACATCGTCGGCGGGGCCGATGAGGGTGTTGGGCGACTTGGTGAAGAGGATGGGTTCGTCGGGCACCGCCTGGCCGGACTCGGCGGCGTGGTCGGCGTAGTTGAGGCCGACGCAGATGATCTGGTGCGGGCGCGCGATCGGCGACCCGACGCGGAGGTGACCTAGAGGCGCGCCTCCGCCGGCAGAACGTTCGGCGACGATCGGTGCGATGCGGTCCAGCCCACCCGATCCGAAGAAGTCCTCGTCGAAGTCGGTGACCACATCGGAGAGGTCGACGTAGTGGTCTTCGTCGACGAGTACAGCCGGCCTCTCGACTCCAAAGGCGCCGATTCGCAAGAGCTTCATAGTTTGCCTTCCAGGTGTCGAACGGTCATCGTGCTTTCCGGACCGGCAGGATCGCGATCGCTCCGATCAGTCCGAGGACGCCGCCGACGGCGTACAGCACGCTGTATGAGCCGTCACCGAGCGCCAGGATGATCGGCGCGAGGACGGGCGCAAGCGTCTGCGGGAGCGTGGCCGCCATGTTGAAGACCCCAAGATCCTTCGCGGTGTCTTCCGGGTCGGGCAGCACGTCGGTGACGAGGGCGAGGTCGACGGCGTTGTAAGCGCCGTACCCGATGCCGGCGACCGCCATCGCTGCGAGGAAGGCGGGCACCGTCGAGCCCGATGCGAGCATGAAGAACGCGATCCCGAAGATCACCGCGGCGAGTAGCACGAAGATCTTGCGGCGACGCAGCAGGTCCGAGAGCTTGCCGCCCAGCGGGGCGGCGATCATGGTGGCGATCGACAACGCCAGCAGCCCGAGGAACACCAGGTTGGGAGCCGACTCGGCCGTCGCCCCCAGGTGGTCGATCAGGTAGTACGCCAGGTAGGTGGTGACGAAGGCCGCCGCGAGCTGCACCATGAATCGGCTGGCGAACGCCCACGAGAAGTCCCTGTGCTGCCGGGGGCTGACGTAGAACGTGCGCACCAGATCGCGCATCCCGAAGGGAGGGCGGTCGGACTTGTCGAGGTGCTTGTCGCGCAGCGTGAAGAGGAAGGGTAGGACGAGGAAGAACGCGAGCGAGCCGGGGATGAGGAACATCAGCACGATGTTCGGCGCGAGCGCCTGCACGAGGAATGACCCGCCGACGAGGCCGATCGGGAGGGTGATGCCCGCCACTCCCGAGGCGACTCCGCGCTGGCCTTCCGGGATCTGGTCGGCGATCATCGCGATCAGCATCGCCCCGAGGATGTTGACGAACACGCTGGTGAGGAAGTAGCCGCCCAGCAGTGTCGGGATGTCGGCGGCGAACGCCATCACGGCCGCCGCTCCGAGCGTGCCGGTGGCGCCGACGAGGATCCACGGGCGCCGCTTGCCCCACTTCGCGGTGCTGCGGTCGCTGAGCCGGCCGACGACGGGATTGGTGACGAGGCCTACGAACGCTCCGACGCCCAGGATCATCCCCAGCGTGGCGGCGCGGTCTGCTTCCGGAACCAGCGCGTCGACGCGGACGGCGAGGGTGATCACGAGCGGCGCCTGATTGGCGATCCAGAACCCCACATAGGCGAGCGCGTAGATCGCGAGGAATGTCCAACGAACGCGGGGAACGTGAAGAACGGGACCGGCTACGGATGCTGCGGGCCCCGGGTCCGCCGGGACGGTTTCGGCCTGCGGGAGTGAGGTGCGCTTCATCGTCGACATCCAGGGGATCGGCTCGCGGGTGGGAGGTGGATGAACTCGGGTCAGCCCTGGTGCACGCAGGCGCGCAGCGCGTCGACGATCACGGTGCTGCGCGTTGCTGCGACGGGACCGACCTGACGGTTGGTGGTCCACGCGAACCCGATCCCACTCTCGACGTCGGCGAAGGCCAGCTGCCCGATCGCGCCGTCGTGGCCGAACGACGTCGGTGACAGCATCCGTCTGTCGGCTTCGTTGTTGAGGAGGAAGCCCGTGGTGAATCGTGCCGTGCGAGCCGCGAGACCTCCCCAACAGGGCACGTCCGGGAGCGAACGCAGCGCGGTCTGGCGTGACCGTGGGCACAGCAACGCGTCGTCGTCTCGGACGCAAGCGGCGAACATCTGCGCGAGGGCACGCGCGGAGGCGATCACCCCTGCGGCGGGGACTCCGGCGCGCAGGATCACCGGTTCGTTCAGGACCGTGACGAGGGCGGCGGGGTCTTCGATGTCGCCGATCGCACCCCCCATCGACAGCGAACGGATGGCCGCGGGAGTCGCCGCGGCC
>JAVBUG010000025.1:0-34318 GCA_031555515.1 Microbacterium sp. | reverse complement strand
CCCAACTCTCACCATCATATCATCTTCTCCTTTACTTCTTAACCTCTCCGACCTCCTCCCACAACCACCCCCCTACCCCCACCCCCTCTACACCCCCCCCCCACCACCCCCCCCCCCCCCCCCCCCCCCCCCCCCCCCCCCCCCCCCCCCCCCCCCCCCCGCCGCGGCCGCCGGGGGGGGGGGCCCCGCCCCGGCGGGGGGCGGGCGCCCCCGGGGCGCCCCGCGTCCCCCCCCCCCCCCCCCCCCCCCCCGAACGAGCAGTCGGCCCGACCAGGCGCTAGTCCGCGCTGATCCCCGCCCCGGTGAGCCGCTCGGCGACGCCGAGCGCGTCGGCGGCACCCGCCACCGCGACCACCCTCGCCGACCCCGCCTCGACCGCACCCGACAGGCGCGCCGCCGCCTCGGCGTCGGCCACGACGACGGCGTCGAAGTTCTCGACGCGGCCGTTCGAGAGCTCCGCCTCGATGTGGCTGTCGACGTCGATGACGCCGAGCAGCTCCACGCCGGTCCGCACCTCGACGGCGAGGGCGGTCATCGACTGCTGAAGGGCGAGACGGATGCCGGTGGCCCGGTCGCCGTGGTCCGGCTCCGGGGTCGTGACCCCGAGGGCGGCCAGCAGCGCGATTTCGCGGGGATCGTCCGTGTCGGCGCCGGCACCCGGCCAGCGCGGCCCGCGCTCGACGAGGGCGACGTCGACGCCGACGCGGGCGAGTGCGATCGCCACCGCGCAGCCGGCGATGCCGCCGCCGGCGATCAGGACCGATCCAACGCTCATCACGGCGCCTCCTCCGACTCGGGCGGCTGCGCCGCCAGAGTCCGAAGCTAGGCCGACGCCCCGCCGCGCGGAACACGGTTCGGACGATGCCTCGTATCCGTCAGCGAGGCCCCGCGGGCTCGGGCGCCGCGGGCTGCGCCGTCGGGGCCGCCACCCCGGCCTCGGCCTCCGCCTCCGCCTCCGCCGCGAGCGCCTCGGTAAGCCGCGTGCGGAACCACGCGTGCACGGGGTCGGCGTCGTGGCTCGGATGCCACCAGAGCTTGAGGGCGATCTCGACCCGGCCGAACGGCGCCTCGACGCCGACGGTGCCGGTGAGGGGGCCGAGGCGCTCCGCGATCCGGCGGGGCACGACCGCGACGAGGTCGGTGCCCGCGACGACCGACGGCAGCGGCAGGAATGACGACGTCGTCACCCGGGGCTCGCGGCGGTCGATGCCGAGTTCGCGCAGCCGGCGGTCGGCCGGCGTGAAGTGCAGGCGGCCGAACTGCGCGACCGCCTGCGGCAGGGCGACGAAGTCGTCGAACGACAGCGTGCCGTCGGCGATGGCGGGGTTCGCAGCATCCAGCAGGCACACGTAGTCGTCGTCGAAGAGCGGCAGCTGCGCACCGTCGATCCCGATCCCCGGCACCGTCACGACGAAGTCGTGGGTGACCAGGTCGCGCTCGCTCTCCATGGGCCGCTCGGGCAGGGGCAGCAGGTCGACCTGGACGCCCGGCGCGTCGTCGAGAACCGCCGCCAAGGCGCCCTGCAGCCGCATGATGCCGTAGTCGGTGAGCATCATCGTGAAGGTGCGCCGGGCGGTGGCGGGGTCGGGCTCGGGCTCGTTCGACAGCACCCTCTCGATGAGAGGCACCGTCGCCTGCACCTGGGGCAGCAGCTGGCGCGCGAACGGGGTGAGCTCGTAGTCGCGCCCCACGCGCACGAGCAGCTCGTCGTTGAACACCACGCGCAGCCGCGACAGCGCCGAGCTCATCGACGACTGGCCGAGCTGCACGCGCTGACCCGCCCGCGTCACGTTCGCCTCCTCCAGGAGGGCGCGCAGAGGGATCAGCAGATTGAGGTCGTATCCGCCGGCCATGGCCGAATGCTACCGATCCTGCCGATGAGCCGGGTGCTCGCGATGACAGGTATCCTCGCGGGTCGGTTCCCGCACCCGCTCCGGCGCCCTAGCGTGAACCCCGGCATGGAACGCCGCACTCGAAGGGGAGCACACGCATGGCACGTCTGCAGGGCAAGGTCGCGCTCATCACCGGCATCGGCGGCGGCATGGGCCGCGCCGCGGCGCTGCGGTTCGCCGCCGAGGGAGCGCGCGTCGTGGGATGCGACCTGAACGCGGACGGCGCCGACGAGACGGTGCGCCTGGTGCGCGAGGCCGGCGGCGAGATCGAGAGCTTCGCGCCTGTGCAGCTGTCGGACGCGGCCGACGCGGCACGGTGGGTGGATGCCGCCGCCGACGTGTACGGCGGCATCGACATCCTCTACAACAACGCCTCGGCGCCCCGGTTCGGATCGATCGACGAGCTGTCGATCGAGGACTGGGACTTCGTCATCGACAACGAGCTCAACCTCGTCTTCTACGCGACCCGCGCCGCCTGGCCCCACCTGAAGAAGCGGGGCGGAGGGGTCGTGCTCAACGTCGGCTCGATCGCCGGCACGCGCGGGGTGGAGTTCATGCCGCAGAACGCGCACGGCACCGCCAAGGCCGGCGTCATCAACCTCACCCAGCAGCTCGCAGTCGAGGGCGGCCCCCACCGCATCCGCGCGGTGTGCGTCAGCCCGGGCTTCACGGTGACCCCCTCGACGGCATGGCTCGTCGATTCCGGCCCGGAGCCGTTCCAGCGCAACATCGCCCGCATCCCGCTCGGCCGTGTCGGCCAGCCCGACGACATCGTCAACGCCGCGCTGTTCCTCGCGTCCGACGAGGCGTCGTGGGTCACCGGCATCAACCTCGTGGTCGACGGCGGCGGCAGCGTGCTGGGCTGACAGACCTCCTCCGGGAGGGATGCCGCGCCCGCGGCGCCGCCCGCCGATGCCAGGTATCCCGCCGCAGGCGTTCAGGCCGCGGCATCCGTTCCCTACTGTCGAATCGGAGCCCGGGCGTCCGGGCGTCCGCAGCACCCCGAGGAGCTCGACGATGACCTCTGCCCCCGCCGCCACGACCTTCGACGGCCGACTGGTCCTCCCGCACGACGACGACTGGGAGGACGCCCGCGTGGGCCGTGTCTTCAACGGCCGCCGCCCCGGCCGGCAGCCGGACGCCGTGCTCGTCGCCGGATCGGTCGAGGACGTGCAGCGCGGCGTGCGCCTCGCCGCGGAGCGGGGCTGGACGGTCGCCGTCCGATCCGGCGGGCATTCGTGGGCAGCGTGGAGCGTGCGCGACGGCGGACTGCTGATCGATCTCGGCGCCCTCACCGACCTCTCGTTCGACGACGAGACCCACGTCGTGAGCGCCGGTCCCGCCGTCAAGGGCGGCGAGGTGCTCTCGCCGTACCTCGAGGCGCGCGGCCGGTTCTTCCCCGGCGGCCACTGCCCCACGGTCGGCATCGGCGGCTTCCTGCTGCAGGGCGGCCAGGGCTGGAACCAGCGCGGCTGGGGCTGGGCGGCGGAGTCCGTCGTCGCCGTCGACGTCGTCACGGCGGACGGCGACCTGGTGCGCGCCGATGCCGAGCATCACAGCGACCTGTACTGGGCCGCCCGCGGCGCCGGGCCCACGTTCCCCGGCATCGTGGTGCGCTTCCACCTCGCCACCCGGCCGCTCTTCGGGGCGCTCGCGCACACCGTGCACGGCTACGAGCTCGAGGACTTCACCGAGGTCATGACGTGGATGTACGGGACGCACCATCGCATCCCCGCCAATGTCGAGATCGTGTGCGTGAGCGCGCCGATCCCCCTGCCCGAGGGCGGCGAGCGCCGCCTCTTCCTGGTCACGGGCCTCGCCTTCGGCGACGACGAGGCCCACGCTCGCGCCTCGCTCGAGCTCTTCCGCACCAGCCCCGCGCTCGAGCGCGCCGTCTTCGTGCAGGATGCCGCCCCCTCGACCCTCGCCGCCCAGCGCGCGGAGCAGCTGCGCACCAACCCCGAGCACTGGCAGTACATCTGCGACAACGCGTGGATCGACGGCGAGAACACGCCGGAGGGCATCGCGGCGATGGTCGACGGCATCCGTCCGCTCTTCACGACCAACCCGACCGACCGCGGCTTCGCGATCTGGATGAGCAACGCCCCCCGCCGCGACCTGCAGGACATGGCGTTCTCGCTGCACACCGACGCGTACGTCGCCGCCTACACGGTCTACGAGGACCCTGCCGAGTACGCGCGCAACCGCGCGTGGGTGGACGAGGTGTTCGCGCACGCGGAACCGGTGACGGCAGGGCAGTACCTCGGCGATTCCGACATGTCGAACCGCCAGCTGACCTTCATGGCGCCCGAGAACTGGGCCACGCTGCAGGACATCATCGCCGCGCGCGACCCGGAAGGACGGTTCCACCGCTTCCTGGCCGCCGACCACGACGCGCTCAACGTCAACCACTGGGAGCGCGGGACGAGCGGGAGATGACCGGCACCGCAGGACCGGCCGCCGCGGAGTCGAGGTTCTCGCCGCGACGCCTCTTCTCGCTCGAGGGACAGGTCGCGATCGTCACCGGCGGCGCGAGCGGCATCGGGCTGGCCTGCGCCGAGGCGCTCGCCGCGGCCGGCGCGCGGGTGCTGCTGGCAGGCCTCGGCGACGCTCCGGCTGTCGCGGGCCGGCTGCGCGCCGGCGGGCTGGACGTCGTCGGCGTCGAGTGCGATGTGACGGATGCTGCGACCCCCGCGCTCCTCGTCGACACGGCGCTCGACCGCTGGGCGCGGCTCGACACCGTCTTCGCCAACGCCGGCGCCGCGCTCGACCGGCCGGGCGAGAAGCCGGGATCCCCGGCGGCGCTCGAGCGGCTCGACGCCATGTTCGACCTGCACGTCGCCTCGGTGCTGCGGCTGGCCGACGCGGCGCTTCCCGCCATGGCCGAGACCGGCGGCGGGCTCTTCCTCGTGATGTCGAGCCTGTCGGGGCTGCGGGGCAACCGCGCGATCGGCGGCTACGGCATCACGAAGGCCGCCAACGCGCAGCTCGCGCGCAACCTCGCCGTGCAGTGGGGTCCGCGCGGCATCCGCGCGAACGCGGTGTCGCCCGGGGTGATCGCGACCGAGTTCGCCACGCCCATCACCGGCGACCCCGAGGCCGCGGAGGCACGGCTGGCGAAGACCCCGCTGGGGCGATTCGGCACGCCGGACGAGGTCGCCGGCGCCGTGGTCTGGCTCGCCTCACCCGCGGGCGCCTTCGTCAGCGGCCAGAACATCGTCATCGACGGGGGAACCCTTGCCTCCGACTGAGCCCCGGCCGCGCGTCGCGATCGTCACCGGCGGTGCGCGCGGCATCGGCGCCGCCGTCGCCGACCGTCTGCACCGCGACGGGCTGGCGGTCGCGAGCGTCGATCTGGTGGCTCCGGATGCTGCGCGCCCGGGGATCCTCGACCTGCTCTGCGATCTCGCCGACCCGGACGCCGTCGATGCGGCCGTCGCGGTGGTGCGCCACCGGCTCGGGTCGGTCGCGGTCGTCGTGCACTGCGCGGCCTTCCAGCACGTCGCGCCGTTCGCGGAGCTCGACCCCGCGGATTGGCGGCGGTCGTTCGCCGTCAACGTCGACGGCGCGTTCCACGTCCTCCGGGCCGCGCTCCCCGACCTGCGCGCCGCGGGCGCCGGACGGATCGTGGTGATCACGTCGTCGAGCTACTTCACGCCGCCGCCCGGGATGTCGCACTACATCGCGACGAAGGGCGCGCTCACGGGTCTCGTGCGCGGACTCTCGGTGGAGCTCGGCGCGGCAGGCATCACCGTGAACGCCGTGGCGCCCGGCCTCACCGCGACCGAGAACGCGCGTCGCAGCATCCCCGAAGAGCACTTCGCCCTCGTGCGCAGTCGTCAGGCGATCCCCCGCACCGGCGAGCCCGCCGACATCGCGGGCGCCGTCTCGTACCTCGTGTCAGCCGACGCGGCGTTCGTCACCGGGCAGACGCTTCTCGTCGACGGCGGCGAGAGCCGGGTCTGACGAGCCCTCGCGAACCGCTGCGGGACGCGGCATCCGTTCCCGTCCCCTCGGTCGGCATCCTGCGGACCGCCCGAAGAGGGACGCCCCGCACGGGGCGCCCCTCCGGTGAGCGGATGCCTCAGCCGACCGTGACGACGATGGCGCCGGTGTACGTGGTGCCGGCGACGAGGGTCGTCGGGATGCCGTCCACCGTCACCGTGACGGTCTTGCCGGCCGCCGCGGCGAGCTGCGAGCCCGCGTCGACGGTGAGGCTCGACAGGTGCGAGGTTCCGGTGACGGTCCACGTCGATCCGCCGGTGAGCGACACGATGACGCCGTTGTTGACGATCGCCGAGGGCGTGTTCGTCACGACGCCGAGCTCACGGTAGTCCGCCGACGTGATGACGGACTGGTCGTGGGCGGCGGTGGAGGCCGACACGACGCCGGTGAGCGATGCGCCGTCGAGGTTGACGACGAGGTTCCTCTGCTGAGCCGGGCCGAAGGGACCGGCGAGGTCGCCGCGGAAGGCGTTGAAGAGGTCGCCCGTGAGCGAGATGTCGGTGAAGGTCGTGACGGCGTCCGAGGCGTGCGCGCTCGACACGTCCCACGATGCGTTCTTCACGACCGGCGAGGTGGGCTCGGTGTAGACGCCCGTGTTCTTGAAGCCGTTGCTCGGGTCGGGGCCCGGGTCGTCGTTGTCCATGAGCTGGTACAGCACGCCGTTGGCCGCGTCGAGCGTCGCCCCCTGCGAGCCGTCCACCGTGACGGTGGCCGTCTGCCCCTTGTTGAGGAACAGCGTCTCCTCGGTCTCGACCGACGTCCGGCCCGAGATGTCGGCCGAGCCGGACCCGTGCCACATCACGCCGAAGCGGTCGGACGTGATGGTGGTCGGCTGAACGGCGAGCTTGCGGAGCTCCTTGGCGGTGAGCCCGAGGTCGAGCTCGTCGTTGAGGGCCGCGACCGCCTCCTTCGTGCTGTCGCCGAACGCCACCGAGCCGCCGGTCACGATGGTCGCGTAGGTCGCGACGTCGAAATCGGTGCCCAGGAACCGCTCGGTGGCGTTGCCGATGACGTAGGTGCCGTAGCCGTCCTCGCCGCTGTTGGCCACCTCGCTGTTGATGGCCGAGAGCTTCATGTTCTGGCCCGTGTCGGTCGACAGCGCGCCCCAGTTCTCACTGGTGATCGACGACGAGATGTAGGTCGCCTGCGTGTTCTCACCCAGCACGTTGGTGGCGCGGTTGTTGCCCGAGATGCCCAGCATCCACGGCGCGTCCTGCATGTACGACAGGTTCACCGACGACTCGTAGTCGGCCGGCAGCACGCCGTCCTCGGTCGTGATCGTCGAGTCCTTGACGATCACGTTCGCGCCGTCGGTCGCGACGATGGCGGGGCGCACCGCACCCGAGCTGCTGATGTCGGCGCCGTCGATCACGAGGCGCGTCTCGGTGCCGGAGCCGACGATGCCCGCTCCCATGCCCGCGAAGTCGCTGCGGCCGTTGCCTTCGAACGAGATCGACGGGCTGACGAGCGTGTAGTCGGCATCGACGATGTAGATGCCGTTGAAGGCCTCGCCGGTCGACGAGATCGACACGTTCTTCGCCGTCGTCGCCCGGGTCTGACCGCCCCTGACGGCCTCGAGCACCGACTTCGCCGCGTTCACGCCGTTCGCGTCGACGTACAGCGCCTGACGGAACGCGTAGTCGAGGCCGTCGAAGCCGACGAGGGTGTCCTCTGCGACGGTCAGCACGATGCGGCCGCGGTAGGTGCCGGCCTGGATCGAGGTCTCGAGGGCGCCGGTGGTGGTGACCTTCTGCCCTGTCTCGACCCCGTTCACGGTCAGGGTGAGCGTGAATCCCTCGGGCGCGACGAGCGCGCCGCCCGCCTCGATCGTGAGCGACGAGAGCTTGGTCGTCTGCGAGACGATCGCAGTCTCGCCCGCCTTGACCGTGAGCGAGTTCGCGGCTTTGGCGGCGCCCGCGGCGAAGGCCGATGCCGCCGGTGCGGCGTTGGCTGCGGCCGAGCCGCCGAGGCACATGCCGGCCGCCAGCACGACGGCGGTCGCGCCGACGCCGATGCGACGGGGGGTGGGAATTCTCGAGGGTGTCTTCATCAACTGCTCCTTCGATGGGATCCGCCGGGACTGCCTCGTCCCGGCGCCGGTCAGTCAAGCAGTGGCCCCCACGGCGCCAGAACCCTGGAATCGTCGATGGGAGGCATCTGCCGGCGTCTCTGAATCGCCTATGAATCCCCTGACCAGAGCGGTCATCGCACGTGGCGATGCCTCCCATCGCGGGTCCGGCGTTCCCCCCGGCAGGTGGGGGCTGATGTGATGAGTCCGCTGGCACCGCAGCCAGCACCGAAAGAGGCGAAGGCGCCGCACCCTCGGCGCCCCACCTCCTGACACAGCAGGAGTGTCCGTGAGAACAACCAGGAAGATCGCGATCGCGGCGAGTCTCGCCGCCATCGCCCTTGTCATGAGCGCGTGTTCGTCGGACGACGGCGGCACCACGAGCCCGACGTCCGACGGCGGCGAGCTCAGCGCCGCCGCCCAGGAGGCGCTCGACACCGCTTTCGCCGGTGTCGGATCGGACCTCGCCGATCTTCCCGCCGTCGAGGTCACCCCCGACATCGACTTCTACTCGGTGTCGTGCGGCGAGCAGGTGCCCAGCTGCGCCGTGCCGGCGGCGTCGATGAAGGCCGCGGCAGAGGCCGCGGGGTGGACCGCCAACGTCGCCGACGGAAAGCTGAACCCCGACGGCTTCGCCGCGGCGATCCGCCAGGCCATCGCGGGCGGCGCCAACGTCATCTCGCCCGTCGGCATCGGGTGCGGCATCGCCCAGGCCGCGTTCCAGGAGGCTGTGGACGCCGGCATCACCATCGTCGGCGGCGGCGGCGTGGACGACTGCGACCCGCAGCTGTGGGCGTCGCCGCGTCTGTGGCTGCCCGACTACGACCCGATCCAGCAGTGGAACGAGTTCGGCAAGCTGCAGGCCGACTACGTCTTCGGCAAGACGAACGGCGACGTGAAGGCTGTCGTGCTCAACTTCACCGGCCAGGTCTGGGGGCCGTGGATCACCGACGGCTTCACCGCCGAGCTCGACGAGCTGGGGGGCGGCGAAGTGCTCGAGACTGTCGACGTGTCGGACCCGGAGGTCGCCGACGGATCGTTCGTGCAGAAGGTCACGACGGCCCTCCTCGCCCAGCCCGACGCCAACGTGCTCGTCGTGCCGATCGACGGCTGGCTGACCAACGGTCTCGCCTCGGCGATCGTGCAGGCCGGCCTCGACGACCAGCTGCTCATCATCGGCCGCGGCGGCGACGAGCCGGCGCTCGACATGATCCGCCAGGGCGACAGCGGCTTCGACGCCACCATCGGCTTCGCGGTCAAGTGGGGCGCGTGGGGCTCGGTCGACACCGCGCTGCGTGTGCTCGCCGGCGAGGACCCGCAGTACATCGGCGAGCCGATGCAGGCGATCGACGCCGACAACAACATGCCGGAGTCCGGCCAGTACGAGGGAAACGTCGACTACGAGGCCAAGTTCCTCGCGTCGTGGGGGCTGGGCTGACCTGCACCCGCTGACGACCGGCGCCGACACGAGCGGCCCCCGGGGAGTTCTCTCCCCGGGGGCCGCTCGTCGTCGTAGCGCCGTCCCACCGCGCCGCGCCGCGTCCCACCGCGTCGCGCCGCGCCGCGCCGCGCCGCGCCGACCACGCGATACCACTCATCGCGGCGCGCGCCTTCCGCGCCCACCCGGCGGCGTGATTGCATCAGCGTGCGGTCGATGCACCGCCGCACCCACCCGAGACGAAGGAGTCGAGGAATGCCCGACGACCTGGCCGCCACGGCCGAACCGCCGCTGGCGCTCTCGCTGCGCGACGTCGACAAGCACTTCGGCGGCACGAAGGCGCTGCGCGCGGCCTCGCTCGACGTGCGCCCCGGCACCGTGCACGCGCTGCTCGGAGGCAACGGCTCGGGCAAGAGCACGGCCATCAAGATCCTCGCGGGCGTGTACCAGGCGGATGCCGGCAGCCTCACCGTCTTCGGCCAGGACCACCCGCTCGACGGCTACACGTCGACGACGGCGGCGCAGCTCGGGCTGCGGTTCGTGCACCAGGATCTCGGCCTGTTCGAGGACCTCTCGATCGAGGAGAACTTCGGGCTGGACGCCGGGTTCCCGGTCAACGGGGCACGGGGCATCCGCTGGCGCCGTCTGCGCGACGACGTCGCGAAGGTGCTGACCGAGTACGAGCTGGACGTCGACCCGCGCCGCCCCGTCCGCGACCTGCGCCCGTCCGACCGCACCATGGTCGCGATCGCCCGCGCGCTGCAGGGCGCCGAGGGCGCACGGCTCATCCTCGTGCTCGACGAGCCGACCGCCTCCCTCGCCGCACACGAGTCCAACCTGCTGCTCGAGAAGGTGCGGCGTCGTGCCGACAAGGGGCAGACCGTCGTGATCGTGAGCCACCGCCTGCAGGAGGTCCTGTCGATCGCGCAGGACTTCACGGTCTTCCGCGACGGACGCGTGGCCGGGGCCCTCGTCGACGCCCACCCCACCGAGGACGAGCTGATCTCGATCATGGCCGGCGGCGCCAAGGTCGCCCTGCGGCCGACGGGCGCGGTCAGCCACACCACCGGCCGCCCGCTGCTGTCGGTGCGCGGCCTCGAATCCGGCCCGCTCCGGAGCGTGAGCCTGGAGGCCCACGAGGGCGAGATCCTCGGCATCGCCGGCCTCGTCGGCAGTGGCCGCAGCTCGCTGCTGCAGACGCTCGTCGGCCTCGTCCAGCCGTCGGAGGGCACGATGACGCTGGGCGGAGCCGAGTACCGGCCCGACAACGTCGCCGACGCGATGGCGCAGGGGGTCGGGTTCGTGCCCGAGAACCGGGTGCGCGAAGCGGCCTTCATGGACCGGTCCGTGCGCGACAACCTCTCGGTCGCCATGCTCAAGGAGTACTGGGCGAAGAGATGGATGCCGCGCGGCCGCGAGACGCGGGCCGCCGACGACCTCATCCGCCGCTTCGGCGTGAAGGTGGCCGGTCCCGAGGCGCTGTTCAGCTCGATGTCGGGCGGCAACCAGCAGAAGGTGGTGATCGCGCGCTGGCTGCAGCGCGACCCGCGCCTGCTGCTGCTCGACGAGCCCACGCAGGGCGTCGACGTCATGTCGCGCGCCGACATCTACGCCACGATCCGCGATTCGGCACGCGCCGGCGCCGGCGTGATCGTGGCCTCCTCCGACATGAGCGAGCTGCACGCCCTGTGCGACCGCATCCTCGTCCTGGCCCGCGGCCGGGTCACGCAAGAGGTGCGCGCGGGCGAGTACGACGTGGACGGCCTCACCGCCCTCGTCCTGCGCGAGCCGAGCACCCGACGAACGATCTACGAAGCAACGACGCTGGAGACGACCCCATGACCGACACCTCCACCCCACCGACCCCGCAGGCCGCCCCGCCGGCGGCGCCGCCCGAGACCACGACGGTCGTCACGCTGAAGCGGCAGCCGCTCGCGACACGCCTGCTCGAGAACTACGCGCTGCTGGTCCTCACGATCGCGGTGTACCTGTTCTTCACGTTCTTCCCGCCCTCGAGCGCGGCGTTCCCGACCATCAACAACCTCAACGTGATCCTGGGCAGCCAGGCGGTCGTCGCGATGCTGGCGCTCGCCGCCCTCTTCCCGCTCGTGTCGGGGTACTTCGACTTCTCGCTCGGAGCGACAGCGGCACTCTGCCAGGTGCTGTGCGCGGGGCTGATGGCGAACTCGGGCTGGCCGCTGTGGGCGGCGGTGATCGTGCCCATCGTGCTCGCCGGCGTGATCGGGATCGTCAACGGCTTCTTCATCACGCGCCTGAACATGAGCCCGTTCGTCACGACGCTCGGCATGGCCCTGCTCATCTCGGGCATCGCCATCTGGTACACCGGCGGGCAGACGATCATCTCGGGCATCGACCCCGCGATCCGGGCGTTCGGCTCGGCCCGGTTCCTCGGCCTCCCCGTCGTCGTCTACGTCGTCCTGGGCGTCGCGGCCGTCGCGTGGTACTTCTTCACGCACACCCCGTACGGCCGCTCGCTCTACGCGATCGGCTCGAACGCGGCATCCGCCCGGCTCGTCGGCATCCGCGTCGAGCGGAACGTGTGGTGGACCTTCATCGTCGCGGGGCTCATCGCCGGCGGCGCGGGCATCATGCAGCTCTCGCGCCTCGGCAGCGCCACGGCGAGCGCGGGCAACGAACTGCTCTTCCCCGCCCTGGCGGCCGTGTTCCTCGGCGCGACCGCCATCACCCCCGGCTTCTTCAACGTCATCGGCACGATCATCGGCGCCGTGTTCGTCTCGATCTCGGTGTCGGGGCTGACGCTCTCGGGCGCCAGCGGCTGGGCGGCGAACGTCTTCAACGGCATCGCGCTGCTCGCGGCTGTCGCACTCTCGACGTACCTGGGCCGCAAGAAGCGCGGCTGACGCACCGGGCCGCGTCCGCACGGGCGCGGCCCGCACAGCACCACTGCCTAGGATGGGCCCCGTCCCGATCGGTACCCGAAGGCACAGGAGCCACGACCGTGTCCGACGTCCGCAAGCTCGACCTCAACCTCCTCATCGTGCTCGACGCGCTCCTCGAGGAGCGCAACCTGACGCGCGCGGGCGAGCGGGTCGGCATGACCCAGCCGGCCGTGAGCGGAGCGCTCACGCGCCTGCGCGAACTGTTCGACGATCCGCTGCTCGAGCGCGAGGGCCGCGGCTTCCTGCTGACACCTCGGGCGGAGTCGCTCATCCCGGCCGTCGCGGAGTGCATGGCGTCGGTGCACCGCACGTTCGACATCCTCCCCACGTTCGAGCCGGCGACGAGCACGCGCACGTTCCTCGTGTCGGCGTCGGACTACGTCCTCGCCGAGATCACCAGCCCCCTGCTGTCGCTGCTCGAGGCCGAGGCCCCGCACACACGGGTCGCGTTCGACGGCCTGCCCGTCGAAGCCGTCGTCTCTCCCGTCGACCTGCTGCGGCGCGACATCACGATCGCCGGCACCGGCCGCGGCGTGCCCGGCAAGCGGGTGTCGCTGTTCTCCGACCGTTTCGTGTGCCTGGTCGCCGCCGACAACCCGGCTCTGGACGACGGGATGCTGTCGCTCGAGGCTCTGAAGCGCATGCGGTACGTCCGATCGGTGTTCGGCTCGCACGTGTCGACCCACGTCGACGACATGCTCGGGGCGGCCGGCATCGTGCCGCGCACCGCCCTCACCGTGCAGGGATTCATGTCGGTGCCGTTCGCGGTCGCCGGCACGAGCTGGGCGGGCTGGGTGCCCGAGCGCACCGCCAACCGCTACGCCGCGACCCTCGGTCTCGTGATCGCCCGCACCCCGATCGCCCCCAGCGTGCTGATCGAGGCCGCGCACTGGCATCCGTCGAAGTCCGACGACCTCGCGCTGCAGTGGCTGGTGCAGAAGCTGCGCGAGGCGTCGGAGGTCGTCGAGTTCGGCGACGAGGCCGACGACGCCGTCACCGCCTGACCGGCGCGGCAGCCGGCATCCGTCCCCTCCGTCAGTGCGGGATGCCGAGATCGCGGCGGTCGCCGGCGAGGTCGGTGTGCACGAACGAGTTGTAGGCGACGAGGATGTCGGTGAAGCGGTCGGTCTCGTCGAGGCTGTACATGATGAGGCCGTCGAACTCGAAGGTCTCGCCCTCGCGCACCGGGCCGAAGATCGTCTCGGCGGCATCGTGCTTCGCGGTGAAGAGGGTGTTCATCTGGATGGCGACCGTCCCGTCGTCCGAGACGAAGCGCGGCACCGTGAGCTTCTCGACGAAGTGCGGCCAGATGTTGACGTTGTAGTGGTGCTTCATTCCGTCGACGCCGGTGAACTCGAGGGTGCCGTTCTTCATGTGCATGCCGGGCGCGAGGTAGTCGTCGAAGGCCGTGTCGTCCTCTTCGTTGAAGCGGTGGATGTACTCGCGGTACCGTGCTTCCTGCATCGGGATCCCTTCGGCGGTGAACGGGCGTGCCGCCACGCTACGCAGGCACCCCGGCGGCCGGAAGACGACGGCGCTGATGGGTGCCATCGGTGCTCGCCCGCCCGGCGAGGGACGTCAGCGGGCGGGCACCGCCCTCACGCGACGCCGAAGCTGTGCGCGGTCTTGATCGGCGCGACCGCGTCAGAGGCGAGGAACGCCAAGAGGTCGCGTGCGCCGGCCGGTTCGGACGAGGTCGCGGCGACCGCGCCCGAGAACACCGTCTCGATCGCGCAGTCGGGGGGCATCACGCCGAGGATGCGCACGCCCGGCTGGCCGACGAGTTCGCTGAGCTGCTGGAAGCCGAGGTCGACCTCGCCGTCGGCGAGCGAGCGCGCGACGGGCACGCCGGGACGCGCCTGCACCAGACGGGCGCCGATCTCGTCGGCCAGGTCCCACTCTGTGATCACCCGGACGAGCGCGGTGCCGCTCGGGCCGGTGGAGTAGCCGATGCGGCCGGCCGCCCGCAGCGAATCCTGCACACCGCGCGCGTCAGCGAAGGCCGGGCCGTCGGGGCGGGTGGCCGGCTCGGCGCTGTGCGACGGCACCGCGACGGCGACCTGCGAGAGCACGAGCGGAGTGATGGATGCCGCGTCCACGTGCCCGTCGGCGGCCAGCCTGTCGAGCGCGTCCGCGGCCAGGAACACCAGGTCGACCCGCTCGCCCGCGGCGACGCGCTGTGCGGCGTCGACGCCGCCGACCGACTCGACCTCGACGGTCGGCAGTCCTGCGGCGACCGCGGCGGCGTGGAGTTCGGCGAGCACCTGGCGGGTCGCCATCGACGAGATCGCCTTCATCGCGGGACCGGCAGCGCCTCTTCGAACGTCTCGGCGTCGACCTCGCCGGAGTTGGTGGCGCTGTAGCGCTGCCCCGAGACGGTGGCCGTGTCGATCAGCTCGCCGGCACGCGCCAGCAGCGCGGAGTCGAGCGCGAGGTCGAGGGCACCCTGGTTCTCGCGCAGGTGGTCCAGGCTCGTGGTGCCGGGGATCGGCACCACGTGCTCGCCGCGCGACAGCAGCCACGCGAGCGCGAGCTGCGCGGGCGTGCAGCCCGCTTCGGCGGCCAGACCGCGCCAGGCGGGCAGCAACGCCGCGTTCGCGGGCCAGTTCTCGGGCTGGAAGCGCGGCATCGCCCGGCGGATGTCCTTGACCGCGAGCTGTTCCGGGTCGCCGACGGAGTCCGCCAGGAACCCTCGCGCGACCGGCGAGAACGCCACCAGCGTCACGCCCGACGAGCGCGTGGCCTCCAGCATCCCGAGCTCGGGGTTGCGGCTCCACAGCGAGTACTCGTTCTGCACCGCCGCGATCCGGGCGACCGCCTGCGCTTCCCGAAGCCGGGCCACCGACACCTCCGAGAGTCCGATCGCGCCGATCTTGCCGGCATCCACCGCCTCCGACAGGGCTCCGACGCTCTCGGCGATGGGCACCGACTTGTCCCACCGGTGCAGGTAGTAGAGGTCGATGCGGTCCACGCCGAGCCGATCGAGCGACGCGTCGATCTGCGCGCGCAGCGTCGCAGGACGCCCGTCGATGACCTTCACGCCGTCGACCATCGCCATGCCGCCCTTGCTGGCCAGCACCACCTCGTCGCGCCGCCCGGCGATCGCACGCCCGACGAGCTCCTCGTTGCGCCCGGCCCCGTAGAGGGTGGCGGTGTCGAGGTGCTGCACGCCCTCGTCGAGGGCGGAACGCAGCATGGCGATCCCCTCCTCCGGCGTCGGCGGCACGCCGTACGCGTGGCTGAGGTTCATGCACCCGAGTCCGATGCGGGGCAGGGTCATCCGAGCTGCTCCTCCAGTGCACCGAGCACGCGGTAGCAGTCGATCACCTGGCGCAGCGACGAGTTCGGCTCGCGTCCCTCGCGGATCGCCGAGACGAACTCGCGGTCCTGCAGCTCGATGCCGTTCATGCTGACGGCCACCTTCGACACGTCGATCTGCTCGTCGCGGCCGGTGTAGAGGTCGTCGTAGCGCGCGATGTAGGTCTCGGTGTCGCCGATGTAGCGGAAGAACGTGCCGAACGGGCCGTTGTTGTTGAACGACAGCGACAGCGTGCAGATCGCGCCCGTCTCGCTCTTGAGCTGGATGGACATGTCCATCGCGATGCCGAGCTCGGGGTGGATCGGCCCCTGGATCGCGTTCGCCTGCACGATGCGGCCCGCCTGGTAGGCGAACAGGTCGACGGTGTGCGCGGCGTGGTGCCACAGCAGGTGGTCGGTCCACGACCGCGCCTCGCCCTTCGCGTTCGTGTTGGTGCGACGGAAGAAGTACGTCTGCACATCCATCTGCTGCACCGCGAACTCGCCGGCCGCGATGCGGTTGTGCACGAGCTGGTGCGACGGGTTGAAGCGGCGCGTGTGTCCCACCATGGCTACGAGATCGGAGGCCTCCGCGGCGAGCAATGTGGCCTCGGCATCCACCAGCGAATCCGCCAGCGGGATCTCGACCTGCACGTGCTTGCCCGCCGCGAGCGCCGCCTGGGTCTGCGCCGCGTGCAGGCCCGTCGGCGTGGCCAGGATCACCGCGTCGACGTCGTCGCGCTCGAGCACGGCCTCGTACCCCACCACCGCGTTCGGCACGCCGTACTGGTCGGCGACCGCCTGCGTGGCCTCGGCCTTGGTGCCGCTGACGACGGTCACCTCGGCATCGGGGATGTTCGCGAGCCCGTCCAGGTGCTTCATTCCGAAGGCGCCCGCGGCGCCGACGACGGCGACGCGAACCTTGTCGCTGGTCATGCGTGTCTCCTTGTGAGGGTCGTGGGTGCGGGCCGGTCAGGCCGACGGGTTGGTGATCACGAGGTGGCCGACCGCGGTGTTCGACGCCGGCACGTGGTAGAAGCGGTGATCCACCGACGGCGCTCCGCCGCCGAACTGGTCGTCCATCGCGCCACGCGCGATGAGCCAGTCGACCAGCTCGATGCCTTCCGATCCTGCCTCATCGACGTACTCCATGTGCGGCCACTCCGTGAGGCCCACCGGGTCGGCGATGAGGTGGTCGAGGAACGCGTTGTCCCATTCCTCGTTGATGAGGCCGGCGCGCGGGCCCTGCAGCTGGTGGCTCATGCCGCCGGTGCCCCAGATCTGCACGTTCAGCGCGGGACCGTCCCACTTGTCGAGGGCGCGGCGGATCGCCTTGCCCAGCTCGTAGCAGCGCCGACCCGACGGGACCGGGTACTGCACGACGTTGACGGGCAGCGGGATGACGCGGCACGGCCACTCCTCGACGTCGCCGAACACGAGCGACAGCGGCACGGTGAGCCCGTGATCGACCACCATCTCGTTGACGAGCGTGAGGTCGAAGTCGTCCTGGATCACCGACTGCGCGATGTGCGCCGCCAGCTCCGGGTATCCCTTGACATCCGGCACCGGACGCGGGCCGTAGCCCTCGTCGGCGACCGGGTAGTGCTCGCCCGTGCCCAGCACGAACGTCGGGATGATGTTGGAGTCGAACGCGGTGGCGTGGTCGTTGTAGACGAGGATGACCACGTCGGGAACATTCTCCTTGGCCCACTCTCGCGTCCAGGTGTACCCGTCGAAGACCTTCTTCCAGTACGGCTCCTCGGTCTTGCCGAGGTCCATGGCGGCGCCGATCGCGGGCACGTGCGAGGTGAACAGCGCCGACGTGAACTTCGCCGGGGCGTCCGGTCGCATCACTTCGGACTTCTCCGTCGACGGGGGCGTCCAGCCGTCGAGGTCCTTCAGCCGGTTGCCCTCGGGGCGCCGGCCGCCGCCGACCATCATGTCGCGGTAGGCCGCCTCCGACATGCCCGTCATCGAGCCGGCCATCTGCTGGAAGCTCAGGCCGTGCGTGGCGCCGATCTTGCTGAGGAAGTAGATGTTCCCGCCCTCGGCGATGCACGTGTTCAGGTCGAGGTCGAGCACGGCCTGACGCTGCACGGACGTGAGCGGCCATTCGTCGAGGTACGCCTCGCGATCGGCGAGGTAGCGCTCGCGATTCTCGGGCTTCATGAGCGACATCGAGAACTGGTTGAGGTGATACCCCTTGCGGGCCTGCTCGGCATCGAAGATGGTCGTGCCGGGGACGTCCTTGTACGGCTTGTCGAGTGCCATGTCAGTTTCCTTCGGGCCAGTACAGCCGCCGGGGGTTGTCGACCAGCAGCTTCTGCTGCAGGTCGGCCGTCGGGGCGATCTGCGGGATGTAGTCGACCAGCAGCCCGTCGTCGGGCATGTGGTCCTTGAGGTTGGGGTGGGGCCAGTCGGTGCCCCACAGCACGCGGTCGGGGAACTCCTCGACCACACGGCGGGCGAACGGCACGACGTCGGTGTACGCGTGCTGCTCGCCATCGAGGGCGCGCGGACCGGTGACGCTGAGCCGCTCGGGGCACGACACCTTCGTCCACACGTGGGGGTTCTCGCGCATGAAGCGCAGGAACAGCTCGAACTCGGGCCCGTCCGGGTCCTTCGTCACGTCGGGCCGACCCATGTGGTCGACGACAACGTCGGTCGGGATGGCCGAGAAGAAGTCGTAGAGGTCGGGGAGGTCCTCGGCTTCGAAGTAGATGACGACGTGCCACCCGAGCGGGGCGATCTTCGCGACGATGGCGTCGAGCGAGTCGGTCGGCACCCGGTCGACCAGGCGCTTGACGAAGTTGAAGCGCACTCCGCGCACGCCGGCCGCGTGCAGCTCGGCGAGCTCTTCGTCGGTGATGTCGCGGCGCACCGTGGCGACGCCGCGCGCACGGCCCTCGCTGCGCCGCAGGGCGTCGACGAGCGCGCGGTTGTCGGCGCCGTGGCACGTCGCCTGCACGATGACGTTGCGGTCGAAGCCCAGGTGATCGCGCAGCGCGAAGAGCTGGTCGGCCGATGCGTCGCACGGCGTGTACTTGCGCTCGGGTGCGTACGGGAACTCGGCGCCCGGTCCGAAGACGTGGCAGTGGGCGTCGACCGATCCGGCCGGCAGCCGGAAGACGGGCTTCGCCGGCCCGTCGTACCAGTCGAGCCAGCCCGGCGTCTTCTCGAACCCGCCGCTCGTCTCGCCGTGCGCGATGGTCTCTGCGTGACTCATGCTCAGTCCTCCACGTATTCCAGGCCGGCCGCGGCGAGCGGCTCGCGCATGCCGTACAGGTCGAGTCCCAGCACGCCCTCGCGGAACTTCTGGCGCTTCGACTCCTCGTTCGCTTCGCGGGCGGCGGATGCCTCGGCCACGGCGCCGACGAGCTCACGGGGCACGACCACCACGCCGTCGACGTCGGCGACCACCACGTCGCCCGGGTTCACGAGCGCATTCGCCACCACGACGGGGACGTTGACCGAGCCGAGGGTCGCCTTGACCGTGCCCTTGGAGTTGACGGCCCGCGAGAAGACGGGGAAGTCCATCTGCTCGAGGTCGGCGACGTCGCGGACGCCGCCGTCGATGACGAGACCCTTGCAGCCGCGGGCGGTGAGCGACGTCGCGAGCAGCTCGCCGAAGAAGCCGTCCTCGCTCTCGGTGGTGCAGCCGGCCACGATGACGTCGCCCTCCTGCACCTGCTCGGCCGCGACGTGGAACATCCAGTTGTCGCCGGGCTGCAGCAGCACGGTGATGGCGGGGCCGCACAGCTTCGCGCCGCGGTACGCCGGGCGGATGTAGGGGCGGAGCAGCCCGACGCGGCCCATCGCCTCGTGGATCGTCGCGACGCCGAACTGCGAGAGGCGCGCGACGTCGGCGGGGTCGGGGCGGTCGATGCGGGTGCGGACGATGCCGAGGTTGTTGAGACGCTGCGTCATGGGGTTCTCCAGGGTGGGACTCAGAGGCCGCGGGCTTCGAGCGCGCGGTTCAGCCGGGGGTAGATGCGGCGGGCGTTCCCCTCGAAGACCTGCCGGCGCTCGTCGCCGGTGAGATGGGCTGTCGCGTCGACGTACCGCTTGGTGTCGTCGAAGTAGTGGCCGGTGCGGGGATCGATGTCGCGGACGGCGCCGATCATCTCGCTGGCGAACAGGATGTTCTCGGTCGGGATGACCTCGGTCAAGAGGTCGATGCCCGGCTGGTGGTAGACGCAGGTGTCGAAGAACACGTTGCCCAGCAGGTGCTCCTCGAGCTCCGGCTTGCCCAGCGCCATCGCAAGACCGCGGAAGCGGCCCCAGTGGTAGGGCACCGCACCGCCGCCGTGAGGGATGACGAACTTCAGGTCGGGGAAGTCGCGGAAGAGGTCGCCCTTGAGCAGCTGCATGAACGCCGTCGTGTCGGCACCCAGATAGTGGTCTCCGGTGGTGTGGAACTGCGGCTTGCACGAGGTGCTCACGTGGATCATCGCCGGCAGCTCGTACTCCACGAGCTTCTCGTAGACCGGATACCAGCTCTTGTCGGTGAGCAGCGGTGCCGTCCACAGTCCACCGGACGGGTCCGGGTTGATGTTGACGGTGACGACGCCGAGCTCGTTCACGGCGCGGTCGAGTTCGGCGAGCGTCGTCTTCTGGTCGACGCCGGGCGACTGCGGCAGCATCGCGCCGGGGAGGAAGCGGTCGGGGAACAGCTGCGAGACGCGCGCGACGAGATCGTTGCAGATCCGCGCCCACGTCTCGCTGACGGCGTAGTCGCCGATGTGGTGGGCCATGAACGACGCGCGCGGGCTGAACACCGTGACGTCGCTGCCGCGGTCGTTCATCAGTCTCAGCTGATTGGCCTCGATGGTCTCGCGGATGTCGTCGTCGCTGATGTGCAGCGCTGCGGGGTCGGGAGCGTCGCCGTCGCCCTCGGCGAAGGCGATCTGCAGGTCGCGCCACGCTCCGAGCTGCGCCGGGGCCGTGGTGTAGTGGCCATGGATGTCGATGATCAACGCGCGTCCTCGTCGCTGGGGGATCCGGCGGCGCCGTGTGAGGAGGATCCCCGCGGCGGCCCTGCCGGATGCTGTCGAGCAACACTCTAGGTCGCAGCATCCATGCGGTCCAATAGATGTAAGTGGCGCACCGGATAGATAGGATCTATGGATGCCGCTTCCCGACCTGAACCAGCTGCGCACGTTCGTCGTGCTGTACGAGCTGCGCAGCCTGACGGCGACCGCCGATCGGCTGCACGTCACGCAGCCGACGGTCAGCTACACGCTGCGGCAGCTCCGGCAGCGGTTCGGCGACGACCTGTTCCACCGCGAGGGCCACGTGATGGTGCCGACCCCCCGAGCCCGGCAGCTGTTCGGCCCCCTGCATGAGGCGCTGTCGCAGATCGACGCCACCGTCAACGCGTCCGACGCGTTCGACCCGGCGAGCTTCGACGGCGAACTCGCGCTCGCCCTGACCTCGATCGGCGAGCAGACCTTCCTGCCGCCGATCATGCCCGTGCTCGCGCGCCAGGCGCCCGGGCTGCATCTCAAGGTCGAGCGGCTGGACGCCGACCAGGTCGAGGACGGGCTCCTCCGGGGAACGATCGACCTGGCGATCACCGTCTCGCTGATGGAGTCGGCGGGACTGTGGCGCACGCCCATCCGCAGCGTCGAGTACGTCGCGCTGTCGTCCGAGGCCCATCCCCTGCCGCCCACCGCGCCTGCGATGTTCGCCGGCCGTCGATTCGTGCGGGTCTCGGCACGCGGCGGCCACGTGTATCCGCTCCAGACGATGATCGAGCAGGGCCTGATGCCCCAGGTGTCGCTCACCGTCGAGGAGTACGCGACGGTGCCCGCGGTGCTCGAGGCGACCGACCTCGTCGTGCTGCTCCCCCGGCATGTCGCCGAGGTGTTCTGCGGCTGGTTCCCGGGGCTGCGCATCGCCGAGCTGCCCTGGCCGGGCCGCAGCACACCGGTGGCGCTCTACACGCGCGGCGAGGCCGGCCTCTCGCCGGCGCAGCGGTGGTTCCGCTCCGCGGTGTTCGACGCCGTGGCCTCCGACGAGTACCGAGCGCGCTAGTCCTTCCTGCGGTTCCAGCTCGCCTTCGCCGGCGCGAAGGGGCTGCGCAGGTGGATCGACCACGTCGAGTGCGGGTGGATCGAGAGGATCGCCCGCTCGAACCAGGTCCGCGCCTCCTCCGAGAGCGCGGGGAGCACGGCGTCCTTGTCGACGTCGTCCTGCGGTCGCGGCCGCAGCGCCTTCCAGGTCAGCTGCACCTCCGGTGCGCCGGTGGGGATGCCGTCGACATCGAGCACGGCGCGATCCCACGGCAGCTGCAGACGCGGGTCGCGGCGGTACAGCCACGCGCGCTCCGTGCCGTCCTCGACGTTCACCTGCAGCACCCAGGCTCCCGTGCCCTCGTCGCGGATGCGCACCGGCTGCAGGTCCGCGTCGTCGGGGGCCTCTGCCCACGGGATCACGGCGTCCTCGCCCGCCGGCGCCCAGGCCGTGAATCCGGCCGGCAGCGCCCGCACCAGCTCGGGCAGTCCTGCCGGAGTCGTGCTGACGTCGGTGTTGGGGCGCTCGCGGATCGGCCTGCCCAGCCACTGGTCGAGGGCGACGCCGCCCGACAGCCACCACCGCGCGCCCGCGCCCCCGACGAGGTCCGCGGCGGCGTGGGGCGTGAGGGGCGCCCAGGGCGTCGCGGCATCCGGGGCGGAGGAAGGCATGCACCGAGGCTACCCCCGGCACCGAGGGCGGACGGCGCCGGCGCCGGGCCGGACCGCGCCGGCGCGATGCCCTCGACCGTGAGCCGTGTCATCCTGGGCGCATGGCCAACTCGCCCTCCGGCGACTCGATGACCGACCGCATCGTGCGGGTGCTCGAGACGTTCACCGCCGAGCGCTCGATGCAGTCGGCCGCCGAGATCGGCCGCCGGGCGGAGCTGCCGTCGTCCACCGCGCACCGCATCGTCGACGAACTCGTCGACGCGGGCCTGCTCGAACGCGACGAGGACCGCCGCGTGCACCTGGGCATGCGTCTGTGGGAGCTCGCGCTCCGCGGCTCGACGGCGCTGCGACTGCGCCAGGCCGCTCTTCCCCACATGGAGCTGGTGCAGGCGCGCATCCGCGAACACACCCAGCTCGCCGTGCTCGAGCAGGACGAGGCCCTCTTCCTCGAGCGCCTGTCGCACCCCGACGCCGGTGCGAATGTCACGCGCATCGCCGGCCGGCTGCCGCTGCACGCCTCGTCGTCGGGCCTCGTGCTGCTCGCGCATGCGCCGTACGACCTGCGTGAGCAGGTGCTCGCCGGCCCGTTGCGCGCCCTGGCGCCGGAGACGGTGACGGATGCCGCGCGCCTGCGCCGCCTGCTCGCCGACGTCCGCCGCGCCGGGGTCGTCGTGGCGCCCGGCTCGATGGAGCCCGTCTCGACCGGCGTCGCCGTCCCGATCCGCGATGCCGGCGAGGTCGTGGCAGCCCTGTCTGTCGTGCTGCCGCGCGAGACCGACCCCGCGGCCGCGATCCAGGCACTCCGCGACGCGGCGGCCGGGATCGAGGCCGACCTGCGGGCCGACCGCCACTGACCCGTCAGAAGGGGAGGAGATGCGGGCGCCGGAGGACCATTTCCCCGCGATCCCCTCCTCCGCCGCCCACATCTCCTCCCCTCGTCGCGGAGCAACGAGGGGAGGATCCCGTTCAACGGGAATCGGATCTCACTTGGGCTCGACCGGTCCACACTGGGTCGCAGCATCCGTTCCGGAGCGTCGAAGGAGACGTCAATGTCCACGATCCGCACCCGCGTCGCCATCGTCGGCGCCGGCCCGGCCGGTCTCCTGCTGTCGCACCTGCTCGGGATCGCCGGCATCGAGTCGGTCGTCATCGACCAGCGCTCGCGCGAGGAGATCGAGACCACGATCCGCGCGGGCATCCTCGAGCAGGGCACCGTCGAGATGCTCGACGGTATCGGCACGTCCCGCGCGCGCACCGTCGGCAGCCGCCACGACGGCATCGAGCTGCGCTTCGCCGGCGCCGGCCACCGCATCGACTTCGCCGACCTCGTGGGCAGGGCAGTCTGGCTCTACCCGCAGCACGAGGCCCTCAAGGACCTCATCGCCTCACGCCTCGCCGGAGGCCAGGATCTGCGCTTCGGGGTGGCCGCCGTGAGCGTCGAGGACGCGGCATCCGATCGCCCTCGCGTCATCGCGACCGACGCAGACGGCGCGCCGCTCGAGATCGAGGCCGACTTCGTCGTGGGCGCCGACGGCTCGCGCAGCGTCGTGCGACAGGCGATCTCGGGCTCGCGCAACGGCTACTTCCGCGAGTACCCGTTCGCGTGGTTCGGCATCCTGTGCGAGGC
This sequence comes from Microbacterium sp., assembly GCA_031555515.1. GTDB lineage: Bacteria > Actinomycetota > Actinomycetes > Actinomycetales > Microbacteriaceae > Microbacterium. The sequence goes on along the minus strand of JAVBUG010000025.1, from coordinate 10,384 downwards.
GCCGCCGAGCGCCGACGAGCTCATCTACAGCAACTCCCCCGACGGCTTCGCGCTCATCAGCCAGCGCAGCGCCACGGTGCAGCGGATGTACTTCCAGTGCGACCCCGAGGCCGATCCGAACGCGCTCAGCGAGGAGCAGCTGTGGGTCGAGCTCCAGAAGCGCGTGCCCGGCACGACGCTGGAGGAGGGCCCGATCTTCCAGCGCGACGTGCTGCACTTCCGCAGCTTCGTCGCGCACGAGCTGCGGCACGGCCGCGTCGCCCTCATCGGCGACGCCGCCCACACCGTGCCGCCGACGGGCGCAAAGGGCATGAACCTCGCGGTCGCCGACGTCATCGTGCTCGAGAGAGCGCTGCGCGCCCTGCTTCTCGAGAACGACGACCGCCTCATCGACGCGTTTCCCGAGAAGGCGCTGCACCGCATCTGGAAGGCGCAGCACTTCTCGTGGTGGATGACCAACATGCTCCACGTCGCGCCCGACGCGTCGGACTTCGACCGCCTGCGTCAGCTCGGCGAGCTGCAGTCGGTCGTCGAGTCCGAGGCCGGCCGCCGCTTCCTCGCCGAGGCGTACACCGGCTGGCCGCTCGAGGGCCTCGGCTGACGCGATCCTCGCTCGCCACCCCGCGTTCAGGTGGCGCAACACGCGGAATCGCCGCACACACGCCGCGTGTCGCGACCCGCGAGCGCCCGGCCCGACGCACCCGAGCGCCCGGCCCGGCGCACCCGAGCGCCCGGCCCGACTCACCCGGCCCGGCGCACCCCCGAGCGCCCGGCCCGACGCACCCGAGCGCCCCGCCCGACGCACACCCCCGCGTTCACGTGGCGCAACACGCGGAATCGCCGCGCACACGCCGCGTGTCGCGACCCCCGGAGCGCGGGAATGGATGCTGCGGCCCGACCTCACTCCCCGGGGAAGGCGAGCCTGCGCAGCAGCGCCGCGAGCGTCTCACGCTCGGCGAGGCTCAGATGCGCGTGCACACGCTCCTCGCCCGCGCGGGCGGACTCCCGCGCCAGCGCGACGAGCGCGCGCCCGGCATCCGTCGCCACGACGACGTTGGCGCGCCGGTCCGTCGGATCGGGCGTGCGCTCGACGAGACCGCGGGACTGGAGCTCGTCCACGAGGCTCACGACCTGGCTCGGGTCGAGCCGGAGGAATTCGGCGAGCTCACGCTGCGACGGCCGGGCCTCGCCCGACGTCAGCACCAGGACCGAGTAGGAGCGCACCTTCAGGCCGTGCTCGGCGAGCGCGGCGTTGCCCGCAGCGAGCGCGATGGCGTTCGCGCGCGCGAGCAGGAAGCTCACGTCGTCGGTCAGCGCCGACGCCCGCAGCCCCTCGGCGGCGATGGCGCCGGCGGTCTTGGACATGTCCACGATGGTAGTCCAATTCGTGGAAGAAGAGAATGATTGACTTTCTCAACTGTTCGGTCTTCAATGGATCCGACACGAAGGAGTTCACGCATGTCTTCGCACGCCCCGCTCGACGGCAAGGTCGCCATCGTCACCGGCTCGGGCCGCGGCCTCGGCCTCGCTTACGCCCAGGAGCTCGCCCGACAGGGTGCGACCGTCGTGATCAACGACGTCGACGAGGCCACCGCCGCCGCGGCCGTCGCCACGATCGAGACCGAGGGCGGCCGCGCGATCGCGGTCGTCGCCCCGGTCGGCCCGACCGAGACCGCGAAGCAGCTCGTGCAGACCGCGGTCGGCACCTTCGGGCGCCTCGACATCCTGGTCACCAACGCCGGCGTGCTGCGCGACACGGTGCTGTGGAAGATGAGCGACGACGACTTCGACACCGTCATCGACGTGCACCTGCGCGGCACCTTCACGTGCGTGCGCGAGGCCGCGAGCTGGATGCGCGAGAACGAGGTCGCCGGCCGCATCATCTGCATCGGCTCCCCCACGGGCCAGCGCGGCAACTTCGGCCAGACCAACTACGCCGCCGCCAAGGCCGGCATCGTCGGCATGGTGCGTACGTGGGCGCTCGAGCTCACGCGCGCCGGCATCACCGCGAACGCCGTCATCCCGGTCGCCGCGACCGCGATGACCGCGACCGTCCCCTACTTCGCCGCCGCCGTCGAGGCCGAGGCCGCGGGCGAGCCGATGCCCGCCTTCTTCCGCCACGACCTCGGGTTCGGCACGTCGGACGACGTCGCAGGGCTCGTCGCATATCTCGCATCGGATGCTGCGGCCGCCGTCACCGGTCAGGCCATCGGCATCGGCGGGGACAGGCTGCAGGTGTGGTCGCACCCCGAGGCCGTGGCGACGGCCTACAGCGAGGGCGGCTGGTCGTACGACGACCTCGCGACCGGCTTCGCGGACGCGGCAGGCACGCTCCCGTCCGTCGGCGAGAGGTTCCCGGCGCTCCCCGAGGAGCTGCAGCGCTCGTGACCCGCTACGAACCCGCGATCGACCTCGACGCGATCGCCGCGATCGACGTGCACGTGCACATCGAGGTCGACCACCATGGGCACTCGTCGCTGCCCGACGACCTGCGCGATGCGGCGGCGAGGTACTTCCGCACCGACGGGCCGAACCCCGACCTCGACGGTGTGGCCGCGTACTACCGCGAGCGGAAGATGGCGGCCGTCGTGTTCACGGTCGACGCGCGCACGAACTTCGGCCACGCGCCGATCTCGAGCGCCGACATCGCCGAGGGCGCCGCGCGCAACAACGACGTGCTGATCCCTTTCGGCTCGGTCGACCCGCTCGCGCCGACCGCGGTCGACGACGCCCGCCGCCTCATCGAGGACCACGGCGTGCGCGGCTTCAAGTTCCACCCCACCGTGCAGGGCTTCGACCCGTCCGACCGTGTGTACTCGCCGCTGTACGAGACGCTGCAGGACGCCGGCGTCGTGGCGCTCTTCCACACCGGCCAGACCGGTATCGGCGCGGGCCTGCCGGGCGGGCGCGGCCTGCTGCTGGGCCTGTCGAACCCGATGCTGCTCGACCCGGTCGCGGCGCGCTTCCCGGCGCTGCAGATCATCATGGCCCACCCGTCGGTGCCCTGGCAGGACGAAGCTCTGTCGGTCGCGACCCACAAGCACAACACGTGGATCGACCTGTCGGGCTGGAGCCCGAAGTATTTCCCCGACGCCCTCGTGCGCGCTGCGAACTCGTCCCTCAAGCGCCGCGTGCTGTTCGGCTCGGACGTCCCGCTGCTCACCCCCGACCGCTGGCTCCGCGATGCGGAGCAGACCGCCCTCACGCCCGAGGTCATGCCCGGCATCCTCAAGGCCAACGCCGCCCGGCTCCTCGGCCTCGGCGGCTGACGCCGGGGCGCAGCATCCATCATCGTCTCGACCCCAAGGAGAACCCCATGACCACCACCGTCGACTACGCCGATGTCGCAGGACTCGCCGGCACCGACCTCGGCTTCACCGAGTGGCTCGAGGTCACGCAGGAGCGCGTGAACCTCTTCGCCGACGCGACCGACGACCACCAGTGGATCCACGTCGACCCCGACCGCGCGGTCGAGGGGCCGTTCGGCGGTGCCATCGCCCACGGCTTCCTCTCGCTGTCGCTGACCGTGAAGTTCTGGTCGGAGCTGTTCGACGTGACCGGTGTGTCCACGCGCGTGAACTACGGTCTCGACAAGGTGCGGTTCGTGTCGCCGGTCAAGGTGGGTGCGCGGGTGCGCGGCGGGGCGGTGATCGCCGAGGTCACCGAGATCCCCGGCGGTTACCAGTTCGCCGTCGACCAGACCATCGAGATCGACGGCGGCGGCAAGCCCGCCGTCGTCGCCCGCGGCCTGTACCGCTTCTACGCCTGAGCCCCCCGGTCGCTGAGCGAGGGAGCGCAGCGACCGAGACGAAACGCCTCGAGGGAGAGGACACCGCAACGATGCACCAGGGGATCGGGTTCTGGCTGGCCAAACGGCGCCTGAAGGACCCCGGCAAGACGGCCGTCGTCTTCGGCGCGGGCGAGCTGACGTACCGCGAGCTGGCGGACGCCGCCGACCGGGTGGCCGCCGTGCTGTGGCATCGCGGCATCCGGCGCGGCGACGCGGTGGCCTACATCGGCGAGAACAGCCCGCAGTTCCTGCAGGTGCTGTTCGGCGCCGCGCAGCTCGGTGCGGTGTTCGTGCCGGTCAACACCCGGCTCGCGGCCCCCGAGGTGCAGCACATGCTGGTCGACGCCGGGGCGCGCGCGGTCGTGCTCGACCCGGAGTTCCTCGAGCGCGCCATGCCGGGCGTCGAGGCCGGGCGGATCGCCCACGTCATCATGACCGGAGACGGGCTGCCCGAGCACCCGGGCCTCGCGCGACTCATCGCGGAGGCACCGGGCGGGCACACGGTGGCGGACGTCACGCTCGACGACCCGGCGGCGATCATCTACACGTCGGGCACGACCGGGCGCCCGAAGGGCGCCGTGCTCAGCCACGGCAACCTCACCTGGGCCGCGCTCAACAGCATGGTCGACTACGACATCGTCTCGACCGACGTGTCGCTCATGATCTCGCCGCTCTTCCACGTCGCCTCGCTCGGCATGGGGGCGTTGCCGGTGCTGATGAAGGGCGCGACCCTCGTGCTCGAGAAGGGCTTCGAGCCCGGGCGCGCGCTGTCGCTCATCCAGGAGCGCGGCGTGACGATGCTGAGCGGCGTGACGACGACGTTCCAGATGATGGCCGACCACCCCACGTGGGCCACGACCGACCTGTCGAGCCTGCGCAAGCTCACGTGCGGCGGCTCGGCCGTGCCGACGCGCATCCTCAACGCGTACGAGGAGCGCGGGCTGTCGTTCTCGCAGGGCTACGGCATGACCGAGACCTCGCCGGGCGCCACGTCACTCTCGCCGGCGATGACCCGCGCCAAGCAGGGCAGCGTCGGGTTGCCGCATTTCTTCACCGAGGTGCGCATCACCGACGAGCACGGCGCCGTCGTGCCGCGGGGCACCGTCGGCGAGATCGAGGTCGCCGGACCGAACGTGTTCCTCGGCTACCACGGCCAGCCCGACGCCACGGCAGCCGCGTTCCGCGAGGACGGGTGGTTCCGCTCCGGCGATCTCGGCTACCTCGATCCCGACGGCTATCTGTACGTCTCCGACCGGCTGAAGGACATGATCATCTCGGGCGGCGAGAACATCTATCCCGCCGAGGTCGAGAACCTCATCGCCGACATCGAGGGCATCTCCGGGGTCGCCGTCGTGGGTGTGCCCGACGAGCGCTGGGGCGAGGTGCCGTGGGCGGTGGTGACGCTCCGCGAGGGCGCCGAGGTCGACACCAAGACGGTGCGCGCCCGCCTCGACGGCCTCCTCGCCCGCTACAAGCTGCCCAAGAACGTCGTGGTCGTCGAAGACCTGCCGCGCACAGCATCCGGAAAAGTCCGCAAGGCCGACCTCCGCGCCCGCTATGGAGAGAGCCGATGAGCGTCGAACCGCCCGTGCCCTCGCTGGAGCGCACGTTCGAGATCGTCGCCGAGCTCGGCCCGCTCGAAGACCACGGCATGACCCGTGCCGGCCACCGCCGCATCATCCCCGTGATCGGCGGCACGATTGCCGGCGCCTTCACCGGCGCGATCCTGTCGGGAGGCGCCGACTGGCAGACCGTGCGCGCGGACGGCTCGATCGAGATCGACGGCCGCTACAGCGCGCGCGGCGACGACGGCTCGCTCCTGTACCTCCGCGCCCGCGGCGTGCGCAGCGGCGACCCCGCCGTGCTCGAGGCGCTGCTGCGCGGCGACGACGTCGATCCGGCGGACTACTACTTCCGCGCCGCGCTCACGCTCGAATGCGCCGCGCGACCCGAGTTCGAGCGCGCGGTGTACCTCGCGTCGTACATCCGTGAGGCGAGCCGCGTGCGGTACGTCGCGTACCGCGTGACCTGACGGCGGCTCAGAACACGTACTCCATGAGGTCGGTGCCGAGGATGCGGAACGCCTCGTGCGCACGCAGGCGGTGCGAGATCGACAGGTCGTCGAAGCAGACGATGAGCGCGTAGGACACTCCGGCACGCGGGCCGGCGAGCACTCCTGCTTCGACACGGATGCCGGCATCCCGGCCCGTCTTGTTGATGAAGAGCAGCCCGTGCTCGTCGTTCTCATGCGAGAACGGGTCGAGTCCGGTGGCGGATGCCACGAGCGACAGGTCGTGGTTGAGGCTCAGCCACTCCGCCACCTGGGCGCTCACGCTCGGCGAGACGACCTGCGAGTTCACCAGCGCCGCGAACACCTCGGCGAGCTCGCGCGCGGAGCCGAGGGCGAAGTGCGGGGCGTCATCGGGCCCCCGCTCGTCGCGGAACCGGTCGAGCAGCGCCGAGCGGGCGAGCCCGAGCTCCTCGATGCGCGCGCGCACGGCGGGCAGGCCCACGCGGCGCAGCAGCGCGTTGGCGGCGAGCGCGTCGCCGGTCGACGCGGTGAGCACGGCGAGGTCGACGAGCGGCAGCGCGGGCGCCTTGAGGTGCTGCCACACTCCCCCGACGCCGACGGGCTCGATGTGCGCGCGGTCGATGATCTCGAGCGGCTCGAGGCGCCCCGACTCGAACGCGGCCGCCACCTCGATGAGCAGCGGCACCACGCCGAGCCCGGCGACGGGCAGCGTCACGAAGTCGTCGCCCGACAGCACGGACGTGCCGCGGTCGAGGTCGGTGATGCGCACCGAGATCTTGGCCCCGGATGCGGCGAGATCGTCGAGCGCCTTCAGCGTCGACGTGAACGAACGACGACCGGCCGCTGCCCTCTTCGGCAGCCGCCGACCGGTGCTCCGTCGCGCCCCCCGCAGCGACTCGGCATCCTTTCTGGGCTCCATGCCCACGGAGTTTCCCTCCCCTTGACGAAATTGCGGGGTGATCGGGCCGCACGCGGCCCCGCCGTCACCAGATGGTGACGCGCTGATCCTCGTCGAGCCAGAGAGCATCCGACTCGGTCACACCGAACGCATCGTAGAACGCGTCGATGTTGCGCACGATCTGGTTGCACCGGAACTCGTTGGGCGAGTGCGGGTCGATCGTGAGCAGACGGATGGTCTCGGCATCCCGTCCCTTCTGCTGCCAGATCTGTCCCCAGCTCAGCAGCAGTCGCTGGATGCCCGTGAAGCCCTCGAGCTCCGGGGCTTCGGCATCGCCCAGCGACAGGGCGTAGGCCTTGATCGCGATGCCGAGTCCGCCCAGGTCGCCGATGTTCTCGCCGATGGTGAGCGCGCCGTTGACGTGGTTGTCGTCGGCCAGCCGCTCGCCGTCGGCACCCAGCGGCACGAGGGCGTCGTACTGGGCGATGAGGTTCTTGGTGCGCTCCTCGAAGGCGGCGCGGTCGTCGTCGGTCCACCAGTCGCGCAGCGACCCGTCACCGTCGAAGCGGCTGCCCTGGTCGTCGAAGCCGTGGCCGATCTCGTGGCCGATGACCGCGCCGATGCCGCCGTAGTTGGCGGCGGCGTCGCGCTCGACGTCGAAGAAGGGGTACTGCAGGATCGCCGCCGGGAACACGATCTCGTTCATCAGCGGGTTGTAGTAGGCGTTGACGGTCTGCGGCGTCATGAACCACTCGTCCCGGTCGATCGGCTGGCCGACCTTCGCGAGCTGGCGGTCGTGCTCCCACACGTGCGCGCGGCGGATGTTGCCGACGAGGTCGTCGGCGTCGATCTCGAGGGTGGAGTAGTCCTTCCACTTCACCGGGTACCCGATCTTCGGGGTGAACGCGTCGAGCTTGGCGAGCGCGCGCTCGCGCGTCTCGGGGCTCATCCACTCGAGTTCGGCGATCGACTGCCGGTACGCCTCGATGAGGTTGGCGACGAGCTCGTCCATCGCCTCCTTGGCTGCGGGCGGGAAGTGCCGCTCGACGTAGACGCGGCCGATGGCCTCGCCCAGCGCGGCCTCGGTGAGGCTGACGCCGCGCTTCCACCGCTCGCGATTGACGGGGACACCCGTGAGCTGCGTGCCGTAGAACCCGAAGTTCTCGGCGACGAACTCCTCCGAGAGGAAGGGCGCCGCGGAGTGGACGACGGCGAAGCGCAGCCACGCCTTCCAGTCCTCCAGCCGGTCCTCGACGAGCAGCGCGCCGAGGCCCTCGAAGAAGCTGGGCTGGTAGACGTTGATCTCGGCGAACGCGTCGGCGTGGTCGGGGGCCGCGCCCTCGCGCCACGGCGTGAGGTCGACGCCGACGAGCTCCTGCACGTCGTCCCACGTCTTGAGGTTGTAGGTCTTCACCGCGTCACGGCTCGAGACGTTGTCCCAGTGGTGCGTGGCCAGCTCCGTCTCGATCGCGACGATGCGGTCGGCGGATGCCTCGGCCTCGGTCACGCCCGCGAGCTCGAGGATGCGCTGCACGTGCGTGCGGAACGCGATGCGCGTCTCCTGGAAGTTGTCGAGGCGGTAGTAGCTCTCGTCGGGCAGCGACAGGCCGCCCTGGATGAAGAACGGCACGTAGCGCTCGGGGTTGCCCGGGTCGGGCTCGAAGTAGAGGTGGATCAGCGCCGCGATGCCGTCGCGCTCGAACTCGCCGATCGTGCGCAGGAACCCGGGGATGTCTTCGATCGCCTCGACCCGTGCGAGCGTGTCGACGAGGGGTGCGGCACCCTGCGCCTCGATGCGCTCGGTGTCCATGAAGCTCGTGTAGAGATCGCCGATCTTGCGCGCCTCGGTGCCGGGCTCGGCCTGCTGCGACTCCTCGACGATCGCGTGCACGTCCTTCTCGGCCTGCTCCGCGATGAGGTGGAACGAGCCCCACCGAGCCTTGTCCTCGGGGATCTCGGTCCGGTCGAGCCAGCTGCCGTTGACGTGGCGGAACAGATCGTCCTGGGGGCGGATCTCGGCGCTGAGTTCCTCGAGCGCGAGACCGGAGCGGGGGGCATCGGTCATGCGTTCCAGGGTAGTCGCCCGAAGCCTGGACAACTCTCGGGAGCGGCCGGATCGCCGCCCGTGACGACATTGTGATGATCACGGATGCTGCGCCCCGGCGTCGGCGCCCGGTTCTAGGCTTCTGGGGTGACGACCGACACCCTGAACCGCGACATCCTGCGGCTCGCGGTGCCGGCACTCGGCGCCCTGATCGCCGAGCCGCTGTTCCTCATCGTCGACTCGGCACTCGTCGGCCATCTCGGCGTCGAGCCGCTCGCCGGGCTCGGCATCGCGTCCGCCGTGCTGCAGACGATCGTCGGGCTCATGGTGTTCCTCGCCTACTCGACGACGCCCGCCGTCGCGCGCCGGTTCGGGGCGGGCGACCCGTCCCGCGCGGTGTCGGTCGGCATCGACGGCATGTGGCTCGCGCTCGGCATCGGCGCCGTGCTCGCCCTTGTCGGCTACGTCGCGACGCCGCTGCTCGTCGGCCTGTTCGGTGCGACGCCTGAGGTCGCCGAGCAGGCCGAGATCTACCTCGGCATCTCGATGTGGGGCCTTCCCGCGATGCTCGTCGTGTTCGCCGCGACCGGTCTCCTGCGGGGCATGCAGGACACCGTGACGCCCCTCTGGATCGCCGGGCTCGGCTTCGCCGCGAACGCCCTGCTCAACTGGCTCTTCATCTACGGCTTCGGGTGGGGCATCGCGGGCTCCGCGATCGGCACCGTCGTCGCGCAGTGGGGCATGGTCGCCGCGTACGTGGTCGTCGTGGGCCGGCTCGCACGCCGGCACGAGGCATCCATCCGTCCTCAGCGCGACGGGGTGCGCGGGTCTGCCCGCTCGGGCGGGTGGCTGTTCCTGCGCACGGTGTCGCTGCGCGTCGCGCTGCTCGCGACGGTGGGGATCGCGACGGGCATCGGCACCGAGGAGCTGGCCGGATGGCAGATCGTGTTCACGATCTTCTCCGCGGCCGCCTTCGCCCTCGACGCGCTCGCGATCGCGGCCCAGGCCCTCATCGGCAAGGAGCTCGGGGCCGGCGACGAGCAGCAGGTGCACCGCGTGCTGGCGCGCACCGTCGCGTGGGGGGCCTGGTTCGGCGTGGTCGTCGGGGGTCTGATCGCCGCGTCGTCCGGCGTACTCGGAATCGTCTTCACCGGCGACCCCGAGATCGCGGCGCTCGTGCAGCCGGCACTGCTCGTGCTCGCGATCGCCCAGCCGATCGCCGGCGTCGTCTTCGTGCTCGACGGGGTGCTCATGGGCGCGAACGACGCCCGCTACCTCGCGATCGCCGGCGGCCTGAACCTGGTGCCGTTCCTGCCTGCCCTGTGGATCATCGCCGCGACGGGGGTCGACGGCACTGCAGGGCTCGTCTGGCTCGCGGTCGCCTTCTTCGGCGTCTATCTGCTCGCACGACTCGGCACCCTGGGGTGGCGTGTGCGGTCCGGGCGTTGGCTCGCTGCCACGGTCTGACACCGCTGCCCTTCCTCCACAGGCAGCTCCTCCACACGCAGCGTCGAGAACGAGTTCTCCACATCCCCTGGATTCCGCGGAATACTACGTCGCTGCCCCCTGGCGCCCTCGACGATGATCGGGGGACACTGAAGGGATGCTGGGGATGACGGA
>JAVBUG010000171.1:0-4489 GCA_031555515.1 Microbacterium sp. | reverse complement strand
GTCAGCTGCGAGTTCAGGTCGTCGTACGCCGCCTGGGCGGCTTCGAGCTGCGCCTCGGCGGCATCCGAGCTCGCCCCCTCGCCCGCGACACCGCTGCAGCCGGGCACCTCGCCCGCCCCCTGTCCGGTCAGCTCGCACTGGTAGATCGCGCGCGCCTGGTCGATCACCTGCTGCTGCGCCGCGAGTTTCGCGGTGAGGTCGTCCACGGTCTGCTGGGCCGACGCGGCCGACGCCGATGTCGTGTCGGCGCCCGCCACGACACCGCTCGCCGCCTGGCTCTCGAGGGCCGCGACACGCTCGCTCGCCGCATCCAGCGCCTGCTTCTCGGGCCCGGCGGTCACGGCGTCCTGGTCCGACTGCGCCTTGGTGATGTTCGTCGCGTTGACCTCGCGCGCGATGTCGTTGTGGAAGATCTGGAGTACGAGCGGCTCGGCCACGACGATGCCGATGACGGCGGCCATGATGACACGAGGGATCGCGAGCGCGATGAGCCGCCCGATGCTCTGCGACGAACGCATCGTCGAGGTGAGGAAGCGGTCGAGGTTGAAGATGATGAGCGCCCACACGATCGCGAGCGGCAGCGCGCCCCACGCGACGATCCGCACCCCCGTCGTGAGCGCGAAGTACATCGAGATCGCCGAGATCAGGGCAGTGCCCGCGATCACGAAGAACATCTGCACGAACCGCGGCGTCTCGGTCGGCACCTCGTCGAGCACCGATCCGTCGGCGCCGCCGAGGATCGCGAGTTTGCGCCAGCCCGACGTCCGCTCGCGGCGCGGGCGCTTCGCACGCTTCGCGCGGACGGGGGGAACGGATGCTGCCGCCTCGGGCTCCTCGTCGGCAACAGGTTCGTCGGCCACGGGCTCGTGAACGCGCGGCTCGTCGATCGCGCCCCACTCGCCGATCGTCGTCTGCTCCGCCACGACCGGCTCGGCAACGGCCACCGGCTGCGTCGGGTTCATCGCCAGCGCGTCCTCGAGGAGGTCCTTCGTGACCGGGAACGGGTCCTCGGGTCCGTCGTCGTCGGGGCGCTGATCGGCCCCGGGCTCACCGGCCGCCTGCTGGGCGCGCACGTCGTCGAGGTACAGATCCTCGGTCTGCTCGCCGTCCGTCTCGAACTCGATCCGGCCGTCGGAGCCGAACCGGCCCGGCCGGTGTGCGGAGTAAGAAGACATCCGCACAGGCTAGAGGGCGCTTCCTGTGCGGCAGGTGTATTAGAGGCGCGTGAGATCGCGGACGCCGCGCGTTTCGACTCGCAAGCTCGCTCAACGACCGGGGGTTCAGTCCTCCAGCGGGGTGACGGCGGCGACCGCCTCGTCCTCCTCGGTGGCGACGAGCTGGCCGCACGCGCCGTCGATCTCCTTGCCGCGGGTGTCGCGGAGGGTCGTCGGGATGCCGGCCTCGTTGAGGCGCCGCACGAACTCGTTCTGCACGGAGACCTCGGACGCGGTCCAGATCGAGCCGGGCGTCGGGTTCAGCGGGATGGGGTTCACGTGCACCCAGCCGCGGCCCCGGGCGTTGAGCTTCTCGGCCAGCAGATCGGCGCGCCAGCCGTGGTCGTTCATGTCCTTGATGAGCGCGTACTCGATCGAGACGCGGCGCCCGGTCTTGTCGAAGTAGGCACGTGCGGCGTCGAGCGCCTCGTCGACCTTCCAGCGGGAGTTCACCGGGATGAGCTCGTCGCGCAGCTTGTCGTCGGGCGCGTGCAGCGACAGGGCGAACGTGACCGGGATGTCCTCTTGCGCGAGCTTGGTGATCGCCGGCACGAGGCCGACGGTCGAGACCGTGATGCCGCGGGCGCTCATGCCGAGCCCGTGCTGCTTGTCGGTCATCACGCGCACCGCTTGCATGACGCGCGCGTAGTTGGCGAGCGGCTCACCCATGCCCATGAAGACGATGTTCGAGACGCGCTCCGCGGAGTGGTCGTCCTTCTTCTTGCCGCCGAGGCCCCCGTCGGCGATGAGCCGGTTGGCGCGCACGACCTGCTCGACGATCTCGGCCGCCGACATGTTGCGGGTGAGGCCTGCCTGCCCCGTGGCGCAGAACGGGCAGTTCATGCCGCAGCCGGCCTGCGACGAGACGCACAGCGTGATGCGGCCGGGGTAGCGCATGAGCACCGACTCGACGAGCGCGCCGTCGTGCAGCTTCCAGAGGAACTTGATCGTGTCGCCGCGGTCGGTCTCGAGGCGGCGCACCTCGGTGAGAAGCGGCGGCAGCATGCCGTGCACGAACTCCTCGCGCCCCTCGGCGGGCAGGTCCGTCATGTCGGCGGGGTTGTGGGTCCAGTGCTGGAAGTAGTGCTTCTCGAGCTGCTTCGCACGGAAGCCGGGAAGCCCCAGCTCCTTGACCTTCTCGACGCGCTGCTCGGGGGTGAAGTCGGCCATGTGCACGGGCGGCTTGCCGCGCTTCGGACTCGCGAACTGGAGGAGCGGCCGCCCCTCGGCGTCCTTCTTCTGCGTCCATCCCTCGGTCGCCGGACGCACCTGCCTCGGTTTTGTCGCGCGCACTGGGGATTCGGTCATGCGTCCAGGGTACGCGGAGACGTCTGGACAGAGGCCGATCCACCCGCCCGGACTAGGCTCACCCTGTGGTGCCCGCCTCGAACCTTCTCGCCTTCACGCTCGCCGCCCTCGTCCTGATCGTGATCCCGGGCCCGAGCGTGCTCTTCACGATCGGGCGCGCGCTGGCCCTCGGCCGCATCGGCGGGCTGCTCAGCGTGCTCGGCAACGCGCTCGGTCTGCTCCCGATCATCGGCCTCGTGGCGATCGGCGTCGGCGGCATCGTGGCGCAGTCGATCGTGCTGTTCACGATCGTCAAGGTCGCCGGTGCGCTGTACCTCATGTACCTCGGCGTGCAGGCGATCCGCCATCGCCGGCGGGCGGCCGCCGAGGCCAACGGCGGTGCGCTCCCCCGCTCGGCCTGGCGCCAGCTCGGCGAGGGGTTCATCGTGGGCATCACGAACCCCAAGACGATCGCCTTCTTCGTCGCGGTGCTGCCCCAGTTCGTCGACCTGAACGCCGGCATGGTTCCGCTGCAGATGATCGAGCTCGGACTCGTGTTCTTCGTCATCGCGCTCATCTCCGACGGCATCTGGGCGCTCATCGCGGCGGGCGCTCGCGAGTGGTTCGGGCGCTCCCCGAAGCGCATCTCGACCCTGTCCGCCACCGGCGGCGGCCTCATGATCGGCCTCGGCGGCATCCTCCTCTTCACCGGGAACAAGCACTGATGACGATGGATGCTGCAGCCCAGCCCCGCCCGGATCGCCGGCGGATCATCTTCCTCGACGTCGACGGGACGCTGCTCGAGCACGGCTCGCACGTGGCGCCGTCGACGGGCCCGGCGATCCGCGCGGTCCGTGAGGCGGGGCACCTGGTCTACCTGAGCACCGGCCGGTCGGCGTCCGACATCCATCCGGAGGTCGCCGGGATCGGCTTCGACGGTGCGGTCACCAACTCGGGAGCACTCGTCGTCTCGGACGGACAGGTGGTCGTCGACCGCCCCCTGTCGCCGGCCGCGACGGACCGCATGCTGACGGCGCTGCGAAGCCGCGGCATCCGTTACTTCCTGCAGACCCGCGATGCCGTCTACGCGAGCGATGACATGGCCGAGCTGATGCGCGACTACGCGGCGGCCCTCGAGGCGCGTGAGAAGGCGGGCCAGCAGGTGCGGCCCGAGGACTCGCTCGTCGGCCTCGCGCAGCGCACGTTCCCGAGCGTCGACGAGGCTGACCTCACCCGCATCGACAAGGCCGTCTTCGTCAGCGACCACCCTGAGGGCCTCGAGGAGCTGCGGGAAGACCTCGGCGACGAGTTCCTGGTCGTGCCGGGGAGCATGCCGCTGCCGGGCGGCTCGAACGGCGAGATCAGCGAGCGCGAGACGACGAAGGGGTCGGCGATCGAGCTGCTGCTCGCGCACCTCGGCATCGATGCCGCCGACGCGATCGCGGTGGGCGACAGCTGGAACGACATCGAGATGTTCCAGGTGTGCGGGGTCTCGATCGCCATGGGCAACGCCCAGCCCGAGCTCAAGGAGCTCGCCGACTTCGTCACGACCGACGTGCTCGACGACGGGATCGCGAACGCGTTCCGCCGCCTCGGCCTGATCTGACGCCGCCGACCGCGCCGACCGGCTCAGTCGGCGCGCGGCGGCGCGGTCGAGGCGCGCAGGACGAGGCGGGTCGCCAGTTCGACCTGCTCGGGCGGCGCGCCGCGCTCCAGCTCGCGCGCGACGCGCAGCGACTCGCGGCCGAGCAGCCCCCAGTCCTGGCGGACTGTCGTGAGCGGCGGCGCGAACATCTCGGCCTCGTCGATGTCGTCGAATCCGAGGACCGAGACGTCCTCCGGGATCCGCAGGCCCGCCTCACTGATCGCGCGGTAGGCGCCGAGCGCCATCTGGTCGTTGGCGGCGAAGACCGCGGTGGGGCGCTCCTCGGCGAGCAGCCGCTGCATCGCGCAGTAGCCGGAGCGCGGGCTCCAGTCGCCGGGACGGG
>JAVBUG010000026.1:0-17248 GCA_031555515.1 Microbacterium sp. | reverse complement strand
GTCGGCAAGTTCGTCGAGTTCTACGGCGAGGGCGTCGCCTCTGTGCCGCTCGCGAACCGCGCCACCATCGGCAACATGAGCCCCGAGTTCGGCTCGACCGCCGCGATGTTCCCCATCGACGACGTGACCCTCGACTACCTGCGCCTCACCGGCCGCGACGAAGACGCCGTCGCGCTCGTCGAGGCGTACGCGAAGGAGCAGTCGCTCTGGCACGACCCGGCCCGCGCGCTCGTCTTCAGCGAGTACATGGAGCTCGACCTCGGCACTGTCGTGCCGTCGATCGCCGGACCCAAGCGCCCGCAGGACCGCATCCTGCTGTCGGAGGCGAAGTCGCAGTTCGAGAAGGACATCGTGAACTACGCGACGGCCTCGACGAGCGACGACATCGTCGACCTCGAGTCGAAGCACTCGTTCCCGGCATCCGACCCGGGCGCCGTGCCCGGCGAGGAGGCACCCACGACGCGCCCGGTGCACATCAACAGCGGTGCGCCCGCGACGGCCTCGAAGCCGGTCAAGGTCACCACGCCCGACGGCGAGGCGTACATCCTCGACAACGGCGCGGTGACGCTGGCCGCCATCACGTCGTGCACGAACACGTCCAACCCGTCGGTCATGATCGCGGCAGGCCTGCTCGCCAAGAAGGCGGTCGACAAGGGCCTCAAGCGCAAGCCGTGGGTCAAGACGACGCTCGGCCCGGGCTCGAAGGTCGTCACCGACTACTACGAGAAGTCGGGCCTCGACAAGGCGCTCGAGGGCCTCGACTTCTTCACGGTCGGCTACGGCTGCACGATCTGCATCGGCAACTCGGGCCCGCTCATCGAAGAGGTCTCCGAGGCCATCAACGAGAACGACCTCGCCGTCACCGCCGTGCTGTCGGGCAACCGCAACTTCGAGGGCCGCATCAGCCCCGACGTGAAGATGAACTACCTCGCCTCGCCGCCGCTGGTGGTCGCGTACGCGCTGGCCGGCTCGATGAACTTCGACTTCGAGACCGACCCGCTCGGCAAGGACACCGACGGCAACGACGTCTTCCTCAAGGACATCTGGCCGTCGCCGGAAGAGGTCCAGCAGATCATCGACACGTCGATCTCGCGCGAGCAGTTCATCACGCAGTATGCGACGGTCTTCGAGGGCGACGTGCGCTGGAAGAACCTTCCGACGCCCGAGGGCCCCGTGTTCGAGTGGGACGCCGACTCGACGTACGTCCGAAAGGCCCCGTACTTCGACGGCATGTCGATGGACCTGACCCCGGTCACCGACATCTCGGGTGCTCGTGTCATGGCGACCCTCGGCGACTCGGTCACCACCGACCACATCTCGCCCGCCGGCAACATCAAGGCCGGCACGCCCGCCGCGCAGTACCTCACCGAGCACGGCGTCGCGCAGAAGGACTTCAACTCCTACGGCTCGCGCCGAGGCAACCACGAGGTCATGATCCGCGGCACGTTCGCCAACATCCGCCTCAAGAACGAGCTCGTCTCCGCGGTCAACGACGGTCAGATCGTCGAGGGCGGCTTCACGCGCGACTTCACGCTGGAGGGCGGCCCGCAGTCGTACATCTACGACGCGAGCCAGAACTACCAGGCGCAGGGCACCCCGCTCGTCGTCTTCGGCGGCAAGGAGTACGGCTCGGGCTCGTCGCGCGACTGGGCAGCCAAGGGCACCTCGCTCCTCGGCGTGAAGGCCGTCATCACCGAGAGCTTCGAGCGCATCCACCGCTCGAACCTCATCGGCATGGGCGTCGTCCCGCTGCAGGTCCCGGCCGGCGAGAGCTGGAAGTCGCTGGGCCTGGACGGCACCGAGATCGTCTCGATCTCGGGTCTCGAGCAGCTCAACGAGGGCGTCACGCCGAAGACCGTCAAGGTCACGGCCGAGCCCAGCGAGTTCTCGCCCGAGGGCAAGCAGACCGTCGAGTTCGACGCGGTCGTCCGCATCGACACGCCCGGTGAGGCCGACTACTACCGCAACGGCGGCATCCTGCAGTACGTGGTGCGTGCGCTGGCCTGACAGCGGATTCACGGGGGACCGGATGCCGCGGCATCCGGTCCCCCCTTCATGCCCCGGGTAGACTTGCAGGGCCCTTCCGGGGCCGGAAAGGAGCCGGGATGTCGCTGCTGTCGTCCATCACCGGACCCCGCGACCTCGACGCGCTGAGCCTCGATCAGCTCGAGCAGCTCGCGGACGAGATCCGCGGCTTCCTCGTCGAGAACGTCGCACGCACAGGCGGTCACCTGGGCCCCAACCTCGGGGTCGTCGAGCTCACGATCGCGCTGCACCGCGTCTTCGACTCGCCGAACGATCCCATGATCTTCGACACGGGTCACCAGTCCTACGTGCACAAGCTGCTCACCGGGCGCCAGGACTTCACGAAGCTCCGCGCGCGCGAAGGCCTCGCCGGCTACCCGCAGCGCTCCGAGAGCCCGCACGACGTGGTCGAGTCGTCCCACGCCTCCAGCTCGCTGAGCTGGGCAGACGGCGTCTCGCGCGCTCTGACGCGCACCGGTCGCAAGGACCGGCACGTCGTCGCCGTCGTCGGCGTCGGCGCGCTCAACGGCGGCATGACGTGGGAGGCGCTCAACAACATCTCCGACGACAACGACCGCAACCACGTGATCGTCGTCAACGACAACGGACGCTCGTACGCTCCGACGATCGGCGGCATGGCGCGATACCTCAACCGCGTCCGCACAGCCGACGCCTACCGCAACCTCCACCGGGGCTCCGACACGGTCTTCCGCAAGCTCGGCCCCGCGGCCCGCGCCGTCTACCGCGGTGTGCGCGGCGGCACGCACGGCTTCCTGTCGCGGTTCACGAACAACGCCGCGCTCTACTCGAACCTCGACATCAAGTACCTCGGGCCCGTCGACGGCCACGACCTGCCGACGCTCATCGAGACGCTCGAGCTGGCCAAGGAGTACGGGGCGCCGGTCATCGTCCACGCGATCACCGAGAAGGGGCGCGGCTACGCGCCGGCCCTCGAGGACGAGGCCGACCAGTTCCATGCGGTCGGCAAGATCGACCCGATCACGGGGGAGTCCCTCGGCGCAGCGGGCGGCACCGCCTGGACCGACGTCTTCGCCGACGAACTCGTGCACGTGGGCGACGAGCGTGACGACGTGATCGCCATGACCGCGGCCATGCTGCGGCCCACGGGTCTGCTGCCGTTCGCGCAGCGTTTCCCGGATCGCGTCTACGACGTCGGCATCGCCGAGCAGCATGCCGTCGCCTCCGCCGCCGGCCTGGCCTTCGGCGGTCTGCACCCCATCGTCGCGATCTACGCGACGTTCATGAACCGCGCCTTCGATCAGGTGCTGATGGATGTCGCGCTCCACCGCGCGGGCGTCACTTTCGTGCTCGATCGGGCCGGCGTGACGGGCCCCGACGGTCCGAGCCACCACGGCATCTGGGATCTCGCGATGCTGCAGATCGTGCCGCACATCCGCATCGCCGTACCCCGCGACGAGGCGCGCCTGCGCGAGGAGCTGCACGAGGCCGTGGCCGTCGACGACGCGCCCACCGTCATCCGGTTCCCGAAGGGCGGTGTGAGCCCAGATCTCCCGGCCCTCGAGCGACTCGAAGACGGCGTGGACGTCCTGGTGCGCTCCGACGCCCAGGACGTGCTGCTCGTCGGCATCGGCCCGATGGCGCACATCGCGGTCGACGTCGCCGAGCGCCTGCGCGCGCAGGGCCTCGGCGCCCCCGTCGTCGACCCCCGGTGGGTCGTGCCGGTGCAGCCGTCGATCGTCGAGCTCGCAGCATCCCATCGCCTCGTCATCACGATCGAGGACGGCATCCGGGTGGGCGGCGTCGGCACGCGCGTGCGCCAGGTGCTGCGCGAGGCGGGCGTCGACACGGCGGTCGACGAACTGGGCGTGCCCGACGAGTTCATCGACCACGCGAGCCGCGAGCAGATCCTCGAGGACGCCGGCCTCACCCCGGCGAAGATCGCGCAAGACGTCGTCGCACAGGTGCTGGGCACCCGCATCCCCGTCGCCCGCGGGGCTGAGACCCGCGAGATCCCGGTGATCCCGACGCTGTCTCGCGAGGAGCGCCACTAGGCCCTGGTCGCGCTGCGCACTCCACCCACGACGAGATGGGGCGCATCCTCCGAGGAGGATGCGCCCCATCTGTCTTCGCGGCGTCAGCCGGCGATGCCCGTGATCACCGGGTGGTGGAAGGTGTCGCCGAAGGCGCGCTCGGATGCGCCCTCGCGGTCGAGGTACGGCGACGCACCGCCGTCGATGAACGGCCAGCCCGCGCCGAGGATGAGGCAGAGGTCGATGTCCTCGACCTCGGGGACCACACCCTCGTCGAGCATGAGCTTGATCTCCTGCGCGAGGCCCTCCTGCACGCGGCGCAGGATCTCGTCGGCAGATGCCGGCGACGAGCCCACGGCGGGCTTGAGGATCTTCTCCGCGGCCTTGGTCCAGCCGGTCACGCGGCCGCCCTTGTCCTTCTCGACGACCTCGGAGAGCTCCGCGAGCGCGTGGAAGTTCTCGTTCGCGTAGAACCGCTCGGGGAAGGCGTGCACCATCGTGTCCTGCACGTGCGCGGCGACCTTCCAGCCGACCAGGTCGATCAGCTGGAACGGGCCCATCGGCAGCCCGAGGGGCGCGAACGCCTTCTCGACGTCGGCGACCGGCGTGCCCTCGTAGACGGCGCGCGCGGCCTCGCCCATGACCTTGGCCAGCAGGCGGTTGACCACGAAGCCCGGCGCGTCCGCGGTGAGCACCGCGTTCTTGCCGAGGTTCTTCGCGACGACGAACGCCGTCGAGAGCGCGGCATCCGAGGTCTGCGGCGTCTTCACGATCTCGATGAGCGGCATGACCGCGACCGGGTTGAAGAAGTGGAAGCCGACCAGCCGCTCCGGGTGGGCGAGCTTCGCGCCGATCTCCTCGACCGACAGCGACGAGGTGTTGGTCGCGAGGATCGCGTCCTCGGCGATGATCTGCTCGATCTCGCCGAACACCTGCTGCTTCACGCCGACCTCCTCGAACACCGCCTCGATGACGAAGTCGCAGTCCGCGTAGAGGCTCTTGTCGGTCGTGCCGGTGACGAGCGCGCGCAGCTTGTTGGCGGTGTCGCCGTCCAGGCGGCCCTTCGCCTCGAGCTTGCCGATCTCGTCGTGGATGTACGCCACGCCCTTGTCGACTCGCGCCTGGTCGAGGTCGGTGATCAGCACCGGCACCTGCAGCTTGCGCACGAACAGCAGCGCGAACTGGCTGGCCATCAGGCCCGCGCCGATGATCCCGACCTTGGTGACCTTCTTCGCGAGCTCCTTGTCGGGGGCGCCGACCGGACGCTTGGCGCGCTTCTGCACCAGATCGAAGGCATACATGGATGCCGCGAACTGGTCGCCCGTGACGAGCTCGGCGAGAGCCTCGTCCTCGCGTGCGAAGCCCTCGGCCTTCGAACCGTTCCGCGCCTTGTCGAGGAGGTCCAGCGCCACGTACGGGGATTTCGGCACGGTGCCGATCTTCGACTCGAGCATGCCGCGAGCCATCTTGATGGCGATCGGCCACTTGGTGAGACGCTCGATCTTGCCCGGCTCGTTCTTGCGGTCGACCTTGATCTTCCCGCCGAGGACGCCGTCCGCCCACGCCAGCGAGTCCTCGAGGTAGTTCGCGGCGGGGAAGATCGCATCGACGATGCCGTAGTCGAACGCCTGCTGCGGCTTCAGCATGCGGTTCTGCTTCAGCGGGTTCGAGATCACGACGTCGGGCGCGTTCTCGATGCCGATGAGGTTCGGCAGCAGGTAGGCACCGCCCCAGCCGGGGATGATGCCGAGGAAGACCTCGGGGAGCGCGATCGCGGCGGCCGAGGCATCCACGGTCCGGTACGTGCTGTTGAGCGCGATCTCGAGGCCGCCGCCGAGCGCGAGCCCGTTGACGAAGGCGAACGTGGGCACGCCCAGCTCGGAGAGCTGGCCGAACACCTTGTGGCCGAGCTGCGCCACCATGCGGGCGTTGTCCTTCGAACCGACCTTGCTGATGTCGCTGAGGTCGGCGCCGGCCGCGAGGATGTACTGCTTGCCGGTGATGCCGACCGCATGGATCTCGCCGGCTGCCGCGCGCGCCTTCAGCGCGTCGAGCGTCTCGCCGAGCTGGAACATCGTCGCGGGACCGAGCGTGTTCGGGCGCGTGTGGTCGCGGCCGTTGTCGAGGGTGACGAGGGCGAGGACCTTGCCCGAGGGCAGACGGATGTCGCGCACCCGCGAGTGCGTGATCACCTCGCCGTCCGTCACGGCGAGGATGGGGGAGAAGTCGATGTCGTCGTAGTTCGTCATTCGTGCTTACTTCCGCTTCTTGCCGTCGAAGTGCGGGTTCTCCCAGATGACCGAGCCGCCCTGGCCGAGGCCGACGCACATCGCGGTCAGGCCGTAGCGCACGTCGGGGCGCTCGGCGAACTGGGCCGCGAGCTGGATCATCAGGCGCACGCCCGAGGCGGCCAGCGGATGCCCGAGCGCGATCGCGCCGCCCCACTGGTTGACGCGCGGGTCGTCGTCGGCGATGCCGAAGTGGTCGAGCAGCGAGATCACCTGAATGGCGAAGGCCTCGTTCAGCTCGAAGAGCCCGATGTCGGCGATCGAGAGACCGGCCTTCCTGAGCGCCTTCTCCG
The DNA here is from genome assembly GCA_031555515.1 of Microbacterium sp. GTDB lineage: Bacteria > Actinomycetota > Actinomycetes > Actinomycetales > Microbacteriaceae > Microbacterium. The sequence goes on along the minus strand of JAVBUG010000026.1, from coordinate 10,630 downwards.
TCGACGGGATCGGGCCGATGCCCATGATCTCGGGCTGCACGCCGGCGAAGGCGAACGAGACGAGCTTCATCTTGGGCTTCAGGCCCAGCTCCTTGACGGCCCCGCCACCGGCGAGCAGCGACATCGTCGCACCGTCGGTGAGGGGCGATGACGTGCCCGCCGTCACACGGCCGTGCGGGCGGAAGGGCGTCTTCAGACCGGCCAGGTCCTCCATCGTGGTCTGCGGGCGACGGCCCTCGTCCTCGGTGGCGAGGCCCCACGAGCCCTCGGCGTCCTTGGTGGCGACCGAGACGAGGTCGGGCTGGATCTTGCCGGCGTCGTAGGCGGCCTGCGCCTTCTGCTGGCTGAGCATGCCGTAGCGGTCCGAGCGCTCCTTGGTGAAGTGCGGGAACCGGTCGAAGATGCGCTCGGCGGTCACACCCATGTTGAGCGCGCCCGGGTCGACCATCTTCTCCGCGACGAAACGCGGGTTGGGGTCGGCGTTGCCGCCGATGGGGTGGTGGCCCATGTGCTCGACGCCGCCGGCGAGCGCGACGTCGTACATGCCGACGCCGATGGACCCCGCCATCGTGGTGACGCTCGTCATGGCGCCCGCGCACATCCTGTCGATCGCGAAGCCGGGCACCGTCTGCGGAAGACCGGCGAGGATCGCGACGCTGCGGCCCAGGGTCAGTCCCTGGTCACCCGTCTGGCTCGTCGCGGCGATGGCGACGTCGTCGATGCGGTCCCGGGGAACGCCCGGGTTGCGCTCCATCAGCCCGATCGTCGCCTTTACGGCGAGGTCGTCCGCGCGGGTGTTCCAGTACATGCCTTTCTCGCCGGCGCGCCCGAACGGGGTGCGCATTCCATCGACGAAGAAGACGTCCGAAATCTCGGCCACTCTGCCTCCAAAAGTAGGGATGTCGCCAGCCTAGGAGGGCGCGTGGACGGCTAGGAATCGGGTGGGGGAAACCTACGAAGCGGTTTCCGGCGCCTCCGACACCGCTTGCACGGAATCCACAAAGGCATCGGCGATCACCTGTGAGGTCTGCGCAATCTGCCAGGGCCTGGCACCCAATGCCGCGAGAGCTTCACCGACGGATGCCGCGGTCAACGGCTGCGGGGGAGTCCACGCGACACGCCGCAGCAGCTCGGGAGTCAGCAGGTTCTCGGTCGGCATGTGCAGTTCCTCGGCACGGTGCTCCACGACGGGGCGCGCCGCCTTGAGCCGAACGTCGGCCTCGGGGTTGCGGTCGGCCCACGCCCGCGGCGGCGGCAGCGTGTCGCCGCCGGTCGCGCGTTCGAGCGGGAGCTGGGTGACAGCGCGTCCGGCCTCGATGGCCGCCCACCAGCGGTCCAGCTGCGATCGGCTCGCCCGGCCGGTGAAGTCCTTGACGGCGGCGAGGGCGCTCTTCGTCTTCGGGTCGGCGAGCACGGCGGCGACGAGCGCGCGATCGGGGACGAGGCGGCCGGGTGCGACGTCCTCCTCCCGGGCGTACTCCTCGCGAGCGGTCCAGAGTTCGCGGGCGACGGCCAGGGCCTTTCGCCCGCGCACGGTGTGCAGACCCGACAGACGGCGCCAGGGCTCTTCCCGGGGAGGCTTCGGCTCCCGATCGAGCACGGCACGGAACTCCTCCGCGGCGAACTCGGTCTTCCCCTGGTCGACCAGCTCCTCCGCCAGCTTGTCGCGCACGTCGACGAGGTGCTCGACGTCGAGTGCCGCGTACTCCAGCCACGACTGGGGGAGCGGACGCGTCGACCAGTCCGACGCGGAGTGGGCCTTCGCGAGCGTGATGCCGAGGGTGTCCTCGACCACGGCGCCGAGGCCCACGCGCTCATGACCGAGCAGGCGCGCGGCGAGTTCGGTGTCGAAGATGGAGGCTGGTTCCAGTCCGATCTCGCGCAGGGACGGGAGGTCCTGGCTCGCCGCGTGCAGCACCCATTCCTCAGCGCCGATCGCGTCCTCGAGGGCGCGGAAGTCGCCGATCGGCGGAGGGTCGAAGAGGAACACCCCCGCGCCGCGCCGGTACACCTGCACCAGGTACGCCCGCTGCGAGTAGCGGAACCCCGAGGCGCGCTCGACGTCGACGGCGACGGGGCCCTCCCCGTCGGCCAGACGCCGCGCGACCTCTTCGAGGCGCGCCGCCTCGTCGATCACGTCGTAATCAGCCACGTGGCGACCTGTGCGAACCGAGCATCGCGATCCCTTCCGAGCCGGGCGGGAGCCCTGCCAGCATGCAAACCAACTCCGCCCATGCTTCCACGTGCGGAGCGATCGCGCCTTCCGGGGACCATGACGCCCGCAGTTCGATCTGGGCGCCGTCGCCCTCCGCGGCCAGTGCGCCGAACCCCTGGGAGAGGGTCTTCGTCGCGGTTCCTGATGCGGAGTGGAAGGCGGCGCGTCGTGACTCGAGGGCGTCGGTGAGCCACGTCCACGCCACGTCCGCGAGGAGCGGGTCGACCCCGATCTCGGGTTCGAGCGGCGCCTGCGCGAAGCACACGATGCGCCACGGACCGTTCCAGGGCGCGGGCTCCTCCGGATCGTGCAGGAGCACCAGCCGCCCCGTCCCGTAGGGCGAGTCGGTGGCGTCGGGCTCGGGACGCACGTCGCCCGCGATCGCGAACGCGTTCGGCGCGAGACCCTGCGGCGCGGCGATCTCTCGGACCGTGAGATCGTCACGGAAAGAGATCGCGCGCACCGCCTCGGCGGCCTGCTCGAAAGAGCCCGGTGCCGCCGGGGGACGCTGCTCAGTCACGCGGACAGACTAGGCTGATGCCTCGATGGTCGCCTCCAGGCGCGCCGCATGGGACGGCGCACGCAGTTACCCGGGAGGGCCGAAGGCTCTCACTCCTCGCCGCGGGCGCAGGACGCCTGCCCTCGTCGCCGGTGTGAAGGCCGCGCTCACGGTGCTGAGCGTGGCGCTGGCCGCTGTGCTCGGCGCTCTGGCCGCGGGCTCCGTGGTGATGGCCCGAAAGGTCGTGACGCCGGCGCGCCGGCAGGCCGACACGCGCATCCTCGCCCTCGACACGGCCGCGCAGACGATCACGCTGTCCCGCACGCGTGACACGGAACTCCCCGGGCGCTACGGCCTGTTCACGTCGGGCACGTCGGACTACATCAAGCTCGGCTCGGTGCTCTCGGAGGACGCCTCGAGCGTCAAGCGCAAGCTCCTCACCCACATCCCTGCCGATGCGAGCCTCGCCCCGGAGGCGGCTTTCAGCGGCTGGTACTACGACCACCCCGAGCAGCTGCACCTGCCGTTCAGCCCCGAGCTCATCGGCTCGACCGTCGGCCCCTGCCCGGCGTGGCTGTTTCCGGCCGGCGAAGGCGACACCTGGGTGATCCAGGTGCACGGGCGCGGGACGACGCGCGCCGAGTGCCTGCGGGCCGTGCCGGTGTTCCATGCCCTGGGCATCACCTCCCTCGTCGTGTCTTACCGCAACGACGGCGAGGCGCCCCGCAGCCGCAACGGCACGTACGCACTCGGCGCCACCGAGTGGCGCGATGTCGACGCGGCTGTCGGGTTCGCACGGCGACGCGGCGCGCGCCGGATCATCGTCATGGGCTGGTCGATGGGCGGTGCGATCGCGCTGCAACTCGCGCTCAACTCGGCCCATGGGGATGTGATCGCGGGGCTCATCCTCGAGTCACCGGTCGTCGACTGGCGGGTCGTGCTCGACTTCCAGGCGCGCGCAGAACGCGTCCCCGGGGCTGTCAGCCGTCTCGCGATCGAGGCGCTCCAGGCCGAGTGGGCGGCTCCGCTGACCCGAACCGGTGCTGCGATCCGTCTCGATCAGCTCGACGTCGTCGCGCGGGCCGCGGAGCTGCGGCATCCGATCCTCATCCTCCACAGCGACGACGACGGCTTCGTGCCGTCGGACGCGTCGCACGACCTCGTCGCCGCCCGTCCGGATCTCGTCGAGATGCAGGTGTTCGAAGTCGCGCGTCACACGAAGCTGTGGAACTACGACCAGGAGCGATGGAGCGCGAGCATCGGCACGTGGCTCGCCGCCCACGGGATCGTCGCCGACTGACGGCTCCGGGTCCGGTTCAGACCGCCGACTTCGCACGCACCTGACGCTGCGCGCGCAGGAGCATCCCTGTCATGCCGGAGATGCGCAGGGGCGACACCACTCGCGTGAGTCCGAGCGTCTGCGGGAAGTCGCCCGGCACCGCGAGCACCTCCGCGGCGGTGAGGCCCGTGAGGCCCTGCGCCAGGATGCTCGCGAAGCCGCGGGTCGTCGGCGCCTCGGGCGGAGCTGTCGCATGCATCGCGACGGCGCCGTGTTCATCGACGTCGACGACGATGAACACGGGCGACTGGCACTCGACGACGCGCTCGTACAGCTCGGGGTGCCCCTCGTACTCCGCAGGCATCGGCGGCAGTTCGTACGAGTACTCCAGCAGCAGCTGCAGCCGATCGGGCTCGGGCAGCTCGAGGAACTCGTCGCGGATCTCGGCGAGACTGTCGGGCAGGGCGGATTCAGTCATCCCCGCCATTTTCCCACGTCATGGATGCTGCGCTCAGCGCGCGGGGGCGTCCCCGGGTTCCGCTCCCGCCACGATCGGCACGCGCACCGCGCTGCCCCACTCGGTCCATGATCCGTCGTAGTTGCGGACGTCCTCGAAGCCGAGGAGGTGCTTGAGCACGAACCACGTGTGGCTCGACCGCTCGCCGATACGGCAATACGCGACGATCGCGTCTGCGTCCTCGAGCCCGACCTCGCCGCGGTAGATCGCGTCCAGCTCGGCGCGGCGCTTGAACCCGCCGTCCTCGGCGACCGCACGCGCCCACGGCACGCTCTGCGCTGACGGGATGTGCCCGCCGCGGAGCGCCCCTTCCTCGGGGTACGCCGGGGCGGACGTGCGGGAGCCGTCGTACTCCTCGGGGGAGCGCACGTCGATGAGGGGTCCCCGGCCGAGGTGGGCGAGCACGTCGTCCTTGTAGGCGCGCAGCGCGGAGTCGTCGCGTTCGACCACCGGGTACTCGGTCGGCGCAGGGGACGAGGCGTCCGTGGTGATCGGCCGTCCTTCGGCGATCCACTTATCGCGTCCGCCGTCCAGGAGGCGCACGTCCTCATGTCCGAACAGGGAGAACACCCACAGCGCGTAGGCTGCCCACCAGTTGTTCTTGTCGCCGTAGATGACGACGGTGTCGTCGCGGGAGATGCCCTTGCGGCTGAGGAGCTCGGCGAAGCCTTCGCCGTCGACGTAGTCGCGCACGACGGGGTCGTTGAGCTCGGTGTGCCAGTCCACCTTGACCGAGCCCGGGATGTGGCCGGTCTCGTAGAGCAGCACGTCCTCGTCGGACTCGACCACGACCAGGCCCGGCTCGCCGAGGTGCGCCTGGAGCCAATCGCCCGTCACGAGCCGGCCCGGCTCGGAGTACTCGGCGAACTTCTCGGACGAGGTGTCGGTCTCGACGGTCATGGCGTCTCCTGGATTCGGGTGCGTGGGCTCGGGCTGCGGTCATCCCGCGTCAAGCGAGGACGGGCGCGCACGGCTGACGGTTAGGGTTGAACCGTCGCCTCCGACCCTAGATTCCCGTGCGGGGCGGCACAGCACTTCCGTAAGACTCCGTCACAGCCTCTGTACGATTCCGAAGCAGGATCCGCATGACCGTCTCCGCCACCCGCACCGGCGTCGTCCACCTCGCGGAGCGCGCTCCGCAGCTCGCCGGCGCCGAGATGGTCGCCGCCCTGGTCCCGCCGCCCCAGTTCGCCGACGCGACGTTCGACACGTATCGCGCCGACCCCGCCTACCCGTCGCAGCAGGAGGCGAAGGACCTTCTCCAGGCGTTCTCGGGCGCCGCGGCGCCCGCCAAGGGCGGGCTGTTCCGCCGCGCGAAGCGTCCGGAGCTCAAGCCCGGCGTGTATCTGGACGGCGGCTTCGGCGTCGGCAAGACCCACCTGCTCGCCTCCGTCTACCACGCGATGCCGGCACGCCGGAAGTACTTCGGGTCCTTCATCGAGTACACCGCGCTGGTGGGTGCGCTCGGCTATCAGAACACCGTCGAGCTGTTCCGCGGCGCGGACCTGCTCAGCATCGACGAGTTCGAACTCGACGATCCCGGCGACACGATGGTCATGACGCGCCTGCTGGGCGAGCTCGTGACCTCCGGAACACGGCTGGCCGCGACATCCAACACCCCGCCCAATGCCCTCGGCGAGGGACGGTTCGCCGCGCAGGACTTCCTGCGCGAGATCCACGCGATGGCCTCGAGCTTCCAGACGATCCGCATCGACGGCACCGACTTCCGCCACCGCGCGGTCGACGGGCATGCCGTCGTGCTCGAGGAGCCGCGGTATGAGGCGGCGATCGCGGATGCTGCCGCCACAGGACTCGCGTCGGACGACACGTTCGACGCTCTCGTCGGCCATCTCGCCCACGTGCACCCGTCTCGCTACATCCGTCTCATCGACGGACTGGCGGTCGTGGGCCTGCGCGACGTGGAGCCGTTCACCGACCAGTCGGCGGCGCTGCGATTCGTCGCGTTCATCGACCGCGTCTACGACGCGCAGCTGCCGATCCGCGCGACCGGCACGTCGCTCGACCTCGTCTTCCCCGAGGAGATGCTCGCGGGCGGCTACCGCAAGAAGTATCTGCGCGCGATCTCGCGCCTGGTCGCCTCGACTCTCGCCTGAACGCGCGGGCGAGCCGGGGCTTCCTCCCGGCAGGCTCTCCGCCCGCCGAAATCTGATGTTTACATCACAGGGGTCGACGTAACGATCGCGAAACACGGTACGCACGGCGGGTGAAACCGACCCTCGCAAAACTGTGGTCAGCACAAGGCGGACACCCGTGACGCCTCGTGGAAATGTCACTGACCCGATGCGAGGTATCACCCCATGGACGCACCCGGCAACATCGCCTGGGCGGTCACCGCAACCGCTCTAGTCCTTCTCATGACGCCCGGCGTGGCGTTCTTCTACGGCGGCCTCGTCAAGGCCAAGTCCGTCGTCAGCATGATGATGATGAGCTTCGGCGCGCTGGGCCTCGTCGGCGTGCTCTGGATCCTCTACGGCGCCAACATGAGCGTCGTCGACAGCACCTGGAGCTTCGCCGGAAACCCGTTCAGCGACTTCGGCCTGTCGAGCCTGTCGTCCGGCGAGGGCGCGAACGTGGGCCTCCTGGGCACCGCGTACGGCGCGACCTTCGCGATCATCACCGTCGCGCTCATCTCGGGCGCCATCGCCGACCGCGCGAAGTTCGGCGCGTGGATGATCTTCGCCGGCCTGTTCGCCACGCTCGTCTACGTCCCGGTCGCGGCCTGGGTCTGGGGCGGCGGCTGGATCTACAACCTCGGCACGACCATGTTCGGCGAGGAAAGCGGCGTCGCCGTGATCGACTACGCCGGCGGTACCGCGGTGCACATCAACGCGGGTGCTGCGGCCCTCGCCCTCGCCCTGGTCCTCGGCAAGCGCATCGGCTTCCAGAAGGGCATCCTCAAGCCCCACAACGTGCCGCTGACGCTTCTCGGCGCCGCACTCCTGTGGTTCGGCTGGTTCGGCTTCAACGGCGGCGCGGAGTGGCTGTCGGAGGACATGGGCAACGTCGGCCTCATCACGATCAACACGCTGGGCGCGACCGCTGCGGCCGTCATCGGCTGGATCGTCGTCGAGAAGGTCAAGGACGGCAAGCCGACGTCGGTCGGTGCCGCCTCGGGTGCGGTCGCCGGTCTCGTCGCCATCACCCCCGCGTGTGCCAACCTGACCCCGGGCTGGGCGCTCCTGCTCGGCGTGCTCGTCGGCGCGATCTGCGCCCTGGCCATCGAGCTCAAGTTCAAGCTCGGCTTCGACGACTCGCTCGACGTGGTCGGCATCCACCTGGTCGGCGGCCTCTTCGGAACGATCTACCTCGGCTTCTTCGCGACCGAGACGGGTCTCTTCCTCGGCGGCGGACCCGACCAGCTGATCGTCCAGGTGATCGCCGCCGTGGGCGTCCTGCTCTACTCGTTCATCGTCGCCTTCGTGATCGGCTTCGTGATCGAGAAGACGATCGGCTTCCGCGTCAAGAACGAGGACGAGCTGGCCGGCGTCGACACCGTCGTGCACGGCGAAGAGGGCTACCTCCTCGACGAGCGCGTCTGATCTCTGACGGATCCCCCGGGTCCGAGGGCGCCGTGGCATCGCCACGGCGCCCTCGCCGTGTTCGGGGGTTGGCTAGGGTGACGATGTGACACAGCGAGGCGGGCTGCGCGGCATCCTGAGCAGCATCTTCCGGCCTGGACGGACGCCAGGGTCACCGCCGGGCATGATCGCGCCCGACGAGGGCCACAGCGGCCCGACGGCCACCGTGGAGGTGGCGCCGCCCGGCAGGGGGGCGCTGCGGATCACCTACGCGCCCGATCACGACGGCGACCCGGACGCCGGCGAGATCATCTGGACCTGGGTGCCGTACGCCGAGAACGACGGGCGCGGCAAGGACCGCCCGCTCCTCGTGATCGCGCGGCAGAGCGATGAGCGCGTGTATGCCGTGCGCCTCACCAGCAAGCCGCACGACGGCGACCGGGACTTCCTGGCGCTGGGCACGGGGGAGTGGGACTCGCAGGGCCGGCCGTCGTGGATCGACATCGAGCAGCTCTACAGCGTGCATCGCGACGGCATGCGGCGCGAGGCATCCGCTCTCGACCTGAACCGGTTCGCGCGCGTCGCCGACGCCCTCCACCGACGCTACGGGTGGGACGTCGGCAACTGATGCGAGAAGGCCCGATCACCTGGTGACCGGGCCTTCTGTGTTGGTGGGCGATACCAGACTCGAACTGATGACCTCTTCCGTGTGAAGGAAGCGCGCTACCAACTGCGCCAATCGCCCGTTCCCCGAGGGGGACGAGTAACAACCTTACCGGATGCGGGACGGTGGCTCGAACCACATCGGCGAGACACGCGCGGGGTGCACTCGGTTTTGCAGGATGCTCAGGATCGGTTAGAGTCTTTCAAGTGCCCGGGTGAACAGCCCGGAAACAAAATGCGGATGTAGCGCAGTTGGTAGCGCATCACCTTGCCAAGGTGAGGGTCGCGAGTTCGAGTCTCGTCATCCGCTCGAGTGCAGGGATCTCTTTGCGAAGAGGTCACGGCACGTGGGGTCAAACCACACGCGGTGGCGTGGCCGAGCGGCTAGGCACCGGCCTGCAAAGCCGTTTACACGGGTTCGAATCCCGTCGCCACCTCCACTCGAATTGAATAGCCCTTCACGGGCGCGATTGGCGCAGCGGTAGCGCGCTTCCCTGACACGGAAGAGGTCACTGGTTCGATCCCAGTATCGCGCACCACCTGAAACCCCCGCCTCGGCGGGGGTTTTCGCATTCCCGGCGTGAAGTCGACGGCCTCAGGCTCCGCCGGGGCCGCTGATGCCTGCCCGTCGGAAACCACTGGCTAGACTCGTCGCGTGGAACTCGTCCGGTCGACCGCCGCAACGGCAGTGAAGACCGGCACGCGAACGCTCGGCGCCTGAGCGGGCAGGGCGCGCCGTGCGCCCGAAGCTGAGTAGCCTTTAATCCGAGCCATCCAGGAGAGTTTCCGTGACTGACGCTGTGCCCTATCCCGCCGACGGCTTCGCCCTGTTCCCCGACCGCTCCGTGGTCGCGCTTCGCGTGAACGGCGAGCTCAAGGACCTCGCGACGGTGGTGGAGGAGACGGATGCCGTCGAGCCCGTCACCATCGACAGCCCCGACGGGCTCGCGATCCTGCGCCACTCCACGGCGCACGTCCTCGCGCAGGCCGTCCAGCGCATCAACCCGCAGGCGAACCTCGGCATCGGCCCGCCCATCACCGACGGGTTCTACTACGACTTCGGCGTGGAGCACCCCTTCACCCCCGAGGACCTCAAGGCCATCGACAAGGAGATGGCGCGCATCATCCGCGAGGGCCAGCGCTTCGTCCGTCGCGTCGTCAGCGACGAGGAGGCGCGCGTCGAGCTCGTGGACGAGCCGTTCAAGCTCGAGCTGATCGGCCTCAAGGGCGGGGGAGCCGAGAAGACCGAAGGCGCCTCCGTCGAGGTCGGCGCCGGCGAGCTCACGATCTACGACAACGTCGACCGCGACGGCCAGACCGTCTGGAAGGACCTCTGCCGCGGGCCGCACCTGCCGAACACGCGCATGATCGGCAACGGCTGGGCGCTGCAGCGCATCGCCGGCGCGTACTGGCGCGGGAGCGAGAAGAACCCGCAGCTGCAGCGCATCTACGGCACCGCATGGCCGACCAAGGACGAGCTGCGCGCCTACCAGACCCGCCTCGAGGAGGCGGCCAAGCGCGACCACCGCAAGCTCGGCAAGGACCTCGACCTCTTCTCGTTCCCCGACGAGATCGGCTCGGGCCTGTCGGTGTGGCACCCGCGCGGCGGAGTCGTGCGCGGTGAGATGGAGCAGCACGCGCGCCGACGTCACATCGAGGGCGGGTACACCTACGTGTACACGCCGCACATCTCGAAGGAGGATCTGTTCCTCACCTCGAACCACCTCGTCACCTACAAGGACGGCATGTTCCCGCCCATCGTGATGGACGAGGAGCGCGACGAGCACGGCGAGATCACCAAGCACGGCCAGGACTACTACCTGAAGCCGATGAACTGCCCGATGCACATCCTGATCTACAAGGAGCGTGCGCGCAGCTACCGCGACCTGCCGATGCGCCTCGCCGAGAACGGGACGGT
>JAVBUG010000046.1:0-3023 GCA_031555515.1 Microbacterium sp. | reverse complement strand
GGCCGGCCCGAGGTGAAGCGGTTCCTCATCGATCTCGAACAGGGGCCCGACATTCCGGCGGCGCCCTCGGTCGCGCGAGGCGACGCCGCCGCGGCGGGCTGAGGCGCGGCCGGCCGAGGCTGCGGGCGTGTAGGCCGCCCGCATGCCGCGAGGCCCGCGCGCCTCGCCCGCGGGCCTCGCATCCCCCTCAGCGAAGGGGGCCGGCCGCCGTCGGCGATACCCCGAGTGATAAAGTCGGCGCTACGAAAAAGGGCGGCGAGGACGCCGTCACGCCGGAAGCAGGTAGCCGTGGGCGCGTCCCTCCCGCATCGCGCACCGGCCCCCGATCGCACGAGCGCGGGGGTCCGAATCGTCATGGACGGCCTCGACGTCGAACCCGGCGACGCGCAGGCGCTCGATCACGCGGTGGCCGAGCTCGTCCGCCGTACCCGCTTCCCGGTGGCGTTCGGCGGCCTCGCCCTCGGCGACGCGATCCACGTCACCTCGATCCACGGCGCCCGCACCCGCAGTCTCGAGGGCCTCGTCGTGGAGGCCTCTCGCGGCCTCGGCGGACGCGCGCTCGTCGAGAAGCGCCCGCGCCTCGCGCTCGACTACGGCTCCTCTCGCAGCATCACGCACGACTACGACCGCGCCGTCCTCGGCGAGGGGATCGCGACCCTCTTCGCCGTGCCGGTGATGGTGGGCGGGCGTGCTCGCGGCGTCATCTACTGCGGGTCGTGGGCCGAGTCCCCCGTCGGCGACGTCGTCGCCCGTCCCGCGTTCGCCGTCGCGGAGGAGCTCTCCAGCGAATTGCGCATCCGCGACGAGGTGCAACGACGGCTGACCCTCTCCCCCGCGCGCACCGCGCCGCCCGCGCCGCCCGCGCTGCCGGCGACGACACGGGAAGAGCTGCGCGAGACGTACGCCGAGCTGCGCAGCATCGCCGCGATCATCGACGACCCGGCGCTGCGCGCGCGGCTCGACCGCCTCGAGCAGCGGCTGGCCGCACTGTCGCACGATGCGTCGGAGCCATCCGTCGAACTCGACGTGCGGCTGTCCCCGCGCGAGATCGATGTGCTCGCCTGCGCGGCGCTGGGCTCGACCAACGCCGAGATCGCGGCGACCCTCGACCTCAAAGAGGGCACCGTCAAGTCGTATCTGCAGGCGGCGATGGCGAAACTGGATGCCTCGACCCGCCACGCCGCGGTCGTCACCGCGCGTCGCGCCGGCATCCTCCCCTGACGCACCGGCACCCGCACCGCACCGCGCGACGGATTTCGCGCCCAGCGCGGTGAAATCCGGACGGTCCTGTCCGAATTCTCGGCGTCCTCGAATTCGCTCCCCGGCGCCCGGTTATCCACGAATCGGAATTCCCCGATACGCCGCGGGCGACAATTCGGCGTATTGTTCCCCTATGGCCCGTAGAATCGTGCACCAGCTCGTCGATGACATCGACGGCACCCTTTTGGAGACCGGCGAAGGCGAGACCGTTCTGTTCTCGCTCGACGGCGTCGCCTATGAGATCGACCTCACCGACGAGAATGCCGCCGCGCTGCGCGGTGCTCTCGAGCGCTACACCGATGCGGCGCGCACCGTCTCGTCCTCTCGCGCATCATCGAGCGCCGCCTCTGCCGGACGCAAGCGTCGCCGCAGCGGACAGCAGGACTACAGCGGCGTCCGCGAATGGGCGAAGCAGAACGGCTATCAGGTGTCTGAGCGGGGCCGGGTTCCGGCATCCGTTCTGGAAGCCTACGAGGCGGCGCACTGACGCACGCCGCCTCGCGGCCTTTCCTCGACGATTCGTCGAGCGATTTCACGAGCGTGAGAGCTGAAAGAGAATCTCGTCGACTTTCTCTTTGGCGTCTCCGAAGAGCATCTGCGCGTTGTCGCGGTAGAAGAGCGGGTTCTGCACGCCCGCATATCCGGATGCCATCGAGCGCTTGAACACGATCACATTGTCGGCCTCCCACACGCGGAGCACCGGCATGCCCGCGATCGGGCTGGTCGGGTCCTCCGCCGCCGCCGGGTTGACGGTGTCGTTCGCCCCGATGACGAGCACCACGTCGACGCTCGACAGGTCGTCGTTGATCTCATCCATCTCGAGCACGATGTCATACGGCACCTTCGCCTCGGCGAGGAGCACGTTCATGTGCCCGGGAAGGCGCCCGGCGACGGGGTGGATGCCGAACCGCACGTCGACGCCGCGCTCGCGCAGCTTCTGCACGAGGTCGGCGACACCATGCTGCGCCTGTGCGACGGCCATGCCGTAGCCGGGCGTGATCACGACGGTGGAGGCGTTCGCGAGGAGATCGGCCGCCGCCTCGGGGTCGATCTCGCGGTGCTCGCCGTACTCCTCGTCGGCGCCCTTGGGCGCCTCGATGCCGAAGCCGCCGGCGATCACCGACAGGAACGACCGGTTCATCGCCTTGCACATGATGTAGCTCAGGTACGCACCCGACGAGCCCACGAGCGCGCCGGTGACGATGAGCAGGTCGTTGTTGAGCAGGAAGCCCGCCGCGGCGGCCGCCCACCCCGAGTAGCTGTTGAGCATCGACACCACGACGGGCATGTCGCCGCCGCCGATCGAGGCGACCAGGTGCCATCCGAGAGCGAGCGCGAGCACGGTCACGACGATGAGCAGCCACAGCACCGGCGTGATCACGTACCAGACGGTGAGGGCGACGAACGCGACGAGCGCGCCGACGTTGAGCACGTTCTTGCCCGGCAGCATGAGCGGCCGCGACGAGATGCGCGCCGAGAGCTTGAGGAACGCGACGATCGACCCCGTGAAGGTCACTGCGCCGATGAAGATGCCGATCGCGACCTCGGCCGAGTGGATGCCGACGAGCTCATCGGGCACGTGGGCGTCGCCGAGCGCGCCGTTCCAGCCGACGAGCACCGCCGCGAGTCCGACGAAGCTGTGGAACAGCGCGATGAGCTGCGGCATCCCGGTCATCTCGACGCGCGCGGCGCGCCAGAGCCCGATCGCGCCGCCCACGACGATCGCGCCGCCGAGGAGGGCGAGGCCGAGGAGGCCGTTCTCC
>JAVBUG010000154.1:0-10380 GCA_031555515.1 Microbacterium sp. | reverse complement strand
GGAGTCCGATCAGCGCTTCGAGTACTGCGGAGCCTTGCGGGCCTTCTTGAGACCGGCCTTCTTGCGCTCGATGACGCGGGCGTCGCGCGAGAGGAAGCCGGCCTTCTTGAGGGTCGGGCGGTTGTTCTCGACGTCGATCTCGTTCAGCGCACGGGCGATGCCGAGGCGGAGCGCGCCGGCCTGGCCCGAGGGGCCACCACCCGAGATGCGGACGATGACGTCGTACGCACCCGTGAGGTTGAGCACCGTGAAGGGGTCGGTGATGAGCTGCTGGTGGAGCTTGTTCGGGAAGTAGTCCTCGAACGCACGGCCGTTGACCGTGATGGTGCCCGAGCCGGGGATGACGCGCACGCGGGCGATGGCCTGCTTGCGACGGCCGACTGCGGCGCCCGAGACCGAGAGCACGGGGCGCTCGGCGGCGACGACGGTCTCGTCGACGGTGGTCTCGGTGGAGTAGCTCGTGGGGGTTTCTTCGATGTTCGCCATCAGTGTGTCCTGTTCTGTGCGGCGCTTACTGGGCGACCTGGTCGAAAACGTACGCGGTGGGCTTCTGCGCCGCGTGGGGGTGCTCAGCACCGCGGTAGACCTTCAGCTTCGACAGCTGGTTGGCACCGAGGGTGTTCTTGGGGAGCATGCCGCGGACGGCCTTCTCCACGGCGCGGACCGGGTTCTTCTCGAGGAGCTCCGAGTAGGTGACCGACTTGAGGCCGCCCGGGTAGCCCGAGTGACGGTAGGCCTTCTTCTGCTCGAGCTTCTGGCCCGTCAGCGCGACCTTCTCGGCGTTGATGATGATGACGAAGTCGCCCTGGTCGACGTGCGGAGCGAACGTCGGCTTGTGCTTGCCACGCAGGAGCGCGGCAGCGTGCGAGGCGAGGCGGCCGAGGACGACGTCAGTCGCGTCGATGACCAGCCACTCGCGCTGGGCTTCGCCAGCCTTGGGGGTGTAAGTGCGCGTCACAGTAGTGCTGCTTTCTTGATTCGAACGGAGAGGTTCGTGAATCCCACTCCGGGGTGGTTCTGTCTCTCGATGAGGGACCGAACACGCCAGTGGAGGGCTCACGTTCGCGGTACCGGGTCAGCTGAGCCGGACACCAAACGTCGAGTCTACGCCATCGGAGTGTCGCGACCAAACCCGCCGGAGTCCGTAGGGTATGGGCATGGCCGAGTCTCACAACCCGCTGGTGCCCGCGGGGTACGACATCGTCTGGTCGGGGATCGCGCTGCTCATTCTCGCCCTTCTGATCATCGCCCTCGTGTCGATCTCGCGTTCGTCGAAGCACCTCACCTCCTGGCAGGCGCTCGGCTGGACGCTCCTCGTCATCTTCGTTCCGGCTATCGGCGTGCTCGCGTGGTTCGCGATCGGCCGTCGAACGCTGACCGCTTCGCCGGATTGAGTAGCTTCTGCGTCGTCACGTTCCGGTTCTGAGTCCGTCGCCCCGGGTCTGACCTGGAACTCCTGACTCCCCCGGTGCCCACTCGCCCGGGTCCCCGGGTCTGGGCGGGAGGTCCGGTGGTTGCCGCCACCCGGATCGGTCAGGTGGCCGGGGTGGATCCCACGCCCAACTCCAGGCCGACTTCGACACCAGCACGATCGGGGCACCTTCGCCGGCCGGCGGGCGCAGCACGAACGGACCCTTTCCGTCCCTGGTGATGCGCCACCCGTGGTTGTGCAGCTTCATATGGTGAAACCGACAGAGCAGCACGCCGCGATCCACGTCGGTCTTGCCACCCTCGGCGAAGTGATCGATGTGGTGCGCTTCGCAATACGACGGCGGCCGGTCGCATCCCGGCCAGATGCAACCGCCGTCGCGGACGGCAAGCACGAGTCGCTGCGCGGAGGAGTACATGCGGGCTTCGCGCCCCAGGTCGAAGGGGTTGCCCTCGGGATCGACGATGACCTCGATGAACCCGTTCGTGCATGCGTTGCGGTCGATTACGGATCCCGGGAGGGCATGGCCGCCGTCTGTGTCGTGCCCGACAGCGAGGAGCCTTCCGAACGCATCGCGGGGGCCGGCGTCTTTCACGACGACCATGCGCACGCCCGGCTGCCGCGAGCCGAACACGCTCTTCGCCTCGGCGAGCGCGCCGACCCGGATCATGTCCATGAGCAGGTCGTAGGCGAGTTGATCGTTCGTGCGGGGATCCTCGATCAGGTTCTCCGCGGCTGCTCGCTCTTCGTCCGTCATGAAGCGCGGGCCGCCACGCCGTGGACGCAGGCCCGCGGCGAGCATCGCCCGGACGAACGCGGCCATCTCATCGTCGAAGACGATCGCTCCCCGCTCCTGCCCGTCGGCGTCGACCCACGTCCGGAATGCGCGGTTCTCGAACCGCCGGCCATACCTTTCCTCGGCCCCGACCGGGTCGAGCATGTCTCGCATGGTGCGTGCGCGCTTCGCCAGTTCTTCGACCGGAAGCCCCGGCGCCTCCGCCGCGAGCGCTTCGGCCGCAAGCATCCACGCCTCACGCACCATCGCTTCGCGCGCGGCCTCCTCCGCAGGACCATCCGGAGTGAACAGGATCGACTCCGCCCCCAGATCCCCAGCGCCCGGATCCCCGGCGACGCCCGAGGCCCCCGGATCCCCGGCGACGCCCGAGTCCCCGTCCCCACTCGGCCCGCCGACGCCACCCCCGCGCACCGCTGTCGCGACCCGAGGCTCACCGAGCCCGCGCCGGATCGCGTCGTGCTGCGCCGTCGTCAACCGTCCCTCGAGCAACACCCGCCGGAGCGGCTCATCCCAGGCCACCACCCGAACCGGCACCTCGTCGAACCCCGGCGCCCCGGCGACGCCGACCCCTGGCGCAGGCGCAGGGGGCGCAGCATCCAGTCCCCCCACCAGCGACGTGCCGACGCGCACCTGCCGCACGGCGTCGGCCCGCGTGCCGCCGGTGATCGACTGGATCATCTTCTCGGGCGTCGAGAAGCCTTGCCCGGCGGCGAGTCCGCCCTGCCCGCGGTCTCGGGACGATCGGGTCGCCGCGACCCCGGCGATCACCGCCTGCAGCCGGTCTGCGTCGTTCGCGATTGCGCCGACCTCGGCGAGGATCTCGAGCACCGACGAATCGCTCAATCGGGCCGCGCTCGCGGGGAGCGCCTCAGCATCGACATCCAGCTCCGACCATGCCGCGAGCCGGGTGAGCCGGCCTTGCAGATCGGTGAGGATGTTCATATCTGAAGCATCCCACCAACCTCCGACATTCAGACATATCTTCGAGGGTTGCCTACTCGAGCAGCCCGCTCATCGCCGCGAAGTACGCCATCGCGAGCGTCGCGCCCTTGGCGACCGCGGCCTTCAGCGCGAGCGGCACCTCCGGGCCGGAGCCACCCTGCGGGTCGACCAGACGCAGTTGCACCAGATCGACGATGAGTCCGACGACGAGATACCGCTCCCACTCGCGGAGCCCGTCGATGTCGGGCGCCTCTCGACTCGGATCGACGGTCATGAGCACTGCGTCCACGCGCGCCCGGATGACCTCCTCCCCGTACCCGCCCGCACCGGGTGCGCCTGCACCGGTGGCGAGGTCGGCCACTACGAGCCCGATCAGCTGCTCCGCGAGTTCGAGCCCCGAGGTCTTCGGGCCGTCGTTCGTCCGCGACGAGCCGCGGGCCTTCGCCGCGCTCACGGCCCGCGAAGTACCCCGCACCCCCGAACCGCCCTCCTGTCCCCACCGGTCGGCCGCCTCACCCCGGCGCACGCGCGTGCGCGTGACCTCGATCACGTCGGCGATCTGCAGCGCCTCCCACCACGCCGCCAGCATGGGCACGTCGAACATCGACGTCGCCTGCACCGGCTCGCCGGGCGCCGACGCCGCGCGCTTGCTCACCCCGACGGCGGCGATGCCGATCATGCCGGCGGCCCGCTCGATGTCCGCCCGCCGCAGGCTTCCTGTCGAGGTGACCGCCTGCCCCGCTCCGATCCACTCCAACAGCTCGCCGACCCCGGCGATCACCGGCGTGGACATCAGCCCCGCCCACCGCTCCGCCGTATCGAGGGTCGCCGTCGCCGCGATCGCGTCTGCGACCACCATGTCTCCGTCGTCGAACTCGGCGAGCGCCAGTTCGATCTCCTCGTGAGCCGGCTCCCACGGCTCCGGATCTGCCGCGGTGTCGATGCGGAAATGCACGTAGTCGTGTAAGACCTCGAGCGCTTCGAACGCGGCATCATCGGCGTCAGGATCGTCGGCGTCGACATCGAGCACCAGATCGACGATCGTGTCGAAGTCGTCCGACCGGTAGAGGTCGAACCCCTCCTCACGCGCGAGCAGCAGCAGCTCCTCGAGCAGCGCCGCCTCGCCGCGAGCCCCTGCCGCATCGGCGTCGTCCTGCCGCCGCAGCCACGCAGCGAATTCGCGGAGCATCACACGATCACCGGAACGGATGCTGCCGCCCGACGCCCACGCCACACCCGAGCCCTGCGAACTCGGCGCAGCAGGGCGAACGAAGCTGCTCCCCGGCGTCCCCTCGCGCACGAAGCTGCTCCCCGCCGTCCCCTCGCGCACGAAGCTGCTCCCCGCCCCGCCCGCAGCCCCCGCCCCGTCCCGAACCCCCGCCCCACCCGCACCCGCACCCGCACCCGCCGCACCATCCCGCACGAGCCGCAGCCGCGGCGCCCCGGTGAGCTCGCGCATCGTGACCGCCCGCACGTCCACGCCTTCAGCCTCCGCCCGCCGCACCACGGCGTCCCCGACGAGCAGCGCTGCGCCGTGGAAGATCGCGAGACCGCTGTGCCCGCGGTGCAGCCGGTCGATCGACGCGAACGCCCGGCCTTTGCGGGCGAGCGCGAGGACGTCCTTCGCGGCGGCCTGCGCCGCGCGCGATCCTCGGCGCGGCACCCCGTTGCGTGCGAGCACCGAGTCCCACGCTGGATTCGTGTACCAGTCGTCGAGCCGCTCGATCGCGACCCCGATGACATGCGAGATCGCGGCCGCGCCGTTGCCGGGTTCGACCTCCACCGCGGACAGCACAGCCCACGGGTTCCGGTCGGTCTTGTCGGCGAGCCCCTCCGCGAACACGCCCAGCACCGCCTGCGCCTCGGATCGCTGCGCCCCCACCGGAGTCACGAGCGAGAGGTTGTACCGCTCCGCAGCTCGCGCGAGCGCGGCGTTCACCTCGTCGAGGTCGGCGTCGCCGAGATCATCGAGGTCGATCCCTTCGGCGGCGAGCAGCGGAGCGATCTCGTCGAGCATCCGCTTCCCGGACCCCGGCGAAGACACCCCCTTCGCCGCCAGCTGCGCGAGAAACTCCGGGTCGTCGAACGGCGAGTCCATACCCGCACGCTACCGGGCACGACCGACGCGCGCGGTCCCCTCTATATAAGAGGAACGGATGCTGCGCCCCGCCGCCTCACCAGAGCAGCAGCGCCGCCCCGATGGCGTTGAACACCACGTGCGCGATCAAGGCCCCCGCGAGCCTTCCGGTCAGCAGCGTCAAGAACCCGCATCCCAGCCCGACGACGACGGTCCCGAGCAGCAGCCCGACGGGAACGGACTCCCCCGCCGCGAGCGCGTGCAGCCCCGTGAAGATCGCCGTCGCCACCAGCACCGCGACCACACCGGCGACCCACCGCCCCGCGCCGGCGAGCGCGTCGCCCAGCGCGCGCTGCAGCAATCCGCGGAAGAACAACTCCTCTATTAAGGGAGTCACCAGCACGGCCCCCACGAGAGCAACGATCGTCGCCGCCAGGGCGTCCTCCAGGAGCACCCCACCCACCGACGGCGCCACGAGCTCGACGAGCCCTCGGGCGATCAGCCCGACGCTCAGCCCACCGACGAGATCGATCCACGAGAATCCGCGCAGTCCCACCGCAGCCGCGAGGCGATCCCCCGTCACCCGCGCGGCGACCAGCACAGCCCCGAGCAGCGGCGCCGACAGCAGCAACAGGTCGACGATCCCGACCAGCACCGCCGGCCATCGCACCAGCGCCACATGCACCGACGGCAGCCACAGGATCACGATCGCGACGAGCAGCGCCCCGACCGACGCGACCGCGACGGCCGCCCACGGGTGGCGCCACGCGCGCACGTCTGATTCCTTCACCATCACACCCCCAAAGTGTCCGGCCAAAGACGAAGACCCCGGGCGGGCGCCCGGGGTCTTCGAGAAGTCGTTGGTCAGCGGGTACCCGCTGCGCGACGGCGGGCGACGGCTGCCGCAACCGCGATACCGCCGAGGCCGATCGCGCCGACGCCGAGCCAGATGATCGCGCCGGGAACCTCGCCACCGGTCGCGGGCAGCTCACCCGCGCCGGTCGAGCCCGAGCCGGAGCCCGCGGCGGCGACGTTGAGCGTGACCGAGCCGATCGTGGTCTCGCCGTCCGAGACGCTGACCGTGTAGGTGCCGGCGGTCTGAGCGGTGAACGTGGCCGAGGCCGAGCCGTTGCTGACGGGCTTCGACACACCGCCGCCGCTCGAGGCGACGACGATCGACGCGAGCGTGGCGCCGGTCGAGGGGGTGACCGAGAAGAACACCGTCTCCAGGTCCCCGAGTTCGTTGAACGTGACGGTGATCGGCTGACCGACCGCCGGCGTGGTGTCGCTGACGGTGCCAGGGACACCGACCGTGTAGTCGGCGGAGGCCGCTCCGGCGCCTCCGAGGACGAGCAGGCCGGCGACAGCGACCGTGGCAAAAGCCTTCTTGAACATTGCAGATTCTCCCGAGTATTTGCACGTCATCGGCGGGGGGATTTACGTCGGCAAGCGCTCCCCGCGCGGCCCGACCCGTGACACGCTATCGCATTCTGAGAGTTCGATGAGAGGCCGGGGGTTTCCGGAAGGTAACAAATTGTCGCACCTGTCCTCCCTTTGGGGGACAAAAAAGCGCAAGATGCCCAACGACCTAGGTCATTGCGCCTGCGAGCAGGCCCAAGCCCACGTACGAGGCGTTGTAGACGACGTGTACCAACACCGCGCCCCAGATGCGTCCGGTCAGCAGCACGAGCAGCGCGCACACGAGCCCCAGAAGCGACAGCGAGACGACCCCGCTGACATCCGCGGCGCCCGAGATCCCGTGCACGACGACGAACAGCGCCGTCGACCCGAGCGCGCTCACGAGTCCCGCGGTGAGCTTGCCGAACGGCCGGCGCAGCACCGTGTACAGCGCCACCAGCACGACAGCCCGGAAGAAGAACTCCTCCACCACCGGCGCCACCACCACGGGCGCCACGACATCGAACAGCACCGACGACAGCGGCAGCGAGCCATCGACCGAAGCCGGCCCGGGCCACGCGGCCGGCGCCCCGTCGAGTCCCTCGATCCACCCCTGCGTCGTCCGCAGCAGCGCGCCGAGCACGAGCCCGTAGAGCACATCGAGCGCGCGCACCCGCAGCAGCCCGATCGGGCGCGACCGGCTGAAGGCCCACGCGACGGGAAGCAGCATCCCGATCCAGATGATGGCGGTGGCGGATGCTGCGGCCCACGGCGAATCCCACACCGCGGCCACGAGCGACCCGAGCAGCACACCGGCGCCGAGCGAGATCAGCGCGACCGCGAGCAGGCCCTCGCGCCACCGGTACACGGTGCGCCCGCCGAGCCGCCAGTCCGTGCGGGCCTGGTGCGAAGCCCGGCGCGACCGCCGCGGCGCCGACTCCGACGCGGGAACCTCGGCCCCCTCCTCCGCCGCAACGCCCGCCGAAACGCCACCCGCAACGCCACCCGAAACGTCACCCGCATCAGCGGCCGACGGCGGCTCCAGTGTCCACAGGTCGACCATGGGTCCGGCGTCGCTAGGCTGGTCGGGCACGCGCCTACGTTACCCCGCGTGGCGGAGGCACCCTCTTGTTCTCGATCCTCACGGTGTGCACGGGCAACATCTGCCGCTCGCCCCTCGCCGAGCAGCTGCTGCGCGATCGCCTGGCCGATCTCGCACCCTACGTCGCGAGCGCCGGCACGCGGGGCCTGCCCGCCGCGCCGATGACTCCCGAGGCCGCGCACATCGCCGTGGCGCTCGGGGTTCCGGCGTCCGAGACCGTCGAGCACCGGTCGCGGTTCCTCACCGAGCAGCACCTCGTGGGCCCCGACCTCATCCTCGCGATGACGCGCACGCACCGCCGTGCGATCGCCGAGCTCGCGCCGTCGCGCCTGCGCTCCACGTTCACGATCCGCGAGTTCGCGCGCATCGCCGCCGCGGTGCCCGAGGATGAGATCAAAGCCGCGACGGATGCTGCGGACTACCCGTCCGAGAAGCTCAGGGCGGCAGCTTCCGTCGTCGCGTCGTACCGGGGTCTCGTACCGCCGCCGGACGACCCGGAAGAGGACGATGTGATCGACCCGTACCGACAGCCGTGGGAGACGTACCTGCTGTCGGCGCGGCAGCTCGAGCCGGCGGTGACGGCGACCGCCGCGCTGGTGCGACTGGCCACGGCGTAACGCTTTCCGGGGCCCGACCTGGGCCTGTGGAAGAATGCTCGGAGCACCGGCCCAACCCCCACGAGAGGCGACATGGAGCTCACCGACTACATCCGGATTCTTCGCAAGAACTGGGTGATCATCGTTGTCGCCACCCTGGTAGGGATCGGGGTGGCAGCCGCATGGTCGCTCACCCGCACCCCTCAGTACGAAGCGCAGAGCACGGTTTTCGTGTCGACCCAGTCGGGTTCGACGATCCAGGATCTGCAGCAGGGATCGAACTTCACGCAGTCCCGCGTGCAGACGTACACGAACCTCGTGTCGACGCCGATCGTGATGAACCCGGTGATCGCCGAGCTCGAGCTCGGCATGACCGCGAACGAGCTCGCCGCCGAGGTCGAGGCATCCGCCGCCCTCAACACGACGCTCATCACGATCACGGTGACCGGTCCCGATCCGGTGCAGGCGGCCGACGTCGCCAACGCCCTCGGCGCATCGCTGAAGTCGGTGGTCGAGCGGCTCGAGACGCCGAACGGCACCGACACGAGCCCCGTGCGCGTCGAGCGCGTGAAAGACGCACTGCCGCCGCTCAAGCCGTCGAGCCCCAACGTTCCGCTCAACCTCGCGCTGGGCGCGCTGGTGGGTCTCGCGCTCGGCATCGGCGTCGCGGTGCTGCGGGCCGTGCTCGACACGCGCATCCGCACGCCGCGCGACGTGGAGCAGGTCACCGACCGCCCGCTGCTCGGCGCGATCGCCTTCGACCCGAAGGCGAAGGAGCGCCCGCTCATCGTGCACGCCGACCCGCTCAGCCCGCGGGCCGAGTCGTTCCGTGCGATGCGCACGAACCTGCAGTTCCTCGACACCGACGGCCACGCCTCGTACGTGATCACGTCGAGCGTGCCGAGTGAGGGCAAGTCGACCACGACCATCAACCTCGCGATCGCCCTGGCCGACGCCGGCAAGCGCGTCGCGCTGCTCGACACCGACCTGCGCAAGCCGAAGGTGTCGGAGTACCTGGGCATCGAGGGCGGCGCCGGCCTCACCGATGTGCTGATCGGCCGCGCGCGCCTGGCCGACGTCATGCTGCCGTGGGGCAACCGCAGCCTGTACGTGCTGCCCGCCGGCAAGATCCCGCCGAACCCGAGCGAGCTGCTGGGCTCGAAGAGCATGCACCAGCTGCTCGAGGCCCTCGAGCGCGATTTCGACGTCGTGCTCTGCGATGCTCCTCCCCTTCTTCCGGTGACGGATGCTGCGATCCTGGCGAACGCGACAAGCGGGGCGATCCTCGTGATCAGTGCCGGCCACACCAACCGCCACCAGCTGTCGGGCGCAGTCGACGCGCTGAACACCGCCGGCGCGCACATCGCCGGTGTGACGCTGACGATGGTGCCGACGCGCGGCCCGGACTCGTACGCCTACGGGTACGGCTACGGCGCGTACGGCTACGGCTATGTCCAGGATCGGCCGGCGAAGAAGGGCAAGCGCGGCAAGGCCCCCAAGCCCGCCGCGCCGCCGGCGCGCACCTCGACCGGCCCGTCCCGCACCACCCCGGCCCCGGTCACCCAGCCGGTCGTTGAGCGAGCGAGGAACGAGCGAGTCGAAACGCCCCGGGTCTCTGCGGTGCGCTCGATCCCGGCGACCGACCAGGCCGGGCAGGCTCAGGCCGCCGACCCGAACCTGACGATCGACGACATCATCCGGCAGGCCGGCGGGGCGTCGAGCACGCCCGGCCGCAACGATCCCCTCCCCTGACCGACAGGGACGTCATGCAACGCCTGGGCGCCGCGAGATGGGTCGCGATCGCGGGAATCGCCGTGCTCGTGGCGGCTGTCGTCGTGCTCGTGTTCGCCGCGCTCCAGCACGCGAGCCCCGAGGCCGCGCGCGGTGAGGCCGAACCCGTGCCGGAGTTCACGCTCGGCGTGCAGACGCCCACGCCGACCCCGACGCCCACCGAGACCGCCCCGAGCCTCGAGCAGACCCGCCTGCTCGGGATCGGCTCCGAGGTGTGGTGGCGCGCCACGGCGGGGTCCTGCGCCGGCC
>JAVBUG010000215.1:0-19002 GCA_031555515.1 Microbacterium sp. | reverse complement strand
TGCTCGACGGGCAGCCGCACCGCATCATCTCCGGCGCGATGCACTACCCGCGGATCCACCCCGAGCAGTGGCGCGACCGCATCCGCAAAGCCCGCCTGATGGGGCTGAACGCGATCGAGACGTACGTCGCCTGGAACGCCCACGAGCCTGTGCGCGGAGAGTGGGACGCGACCGGGTGGAACGACCTCGGGGCATTCCTCGACCTCGTCGCGGCGGAGGGCATGCACGCGATCGTGCGGCCCGGGCCTTACATCTGCGCCGAGTGGCACAACGGCGGACTGCCCGTCTGGCTGACCGCCCTCGACGGTGTCGGGCTGCGCCGCTCCGAGCCGCGCTACCTCGCCGAAGTCACGGCGTACCTCGAGCGCGTCTACGAGATCGTGGCTCCGCGGCAGATCGACCGCGGCGGACCCGTGGTCCTGGTGCAGATCGAGAACGAGTACGGGGCGTACGCCAGCGACACCGCGTACCTCGAGCACCTCGTTCAGGTGACGAAGGACGCCGGCATCACGGTGCCGCTCACCACGATCGACCAGCCGACCGACCAGATGCTCAGCGACGGCAGTGTCGCCGGTGTGCACCTCACCGGCTCGTTCGGTTCGCGAGCGGCCGAGCGCCTCGAGACCCTCCGCCGGCACCAGCCGACCGGACCGCTCATGTGTGCCGAGTTCTGGGACGGCTGGTTCGACTGGTGGGGCAACACCCACCACACCACGCCGGCCGCTGCCTCGGCCGCCGAGCTCGACACGCTCCTCGCGTCCGGCGCGTCCGTCAACTTCTACATGTTCCACGGCGGCACGAACTTCGGGCTCACCAACGGCGCGAACGACAAGGGCCGCTACCTGCCGATCGTGACGTCGTACGACTACGACGCCCCGCTCGACGAGCGCGGCGATCCGACCGAGAAGTACTTCGCCTTCCGCGACGTGATCGCGAAGTACGCGCCGGTGCCCGACGAAGTGCCCGCGGCGAGTGGCCCGGCACCGGTGTTCGACGTCGTGCTGGAGCGGGTGGAGGCCGAGGCGGCAGCATCCGTCGTCCTTCATGACACCCCGCCGACGTTCGAGGATCTGGGACACCTCAGCGCCCTCGTATCGTACGAGACCGACCTCGACGGCCGCGGGGGAGTGCTCCGCTTCGGCGAGGTGCGCGACCACGCCTGGGTGTCGGTCGACGGAGTGTCGGTCGGCGCGCTCTCGCGCACGCGCCACGAGGATGCGCTCGTCGTGCCCGCGGGTCGCCGGCTGCGCGTGCTCGTCGAGGAGCAGGGCCGGGTCAACTACGACGTGCGCCTCGGCGAGCCGAAGGGCCTGATCGGCGCGGTGACGCTGGCCGATGAGCCCCTCACCGGGTGGACCGCGACGCCCATCGACGTCGCCGCCCTGGGCGCTTCGGCAATGGATGCTGCGGCCTCCGTCTCATCGGAGGCCGGCGTGGCCCCGTTCGTGCTGCGGGGCTCGTTCTCGCTCGACGAGGCGTCCGACCTGTTCCTCGACACGAAGGGCTGGGGCAAGGGCTTCGCACTCGTGAACGGCTTCCTGCTCGGCCGTTACTGGTCGAGCGGTCCGCAGCGCACGCTGTACGTTCCGGCCGCCGCGCTGACCGCGGGCGACAACGTGGTCGTGGTGGTCGAACTGGATCGGGTCACCGAGGCCGCGGTGCGCTTCGTCGCCGAGCCCGATCTCGGGCCCCTCGAGGAGTAACCGGGCGGGTGCTGGTTGACTGGGCGGATGCCCCTCGTGTCTGACGCCCGGGTCGCCGTGTGCGGTCCTGCCTCGTGGAACCACCTCATCCTCCTCGACCGCCTTCCCGAGCCGGTGCCGCACATGCAGTTCGCGCTGGACGACCTGCACACACTCGGCGGCACGTCGGCGGGCAAGGCTCTGCACCTCGCCGATCGCGGCGTCGACGTGACCCTCCACGCGCTGCTGGGCACCGACGACGACGGAGGCCTCGTGTCGGCCGCGCTCGACGCGGCCGGCGTCACGGTCGAGGCGTACGCCTCGGAGCGCACCGAACGCCACGCCAACCTCATGACGGCGGCGGGGGAGCGCGTGAGCCTCTACCTCGCCACGCCGTCGCCGGCGTCCGCCGAGACGATCGACCGCGTCGAGGCGGCTCTCGCCGACGCGGACATCGCGGTCGTCGACCTCAGCGAGGTGGGTGCGGCGCTCGTGCAGCACCGGCTCGCCGGAGCCGCGGGAGCTCCGATCTGGACCGACCTGCACGACTACGACGGGGTGGCGGAGTTCCACGAGCCGTTCCTCCGCGCCGCGGACGTCGTCTTCATGAACGACGACGCGACCGACGACCCGTGGGCGCTCATGCAGAGCTGTCTCGACCGCGGTCCGCGCCTGGCCGTGTGCACGCTCGGCGCCCGTGGCGCCGTGGCGCTCGCCGCGTCGGGTGAGCGTGCGACAGTCGATGCCGTCCCGGTCGATGTCGTCGACACGAATGGCGCGGGCGACGCGTTCTTCGCCGGGTTCCTCGCCGCCTCGCTCACGGGTGAAGGACTGGACGGATGCCTCGCCGCCGGCGCTCGTCAGGCGGTCGTGGCGCTCTCGTCCGAGCACCTGCATCCGGCGGTCGCGGCCGGCGGTGGGGTCACCAGCGCGCTTCGGTGACGTTCGCCGGTCGGGCGGACGCGTCGTAGACGCGCACCCACGCCGGGCGGACGACGACGACGGCGTAGTCGGGATCGAGCGCGCGTGATCCGGGGAACTGCTCGTTGTACGCGGCGCCGTACTCCTCGCGCAGTGTGCCGTGCACGATGGTGCCGAAGCCGTCGATCTGCGCCGACACCGCGCCGTCCACGCCGATGACGACGGCGATGCGGTGGTCATGGCGCAGGTTCTCGGCCTTGCGCGAGCCGACGAGCGTGTCGAACACGAGCGTGCCGTCGTCGAGCGCGGCGATTCCGACGAGCGCCGCCTCGGGCGCCCCCGATGGCGACACGGTCGCCACGACGCCCTGCGCCTCGGCGCGTACGAAGGCCACGAATGCCGGGACATCACGGGGATCGAACGCCATCCGCTCACAGTACGGCAGAGGACGCCGCAGAGGCATCGACTCGCAGGAGAGCGGATGCCGCGCCGCAACGTGCGTTCGGAAGCTGGGGTTTGAGCGCGAAGATCGCCGGCTTCTCCGCCTCGGTGAGGTCGCACAGCGCGAGCACTCGTCGCTCGCGCCCTCATCACGCAGCCTCGAACCGCCGCGGCGACTTCGATCTCAACTCCACGGGCTCGCTGACCTCGCCGGTGGCGGGGTCAGGCGGAGGATGAAGCCAGTACGTGTCGGCGCCGGTGATCGGGTCTCGGGTTCGAGTGATGCGCCATCGCTGGTTGTGGAGCCGCAGGTGGCAGTTGCGACAGAGCGCGATGCCGTCGTCGACGTCGGTGCGGCCGTGGTGCTCCCACCAGTGATCGATGTGGTGGTACTCGCACTGCGAGATCGGGGCGCCGCACGACGGCCACATGCAGCCGCCGTCGCGGGCGGCGATGGCGATGCGCTGCTTCCGCGTGAACAAGCGGAGCTCACGCCCCACGTCGAGCGGGCGCCCGTCCGGGCCCCACATCACCGGCATTACTCCGGAGTCGCACATGCGAGCTTCGATGACGCCCCCGGGAAGAGCGTGCCCGCCGTCCTCCAGGTGTCCGATGCCGGTGACGTGCATGCTCCCGCGTTCACCGGCGTCCGCCACGGCAGGTGCCTCGACGACGATGCGCACGCCCGGCTGCCGATCACCGAACGCCTGTTGCGGGTCGGCGTTCGCGCCCGTGCGCATCACGGCCATGATCGTGTCGTACTGCAGCTGCTCGTTCGTGCGCTCATCGGCCTCGGCGGCGCGCGTCCTCTCCGCAGCGTCCGATCCGACGAAGCGCGGCCCGCGGCGAGGTCGCAGCGCGGCCTGCAGAAGCGCATCGACCCAGGCACCCGCTTCGTCATCGAAGAGGATGTGCGCGTGGCGCTGCCCGTCCTGGCTCGTCCACGTGCGGAGCGACCGGGCGGCGAAGCGCTCCTCGAACCGGAGCGTCACTCCCACCGGATCGAGCCGGTCCCGCGCGATGCGCGCTTGGCTGCGGAGATCCTCCACCGGGAGCGTCGGTGCCTCGTCGAGGAGCAGCTGCACCGCGCGCGCCCACGCCTGCGGCAGGAAGTCGGGCGCCAGCTCTGGGTACCGCTCGACGGGCGGATCGCCCAGCCCGCCG
Organism: Microbacterium sp.; assembly: GCA_031555515.1. Taxonomy (GTDB): domain Bacteria; phylum Actinomycetota; class Actinomycetes; order Actinomycetales; family Microbacteriaceae; genus Microbacterium. The sequence goes on along the minus strand of JAVBUG010000215.1, from coordinate 14,794 downwards.
CGGATCGCCTGGAACTGCGCCTGCGTCAGGCGCCCCGACGCGAGCGCACCCCGAAGCGCCGCCAGCCACTCTTCGACGGCGGGCGCCGGGGGAACGGTTGCGTCGTCTACATCCACCACCGGCTCGACCGCCGCCGGAGTCAGTTCGTTCCCCGTTTCGACAGCTCGCGTCACGTCGGCGCGGCCGAGTCCGGTGATCTGCTGGACCAGCGCCGTCCCCGTGCGCAGCCCCTTCTTCTGCGCGAGCCCCTCGTACCCGAGTTCCCGCGACGACCGGCGTGTCACCTCCGCCGAGGCGCCGGCGACGATCAGCTCGAGCGCCTTCCGCGCCTCCGTCGTGTCGGCGAGCAGTCGCAGGAGGTCGTCGTCGGCGAGCTCTGCCACCCCGGCCACGCCATCGCCGAGCCTCGCGACCACGCGGGCGGCAGCATCCGTCAACCGCATCGCGGGGGAGGACGCCACCGGGGAGTTCATAGAACAAATATACGAAGACCCTCCGACATCGCCGGGCTGCGACGGTGAGCGCCCCAGTGTGGTCCGCGCGGCGGTGAACCCGCACTTCCCTCGCGGACCGGCTGGACCCGCGTATGTGGCGGGGCCGGGGCGCGGATTCAGCCGACGAGCCGGCGGAACACCTCGTCGGCCCGAGCGCGCACCTCACCCTGGTCCGTCAGGGGTGCCAGCGACTCGAGCGCCTCTGCCCGCTCCAGTTCGTCATCCGCGAAGCGTCGCAGCACGGCGGGCGCCTGGCCGGACCCGAGTTCGCGCGTCACCGACTTGAGCGATGCCTCGGACACCGGCATCCGTGAATCTCCCGGCGCGTCGTGCCTAGGGTCGCAGCATCCGCGCCGGCTCCGGGCGGTGCACGCCGCGGGGCCGGTAGCCGAGCGCGTCGGAGACGCCGGCGAGGTCGGCGAGGTACCAGAGGATCGCGAGCCACATCTCGGTGCCCTGCAGTCCCGGTTCCGTCTCGCTGAGGCCGCGAGCGGCAGGACTCGGCTCGCGGAACGAGAAGCCCGCGCCGGGCACCCAGGTCGACAGCGCGTCCGACAGCAGGCGAGCGGCGAGATCGCGCACCTCGTCGTCGCGGTAGCCGTTCCCGCGTGCGAGCCACAGCGGGTGCGCGACGTCGAGCACGTTGCACGCGTTCCGCGCGCCCGGCGCGAACCATCGCGGATCGCGGGCATGACGCAGCACCGTGTCGGTCACGCGCGCGGGGTGGGGCAGCGGCACGCCGAACTGCGCGAACGTGCCGCGCGAGGCGCGGTAGAAGCCGTTCACGACGGGCAGCAGCCCGCGGTCGGGCGTCGCCGAGCCCCACATGCCGGTCTGCGGGTCGGTGTGGAGCACCAGCCACCCGAACAGCGCTTCCTCCACACCCGCCGGAATCGTGTGCCCCGCACGCTTCGTCCACAGAATCGCCGTGCCGAAGCCGTCGATGTGGTGTCCGGCGCCCCACGCGTCGGTGGTCCACGGCAGACTCTCGCAGAACTCGACGACGCGTTCCGGCGTCGCCGCCGTCACCCACGTGAGAGGGGCAGGGAATGCCGACCCGAGCAGATCGAGCGCGTAGCCCGTGCTCAGCACGTGGTACGCGACGTCCGCGTGCGAGAACCCGAGGCCCTCCTGCTGGCGCCCGTCCGCACCGAGGGGAGCGACCGCACCGGTCGCGGCATCCTGCCATCCCTGCAATCGGCTGATCTGCGCGTCGACCGGCGCTTGCGGCGGCGCGGTGCCGAGCAGCAGATCGGCGATCTCGATCGCATCCGCCTGTGCGCGAACGGTGGGCGCGGTGCCCGGCCGGTCGGCGAACAGGCCGAGGTCGTCGTTCCATGCACGCTGCAGGACGATGGATGCTTCGTCCCGCGCGCGCGCCGCCAGTTCGGCGACGCGCTCGGCCAGCCCTGCGAGGTCGTCGGGCATGCCGGTGGTGGCGGCGGTCGATGTCGTGAGGGATGCGGCCACGCCGCCGGCGCGCGCGGGCGCCGGACTGGCCGCAGGGTCGAGCCTCGGTTCAGGAGCTCGCTCGGACGCCGGCGCCGGACCCGTGCCGGTCGCGGTCGCGGGGGCGTGAGCGGGTTCCGGCGCGGGTGGGTGAGCGGGTTCCGGCGCGGATGCGAGACCGGGTGCGGGGTCGGCCTCCGACGCAGCGGCGGCCAGCGCCGCCAGCACGGCCGGGGGCGTCTCGACGGGCTCGCGCGGTTCGGCGATCTCGGGTCGGTCCTCCGTGCCGCGGGCCGCGGCATCCGCCGCCGCGTCGGGGTGGATGCCGGTGTCGTCGGGCTCGACGCGCCAGCGGATGAAGCGCGCGGGGTTGCCGCCGACGACGGCGCCGGCGGGCACGTCCTTGGTGACGACGGCGCTCGCCGCGAGCACCGAGTGGGATCCGACGTGGACGCCGTCGAGGATCACGACGTGCGAGCCGATCCAGACGTCGTCGCCGATCTCGATGCCCTTGGAGGTGAGCGGCTGGCGGAAGACGGGCGTGCCCGACTCCATGGAGTGATTGAACCCGAGGATCGACGTGTGGGCACCGATGCGCACCCCGTCGCCCATCGCGACGCGGCCGCGGATCACGGTGTACGGGTTGATGCTGCAGTCGGCGCCGGCGCGGAGGTCCCCGGTGAGGTAGGCCCCGGCCGCGACGTACGTGCGGTCGCCGAGACGCAGCGCGTCGTTGTCGATCGAGGCGAGCTCGGAGAGGAAGCACTGCTCGCCGAGCTCGTGATCCGGGCGGCCGGCGACGACGGTCTGCTGGAACGAAAGTTGCGCCTCGCGCTCGGACGGACTTGCCTCGCTCCAGAAATCCCAGGGCGAGTACTCGTGGGCGGCGATCGCGGGAGACATGGAGGGGCTGACGGGAATCGAACCCGCGCTGTCTGCTTGGGAAGCAGAAGTTCTGCCATTGAACTACAGCCCCGGACGCCGGCATCCCGGCGCTCGCGCGCCTGTTACAGCGCCCGGCCAGCATAACAGCACGGTCCGGATAGGCTGGCTCCGTGCTGCTGAGTGACCGCGACATCCGGCTCGAGATCGACGCGGGGCGCCTCGCGCTCGACCCGTGGGACCCCGCGATGGTGCAGCCCTCGAGCGTCGACGTGCGGCTCGACCGGTACTTCCGGCTGTTCGACAACCACAAGTACCCGTTCATCGATCCCGCCGAGGACCAGCCTGAGCTGACGCGCCTCATCGAGGTGGACCCCGAAGAGCCGTTCATCCTCCACCCGGGCGAGTTCGCGCTCGGCTCGACGTTCGAGCAGATCACGCTTCCCGACGACATCGCGGCCCGCCTCGAGGGCAAGTCGTCGCTCGGGCGTCTGGGCCTGCTGACCCACTCGACCGCGGGGTTCATCGACCCCGGCTTCTCGGGCCACGTCACGCTCGAGCTCTCGAACGTCGCAACGCTGCCGATCAAGCTCTGGCCCGGCATGAAGATCGGCCAGGTCTGCTACTTCCGCCTCACCTCGCCCGCCGAGAGCCCGTACGGCTCCGGCCCGTACGGCAACAGGTATCAGGGACAGCGCGGGCCCACGGCATCCCGTTCGTTCCAGAACTTCCACCGCAGCGACGTCGGCGCGACGGATGCCGGGAGCCGCGGCGCCTGAACTTGCACTCGGCGACGGCCCTCACGGGGTCTGATCGACGATGCCCGGCTCGCGCGCGTACACGTGCACCTGCTCGCCGTCGAGCACGAACTGCAGCGCCGTGCCTTCGGGGAAGCGGTCGCGCAGCTCTGACGGGGCCTGCCGGCCGACGACCAGCGCCGCCTCTGCGGGGAACGAGCCCGCGCCGCACGAGCCGCCCAGGTACGAGGGGTTGTCGCTCACCCCGCTGAAGACGATCAGACAGGGCACGGCGGCCTGAGTGCCGTCGCCCGTCACCTGCGGCTGCGACAGCACCGAGAGACCGTAGAAGTCCTCGAACGCGAGGGAGTCCTCGGTCGGGCCGCCCCAGACCTCTTCGGGCCAGTCGGCCTCGGTGTCCACCTGGAGCACGCCGACCTTGCCGGCCTCCATGCCCTGCACCAGCAGCGTGAGCCCGGCCCCGACGAGCATGGCCGCGACGACCGACGCGGCCCACAGGACGGGAACCCGCCGCCACCACGGCCGGACGGCCGCCGTCTCGGTCACCTCCGCGGCCTCCGCATCGACGGCGTCCTCACCGGCGCCGCTCGCGGCGTCGGCGGCACCCGCACCGCCGAGCAGGCCGTCCTCCGGCAGCCCTTCGTTCGCGGGCGCCGGCACGTCGTCGCCTCCCTGACCGGAGGTTCCCGGGGCGGCTGGGGACGCAGCATCCATTCCCTCCGACGGTGCGGCGATGACCGCCGGCTCCTCCGGATCCTCGCCGTCGACCTCGACAGCAGGCCGGCGCGAGGACCCGCCGTTGGTCGGGATGCGCGCCCGCGCGGCGCTCGCCGCGATGGTCGCTGCGCTCGCGGCTGCCGCCAGCTCCTCGAGCTCGCTCAGCCGGGCCAGCGCGGCGGGATCGTCGAGGATGTCGGCATCACGCCCGTATGCGCGCTCGCGCAGCGCGGCGAGCTCATCGCGCGAGGAGTCGGTCGGCGTTGACATCGAGGCCATCCTTCCCCATCGCGCCCGGCGGCTAGCTTCCGACGACGAGGGCGAGCGACGTGTCGCCGCAGGCGAGCACCGACGTGCCGTCGGCGAGGCGGGCGGGTGCCGGTGACAGCGCTCGCACCGCGGTGATCAGGTCGTCACCGCGGAGCATGGACCCGGGCTCGCGCCGAGCGTCGGTGGACGTCACGACCCTTCCCGACACGTTGACGAGGGTCGCGGGCGTCTCGCCCGCGCGCAGCACCGGAAGGAGCACGCGCTCGAGCCGGTCCACCAGGGCGTCTGCGCCGACGACGCCGATCATCGCGCCGTCGCGCACCACAGGCGTGGTGATCGTGACGGTGTAGTCGTCGGTGCACACGTAGTCGACGTACGGGCCGGTGAGGTGCCGCGCGCCCGTCGCCTGCGCAACGCGCCACCATTCCAGCGCCGTGTAGTCCCGGAACTGCTCATGGGACGGATCGTCGATCGTCGCCAGCCGCCGCACCCCGTGGGTCGAACCGGTGGTTCCGAGCCACCAGGCGAGGTGCCATTCGGCATCCGTCAGCACCCCCGGCGCCGCCACGAACCCCGCGCCGGTGAGCAGCGTCTCGCCCGAAACGGCCGGCACCGCGAACGTCTCGACGAGCGGATCGACGATCTCGGCCGTCAGTGCGTCGGCGGCGGCGAGCTGCTGCTCGAGCAGATCGCGCCATCCGTCGATCATGGCGAAGATGCCGTCGATGGTCGCGGCGACGCTGATCGCCACATCGGCCGGAGACTTCGTCGCGATGGTGGTCATGGGACCTCCTTCGGGTCGGATGCCGCGTCCTCGGTGCGCGCGTCGATGCGCGCTCGCTCGTCGATGAGCCATTCGAAGGCGCTGTTGATATGTGTGATCGTCTCCGCGCGGGCCTTGTCGGGTGCGACGTCGCGGATGGCGTCGATGACCCGCGTGCGGGCGATCGCGCTGCGGTCACGGTACTCCTGCTCCCGCAGGCACATCCAGAGGAGGGAGCCCGCCTCGCCCTGCAGACGCATCTCCTCGTGCACGAGGCGGGGCGACTGGCTGATCGCCGCGACCTCGAGCTGGAACCGGCTCACGGCGCGCCGCGCGCCGCCGGCGGCGGTGAGATCCGCAGTTTCTGCGATGCGCACGAGCGTCTCGACGTCGTCGTCGCTCGCGCGTCCGGCGGCGGTCTCGGCCGCCGTGCCGGCGATGGCGGAGGCGTGCAGGGCGAAGTCGCGCAGCTCGATGCGGCTGAGTTCGCGGAGTCGGCGCTCCAGCAGGCGGGTCGCGGCGTCGCGGTCGAACGTCACGAAGCTGCCGCCGTCGCGGCCGCGGCGCGTCTTGACGAGACCCTTGTCGCGCAGCACCTCGAGCGCCTCGCGTGCGGTGACCAGGGCGACCCCGAGGCTGCGCGAGAGCGCGGCCTCGCTGGGCAGGCGTTCGCCGTCGTGGAGGACGCCGGTCACGATCGCGTCGGTGAGCCGTTTCTCGACGAGCTCGGCCCTGCCGGTGCCGTCCAGCGGGGCGAAGACGACGGCGCGGGCGGCGTCGACTCTTCCCGTCGCGTGCGGCATGGGACTCCCGGGTGGACGGCGGAGGAACGCGTCCTCCGCAACTGTGACCCGACCGTAACACGGCAGTCCCCCTTTTGACATATGGATCCATATGATTTAGTTGCATCGACATCGAGGGAGACGTCATGACCGAGCAGCCTGCCATCCGGCTGACCGGACTCACGAAGGAGTTCGGGGCCGTCACCGCCGTCGACCACGTCGACCTCGAGATCGCCGCCGGCGAGTTCTTCTCGATGCTGGGTCCCTCGGGGTCGGGCAAGACCACCGTGCTGCGACTGATCGCCGGCTTCGAGCAGCCGACCGACGGCACGATCCAGCTGTTCGGGCAGGACGTCACGAAGAAGGCGCCCTTCGACCGCGACGTGAACACCGTCTTCCAGGACTACGCGCTGTTCCCGCACATGAGCGTTCTCGACAACGTCGCGTACGGCCTGCGCGTGCGGGGCATGGGACGCGCGAAGCGCCGCGACCTGGCGATGGCGGCGCTCGCCGCGGTGCGGCTCGACCAGATGGCGTCTCGCAAGCCGTCGCAGCTCTCGGGCGGCCAGCGCCAGCGGGTGGCACTCGCGCGCGCCACCGTCGTGCAGCCGAAGGTGCTGCTGCTCGACGAGCCGCTCGGCGCGCTCGATCTGAAGCTGCGGGAGCAGATGCAGGTCGAGCTCAAGCAGATCCAGCGCGACCTCGGCATCACCTTCATCTTCGTGACCCACGACCAGGAGGAGGCGCTGACGCTCTCCGATCGGATCGCGGTGTTCCACGACGGGCGGATCATCCAGCTCGGCACCCCGCAGGACCTCTACGAGCGTCCCGCGTCCCGCTTCGTCGCCGACTTCGTCGGCACGTCCAACCTGTTCGACCACGAGCGGTCGGCCTCCCTCATCGGCCGCGAGGGCGAGCACTCGATCCGCCCTGAGAAGCTCACGCTGGCGTCGGCTGCGGCCTCGGCGCCCGGAGAGCACTCGGCCGAGGGGACCGTGGTCGAGTCGATCTACGTGGGAAGCGGCATCCGTCGCGTCATCGACCTGGATGCCGGGATGCGCGTGACAGTGCTCGAACGCAACGACCGCACCCGCCTGGCGGACGACGACCGCGGCAACCGCGTGCACGTGACGTGGCACGACGAGGACGTCGTATCGCTGATCCCGCCCGGCACCTGAGACCCGCCCCCGGCACCTGACACCCGGCCCCGAGACCTGGGCGCCCTCGCCCCGGAACACACAGCAGCACAGCACCCGAGAGGAAACACCATGATGCGCACATCACGCGGAGCGCGGTTCGCCGCCACCGCCCTGGCGGTCGGGTCGATCGCCGTCCTGGCCGGCTGCGGCACGTCCAGTGGCAACAGCACGCCGACGGAGGCCGTCGACGAGCTCGGCGACTACGAAGACGAGGTCTCGATCATCGCGTGGGCCGGCTACGTCGAGGACGGCAGCAACAGCCCCGACTACGACTGGGTCTCGGGCTTCGAGGAGAAGACCGGATGCCAGGTCACGTCGAAGACGTTCAACACGTCGGACGAGGCCGTCAACCTGATGAAGACGGGCGACTACGACGTCGTCTCGGCCTCGGGCGACGCCTCGCTGCGCCTCATCGCCGCGGGCGACGTGCAGCCGGTCAACGTCGACCTGATCCCGAGCTACGAGGGCATCTACGACTTCCTCAAGGACCAGCCGTGGAACACCGTCGACGGCGAGCACTACGGCGTCCCCCACGGTTATGGCGCGAACCTCCTGCTGTACAACACGGAGGTCGTGACGCCCGCGCCCACCTCGTGGGACGTCGTCTTCGACAAGGCGGGCGACTACTCGGGCAAGATCACGGCGTACGACAACCCGATCTACATCGCCGACGCGGCGGTCTACCTGATGGCGCACCAGCCCGACCTCGGGATCGAGAACCCCTACGCCCTCGATGAGACGCAGTTCCAAGCGGCGGTCGACCTGCTCAAGGAGCAGCGCCAGCACGTGGGCGAATACTGGTCCGACTACCTGAAGGAGATCCAGGCGTTCGAGACCGGCGACTCGGTCGCGGGCACGACGTGGCAGGTCATCCAGAACGTCCTGGCCGGCGAAGGCGCGACGACCGACGTCGTACTCCCCGACGAGGGCGCGACCGGATGGTCCGACACGTGGATGATCTCGTCGACCACCGAGCACCCGAACTGCTCGTACGCGTGGCTGGACTGGATCGCGAGCCCCGAGGTCAACGGCGTCGCGACGTCGTACTTCGGCGAGGCGCCGTCGAGCGACGCGGCCTGCGACTACCGCGAGGACTGCGAGGCGTATCACGCGGGTGACGCCGACTACGCGTCGCAGATCTGGTACTGGACGACGCCGATCGCCGAGTGCCTCGACGGCCGCACCGACGTCGAGTGCATGGACTACTCGGCCTGGACCGAGGCCTGGTCCGAGATCAAGGGCTGAACGGCTCACACGCCGGGGGCGGATGGATGCTGCCGCCCCCGGCTTCGACCGACCGCGACCCTGGAGACACCCGATGACGGAGACCACGACGGCCCCGCCCGCCCGCTCGGTGCCGGCGCCCCGCGCGACGCCCGCGCGCCGCTCGTCGGCGTGGCTGAGCGCCCACCCGCGGTTCCGGCTCGCGTTCCTGCTGACCGCGCCGCTCTTCTGGCTGGTCGTCGTGTACATCGTGGCGCTGGCGCTGCTGCTGGTGACGGCGTTCTGGCAGGTGGACTCGTTCACCGGCGAGATCATCACCGACTGGACGCTCGACAACATCATCACCGTCGTGACCGGGTCGCTGTACCAGACTGTCACGCTGCGCACGGTGGGCATCGCGCTCGTGGTCACCGTGATCGACGTGGTGGTTGCGCTCCCCATCGCGTTCTACATGGCGAAGGTCGCGACGCCGCGGGCGCAGCGGCTGCTCGTGATCGCCGTGCTCATGCCGCTGTGGGCGAGCTACCTCGTCAAGGCATATGCCTGGCGTGCTGTGCTCTCGCAGGAGGGCATCCTCGAATGGATCCTCGCACCGTTCGGCCTGCACACCCCCGGGTACGGGCTCACCGCCACGGTCATCACGCTGTCGTATCTGTGGCTGCCGTACGTGATCCTCCCCATCTATGCGGGACTCGAGCGCGTGCCGGACTCGCTGCTCGAGGCATCCGCGGATCTCGGGGGCAAGTCCTGGCGCACGCTGGTCTCGGTCGTGCTCCCGCTGGCCTTCCCCGCAATCATCGCGGGCACGATCTTCGCCTTCTCGCTGTCGCTCGGCGACTACATCACGGTCAACATCGTGGGCGGCACCAATCAGATGCTCGGCAACCTCGTCTACACGAACGTCGGCGCGGCGAACAACCTGCCGCTCGCCGCCGCGATCGCGCTGATCCCGATCGTGATCATCTTCGGCTACCTCGCGCTGGTGCGCCGCACCGGCGCCCTGAACAACCTCTAGGGCCGGCGATGCGACTCTCGCGACTCTCCCGCACGGTGCTCGGCGTCGTCACCGCGCTCATCCTGCTGGTCGTGTACCTGCCGCTGTTCGTCGTGCTCGTGAACTCGTTCTCGACGTCGACGTCGCTCAGCTGGCCGCCGCCCGGATTCACGCTGGAGTGGTGGGGCAAGGCGTTCCAGAGCACCGGCGCTCTCGAGGCGGTGGGCACGAGCGTCGTGATCGCCCTGGTCGCCACGGCGATCTCGCTCGTGCTCGGCACGCTCATCTCGCTGGCGCTGCAGCGGTTCGAGTTCTTCGGCCGCGACGCGATCTCGCTGCTGATCATCCTGCCGATCGCCCTGCCCGGCATCATCACGGGCATCGCGCTGAACAACTTCTTCCGCACCATCATGTGCGTCCCGCTGTCGATCTGGACAGTGGTGATCGCCCACGCGACGTTCTGCATCGTGACCGTCTTCAACAACGTCATCGCGCGCCTGCGGCGCACCGGCACGAACCTCGAGGAGGCCTCCGCCGACCTGGGCGCCGGCATCTGGACGACCTTCCGCCTGGTGACCTTCCCGCAGCTGCGCTCGGCGCTGCTCGCGGGGGCGCTGCTCGCGTTCGCGCTGAGCTTCGACGAGATCATCGTCACGACATTCACCGCAGGGTCGGGCGTCACGACGCTGCCGATCTACATCCTCAACAACATGTTCCGCCCGAACCAGGCGCCGGTCGTCTCAGTCATCGCCGTCGTGCTGGTGATCGTGTCGATCGTCCCGATCTACCTCGCGCAACGACTGTCGGGCTCGGAGCAGACCCGGCGGTGACCTGTGGGCAGGGATGTGCGGCGGGCGATCCCCAGATCGCCCGCCGCGGGGTGGAACCCGGTCCCCACCCGTCAGGCCCACCCGCGGCGCGCTCCGTGTCCCCACACAGGATTCACGCGCCGGCGCATACTGCAATCTGCAGTATAGGGTCGTTCCAGCGTCGGCGGGATACCCTTTACGTTCCGTGGCGGCGACCCGAAAGCCGGCCGGGAAGGAGCTTGTCGTGCCCGAACGCGAACCCTCGATCACGGGGTATCTGACGCTCGGTCTGCTGGCCGGGCGCGACTGGTCGGCGTACCAGCTCGCCGAGCAGCTGGGGCGCGGCGTCTCGGAGCTCTGGCCGTCCGCCGACCGCGGGCGCTACGCCGTGCTCAACCGACTGCACAAGGCCGGCTTCGTCGAGACCCGGCAGGAGCACACCGGCACGCGCGCCCGCACGATCTACTCGATCACGCCCGAGGGCCGCGAGGCGCTCGCGGCGTGGCTGCGCACGCCCGTGCGCCCGCCGACCGTCGAGTTCGAGGGGATGGTGCGGGTGCTCCTGTCGGACCAGGGCTCGCTCGACGATCTGCGCGCGACGCTCGCCCGCACGCGCGAGCAGGCGGTCGCGAACCGCGAGATGTTCGCGCGGTACGCGGCGTTCATCAGCGAGACCGGCGGCACGTTCCCGGAGCGCAAGCACCTGTTCGCGCTGGCCAACACCTTCATGATCGGCCACTACGAGCACATCATCTCGTGGGCCGACTGGGCCGGGCAGCAGATCGCCGACTGGCCCGACACCGTCGCGCCGGCCGAAACCCACGGCGGGCAGGTGCGCGACATGCTCGCTCCCGGTCGCGAGGTGCTGGCGGGCGACGACACGAGCGAGTGGTGACGCCCCGCCGCTACGGCCGCTGGGCGTAGACCACCACCCGGTCGCCGTCGAGCATGAACTGCAGGACGGTGCCCGCTGCGAACTCGTCGAGCAGTGCCCCGGGCGCCTGCGGCGTGACGGCGATCGACGTCGACGGGGGCGCCGAGCCGCTCGTGCACGATCCGGCCGACAGGCCGAAGTTGACCGACTCGGAGTCGTACACCCAGAGGCACGTGCTGTTGGTGGCGTTGCCGAAGTCGCGCGCCGAGGCGATCGCGGTGAGGCCGAGGTACTCGTCGAACGTGCGTCCGTCGGGTGGACGCGCGCCCCACATCTGCTCCGGCCACACGCCGGCGTCGTCCTGCCCGAGCTCCGCGACCTGCTCGCGATCCTGCGACAGCTGCGCCGAGCCGATCGCCACCCCGAGAAGCCCCGCGATCAGCAGCGATCCGCCCCACAGGAGCGTGCGGTGCCGCTCCCACCAGCGCGGCCCGACGACGGACGCGACGGCGGTCCCCGCGACGTGCGGTTCGTCCTCCGGCGGCGCGTGCGGAGGGGCGTCCGGCTCCGGTGCGCCGACCGCCCGCGCTTCGAGCTCGCGCAGCCGGCTCAGGGCCTGCGGATCGTCGCGGATGTCGGCGTCCGGCCCGTAGGCGCGCAGCCGCAGCGCCCTCAGCTCGTCGGCGGAGGCGTCGGCGGAGGCGTCGGCAGGGTCGTCGGACATCGGCGACATCATCGCCGACCGCGGCGCCCCGAACCGGAACGCGCAGGTGTCCGATCGGTGAACATCGGGCGGCATGGGGCGCGGGACACGATCCCGTGACGGCGCCGCGACCTCAGTGCGCCGTGCGCACTCCGACGAGATCGTGCACGAGAACGGCCGCCGCCCGGGCGCCCTGGCCCGCCGCGACGATCAGCTGCTGCGGGCCCGGGGACGCAGCATCCCCCGCCGCATAGAGCCCGGGCATCGACGTGCGACCCGAGCGGTCGGTGACCAGGTTGCCGAAGCCGTCGCGTTCGAGGTCGATGCCGCCGACGAAATCGAGCGCCGGGTGCCACTGCGGCCGCACGAACCCGCCGTCGATCTCGACGCGGGCGCCGTCGACGAGCCGCACGGCCGTGACGGTGCCGCGGTCGCCTTCGAGGTCGTCGATGACCCGTCGTTCGACGACGATCCCGGATGCTGCGAGCTCGGCCTCTTCGACCGTGTCGACGGCGTCGGACCCGTTGGTGAAGACGGTGAGCTTGTCGGTCCAGCGGGCGATGAGCCGGGCGCGCGCGGCGAGATCGCGGGTCTCGCCGATGAGGGCGAGCCGCCGGTCCTGCAGCTCCCACGCGTCGCACGCGGCGCAGCTGAAGACGGTCATGCCGTAGAAGGCGCGCAGGCTCGGGATGGCCGGCAGCGTCTCGCGCAGGCCGGTCGCGACGAGCACCGATCGCGCGGCGACGGCGGGCGGGATGCCGGCGCCGCGGCCCTGCAGCGCCACGAGGAAACGGAGTCCGTCGCCGCCGTCGCGCTCCTGCAGCGCCGTCACGACGGTGCGATCGAACACCTGCACGTCGGGGTACGCGCCGAGCTCGGCACGCGCGAGCTTGCGCAGCTCGAGCGGCGGGACGCCGTCGCGCGTGAGGAACCCGTGCGAGCGCAGCGTCGCGGCGTTGCGGGGGCGACCGGCGTCGATGAGCACGACCGACGCGCGGGCGCGCCCGAGGTTGAGAGCCGCCGACAGCCCGGCCGGGCCGCCGCCGATGATGACGACGTCGACCTCGGTCGATGGGGCGGCGGTTCCCCCGTCACGATCTGCCGCCGCCGGCGACACATCGTGACGGGTGAGCGGGTTCTTGTCACTCATGGCCGTCTCCTTGGGGAGGAAGCGCCGCGATGACCGGGTGGTCCTTCGCGATGACGCCGGTCTTGGCCGCACCGCCGGGCGACCCGATGTCGTCGAAGAACTCGACGTTCGCGGTGTAGTAGTCCTGCCATTCCTCGGGCAGGTCGTCCTCGTAGTAGATCGCCTCCACCGGGCACACCGGCTCGCAGGCGCCGCAGTCCACGCACTCGTCGGGGTGGATGTACAGAGACCGCGCCCCCTCGTAGATGCAGTCCACCGGGCACTCGTCGATGCACGCGCGGTCCTTCACATCGACGCACGGCAGGGCGATCACGTACGTCACGGGACGAGCGCTCCCCGCGAGATCGCGACCTGCTCGTCGCGCGGCACGACCTTGACGCGCTCGCGCGTGTGGACGTGCGCGGCACCGAGCGAACGCTCGTGGGCGTCCAGGGCGAGCCAGCCGTCCCACGTCGTGAAGGCGACCTCGCGCTCCTCGAGGACGTCGAGCACATCGCCGTCCACGGTCGGGGCCGACAGGCGCCCGGCCTCGACGTCCGCCACGAGGTGCGCGATGGTCTCCATGGCATCGGACTTCGTGTGGCCGATGAGGCCGACGGGTCCGCGCTTGATCCAGCCCGTGGCGTAGAGACCGGCGATCACCGGGGCATCGACGTCACCCGTGGTCGCAGCATCCTTCACCCGTCCCTCGACGTTCGAGACGACGCCGGCGCGGGCGTCGAACGGCGCGTCGATGACGGGCGTGCCGTAGTAGCCGACGGCGCGGTAGACCTGCTGCACCGCGATCTCGCGGAACTCGCCCGTGCCGCGGACCGCGCTGCCCTCGCCGGTCGGCTCGGTGCGCTCGAAGCGGAGGCCCTCGACCTTGCCGTCGCCGAGCACCTCGACGGGCGAGTGGTAGAAGTGCAGGTGCAGGCGGCGGCTCGCGCCGGTCGACTCGCGCGTGCGCCAGCTCTGCAGGATGCGGAGCATGACCTTGAGCTGGTTGTTCGCGGGCACGAGGCCCTCGAGGTAGGCGAAGTCCTCGTCGTGCACGATGATGTCGACGTTCGGCACCTCGCCGAGCTCGCGCAGCTCGATGGGCGTGAACTTGATGTCGGCGGGGCCGCGGCGGCCGAAGACGTGCACGTCGGTGACGGCCGAGGCCTCGAGCCCGGCGAGCACGTTGTCGGCGATCTCGGTCGAACGCAGGTCCACGGCGTGCTTGGCCAGCACACGGGCGACGTCGAGCGCGACGTTGCCGTTGCCGATGACCGCGACCTCGCGCTGGTCGAGCGTCCATTCGGTCGGCACGTCGGGGTGGCCGTCGAACCACGCGACGAAGTCGGCGGCGCCGTACGAGCCCTCGAGGTCGATGCCGGGGATGTCGAGGGCGGCGTCGCGGATCGCGCCGGTCGCGAGGATCACGGCGTCGTAGCGCTCCTGCAGCTCGTCGATCGAGATGTCGCGGCCGACCTCGACGTTGCCGATGAAGCGCGTGGTGCCGGCATCCAGCATCTCGTGCAGCGAGTTGACGATGCCCTTGATGCGCGGGTGGTCCGGCGCGACGCCGTAGCGGATCAGGCCGTAGGGGGCGGGGAGCGACTCGAACAGGTCGATGGCGACGGTTCCGCCGGCCTCGACGACGGTGTTGGTGCGGATGGGGCCCGGTTCGTGGCCGGGGGGACGGGCGCCGACGATCGCGACGCGGAGGTTCTGAAGGCTCGAAGAAGTCACTGTGGTTCTT
>JAVBUG010000128.1:0-3901 GCA_031555515.1 Microbacterium sp. | reverse complement strand
CCAGAGGCGCCCCAGACGCCTGTTTCCCCAGAGCCGGACGCCCCGCCACCCCCGGTGGGCGTTCCGGCGATCACCGCTGCCACGGCCGGAGTGGCATCGGCGGTATAGGCGAGGGCCCCAGCCCCGCCGAGAACAAGAGGCAGCAGCACCATGCGGAGCTTCTGCGAGACGTGCTCGATGTCGGCCGCGACGATGCGGCAGGCCTGACAAGCGCGCAGGTGCGCGTCCAGGCGACGACGGTCGTGGCGTGTGACGGGCTTGCGCTCGCTCGCGACGAGGAGCTCGCACACCCAGCGGCACTCCGCGGGGCGTGCGGGATCGCTGATGTGGGCCTGCAGCCAGGTCTGCTTGAACCCTTCGCGCGCGCGGTAGGCGAGGGCTGACACGGCGTTCGGGCTCATGCCGAGGAGCGGCGCGATTTCGCGCGGCTTCATCCCCTCGACCTCGAGGTACCACAGCAGGGTCCGCCAGCGGGCCGGCAATTCGCGGAACGCCTGTGCGAGTACGGAGCGGTCGGCGACGAGCTCGGCGAACTCCGCCGCCGAGTCCGAGGCGCGCTCATCGAGGTCGTCGAGCGGCGTCTCGGCGGTGCGGCGGCCCCACGACGCGGCGACATTGCGGATCGTGGCGAAGAGGTAGGGGCGGAAGCCGTCCTGCGGCCCGCCGCCCTTGCGGATCGTGGCGAGGATCGAGGTGAACGCCTCCGACACCAGATCGTCGGGGTCGACGTTCGGGCTCACCGCCCGTGCCGCGCTGCGCGCGCTCGCGACGTGGCGCTCCCACAGCACCGCGTACGCCGCGTCGTCGCCGCCGCGCGCGGCCGCGACGAGGTCTTCGTCGGATCGCTCACTGAGCGGGCCATCGAGGACGGCGCTGCGGGGGTCGGACACTTCTCTCCTCGCCGGATGGGCTTCGGGTTGCGGCTGGCGACGGCGGCAGAACGGGGTACGACAGGCAAGACACCGCCGAAGCGGTTTCATGACGCGCAGTACAGAAAATTCTCGCCGATCGGCCGCACGCCGCGTGACAAGCCGGCGCGCATCAGCGGCTCGCGGCCGGTCTGGGACGATGTCGCCCTCGAAGACGTGGCGCGCGCGATCATCGATGACCTCGACGCGGAGCTGGTCGCCACCCGTGCTCGCATCCTCGTGGACGCACCGGTCACGCTGCGGGGGAGCCCGACGCTGCTGCGCGCGCTGCTGCAGAACCTCGTCGCGAACTCCGTGAAGTTCGGGCACGTGGCCGGAATCGCCCCCGAGGTCGAGATCCGCGCGCAGCGGCTCTCGGGCGGATGGCGGATCACCGTCGACGACAACGGCCCCGGCATCCCGTCGCAGGCCCGCGATCAGGTGTTCGATCTCATGGACCGTGGGTCGGCAGAGGGCGTGCCGGGTCTCGGCATCGGCCTATCGACATGCCGCCGCGTGGTCGACGCCCATGGCGGGCGTATCGGCATCGCCGACTCGCCGCTGGGCGGGGCGCAGGTCTGGGTCGTGCTGCCCCTCGCGATGAACTGACCCGGGGTCAGAAGATCATCGGGCGATCGTCGTCGTCCGGGCCTTCGAGGTCGAGGTCGACGACGACCGGCACGTGGTCGCTCGGGGCCTCGCCCTTGCGCTCGTTGCGGTGGATCGTCGCACCCGTGACGGCGTCGGCGATCGCGTGCGAGCCGAGGATGAAGTCGATGCGCATGCCCTCGTTGCGGGGGAAGCGCAGCTGCTTGTAGTCCCAGTAGGTGTACCCGGTGGGGATGAGCGGGCGCACGACGTCCTGCAGTCCCGCGGCCTCGAGCGCCGCGAACGCCTCGCGCTCGGGAGGCGACACGTGGGTCGCGAAGCCCTGCACCACCGTCGGATCGCCGTTGTCGGCATCGGTCGGGGCGATGTTGAAGTCGCCGACCAGCGCAAGCGCGAGGTCGGGGTTCGCGGTGAGCGACTCGGACGTGTACTGCTCGAGCGCAGACAGCCAGTCGAGCTTGTAGTAGTAGTGCGGGTCGCCGAGCGAACGGCCGTTGGGCACGTACAGGCTCCAGACCTCGACGCCCCCGATGGTCGCGCCCATCGCCCGCGCCTCCTGCGGGGCGTCGGGGCCGTTGTGCCCCTTCTCGAAGCCGGGCATTCCCGGGAACGACGTGCGCACGTTCGTGAGCGGCTCACGGCTGGCGATGGCGACGCCGTTCCACTGCGAGAACCCGTACGCCTCGACGTGATAGCCCGCCTCTTCGAAGCGGTCGAACGGGAACTGGTCGGTCTTGCACTTGATCTCCTGCATCGCGAGCACGTCGATGTGCTCGCGCACCGCGAAGTCGACGATGCGGTCGACCCGCGCACGGATCGAGTTGACGTTCCAGGTGGCCAGGCGCATGGGATCAGCCTAGGCGGGGCGACGGACGTCGAACGGCGCTGCGGACCTCGCGACCCCTGGCGTATCAGCGCTCCGAGGAGGATTCTCCTTTCTGTCAGCGGCCGCGTCCGCGGTCGGGAGAGCGAGAACCCACCATGGACCACGACTGCGGCTGCGGCCACGCGGCCTCCGCGGCGCACGACGACATGCCCCTCGAGTTCGACGCCGACGGCGAGCTCGTCGCCGGGCCCATCATCCGGCCCGAGCTGCCGACCCGGCCGTGCCCGCTCGGCACGCTCGACGGCTCGTGGCTGCTCGAGCTCGAACGGCGCACCGTCTTCGCCGCCGAGGTGCGCGGCGCGCTGCGCATCGAGGTCGGCGCCTCCTCGCTGCGCATCTCGGGCGACATGTACTCGCGACGGGTCTTCCCACCGGTGCTCGGCGAGGTGCAGCGCCCCGTCCCGATCCCGGATCCCGGACCCGCCGCCGGCGCCGATGCCGCGCGCGACCTCGGCGCGGCAGACGAGGACGCGGCCGCCGACGTCCTCCCGGTGATCCTGCGCACCTACCCCGCGTTCCCCAAGACGGAGTACTCCTGGTACTTCCGCTCCAACGGCGCCACCTACATCGACGGCACCCTCACCGTGCAGATCGTGCGGCATCTCTGGAACCGCACGACGCAGGAGTTCGTCTCCACCGACACCGGCACGCTCACGCTCCGCTGCCGGCGGCCGCTCGTGCTGGCGCCCGCGTCCGCGCTCGTCGCGCCCTCCCAGCGGATGACGGGGACGCTCTCGATCGGCGGCACGGTCACCACCGTCACGGCGAGCAAGACATCGCCGATGTACCGCGGGTGCCGCATCGAGGTCGATGCCATGGTCAACCGCGTGTTCCCGGCATCCGCCACCATCGGCTCGGGAGCCGCGGCCAACGTGCGCTCGGTCTATGCGTCGGCGGGCTGGGATGTCACCGTCGTCACCGACGAGATCGACGTGCCGAACGACGCCGACCTCACGAGCGCCGAGCTCGCGACCCTCATGTCGGGCCACCGGCAGACGGTGGCCGGTGAGCAGTGGCGGCTGTGGCTGTTCGTCGGCTCGTCGCAGGGCGGCCTGTTCGGGATCATGTTCGACGACGACACGGTGCCGCGCGAGGGCGCGGCGGGGTTCGCCGACGTCGTGCTGGGCAACGACTCGTTCATCGCCGCGGGGGCGCGGAACCGCCCGCTCGACGAGGTGCCGGCGGCTTTCCTGCGCACGCTGGTGCACGAGGCGGGCCACGCGTTCAACCTGTGGCACCCCAAGCACGACGTCCACAACCCGGGCATCGGCATCGAGATCATGAACCAGACGGGCGACGTCATGGGCTTCGCGACGGTCGCCAACCCCTACCCGGGCAACGCCGCGTTCGTGTTCTCGGAGCACGACCGCACGTCGCTCATCCACTCGCCCGACCCGCAGGTGCGGCCGGGGTGGAAGAACTTCGGCTGGGGGCACGGCAACCTGTCGGCGGGACTGCCGGCACCCGTCGACGCCGCCGGTCTCGCGGGAGACACGGG
>JAVBUG010000074.1:0-8043 GCA_031555515.1 Microbacterium sp. | reverse complement strand
TTTGCGTGATGAGCCTACCCTTGTCCCCCCCCGCCTTCCCCCCCCGCGCGGGGGGGGGGGCGCCCCCCCCACCCCCCCCGCCCGCACGTCACCCTTCACGAAAGCGAACCAGCACCGATGAGAGATTCGCTGCTCTCCGTCCACGACTTCTCGATCGTCTACGACGTCGATCCCCCCGTGCGGGCGGTCAAGAACGTCACCCTCGAACTCCAGCGCGGCGAGATCCTCGGACTCGCCGGCGAAAGCGGGTGCGGCAAGACCACGCTCGCCTACGGCGTCCAGCGCCTCCTCAAACCCCCGGCAGTGATCACGAGCGGCTCCGTCGTCTTCCACGACGCGAACGGCGAGGACGTCGACATCAACGGCCTCGAGGCCGAAGAGATGCGGCGCTTCCGCTGGGACAAGATCTCGATGGTCTTCCAGGGCGCGATGAACTCGCTGAACCCGGTCGCCACCATCGGGTCGCAGCTCGAGGACGTCTTCGAGGTGCACCGCCCGAACCTCACCCGCTCGCAGCGCCGCGCGGAGGTCATCGAGCTCCTCGAGATCGTCTAGGTCGGCGCACAGCGCTACCGCTCGTACCCGCACGAGCTCTCGGGCGGCATGCGCCAGCGCGTCATGATCGCCATGGCCCTCGCGCTGCGCCCGCAGCTCATGGTGATGGACGAGCCCACGACCGCGCTCGACGTGCTCGTGCAGCGCGAGATCCTGCGTCAGATCTCCCACCTGCGCCACGAGTTCGGCTTCTCGGTGATCTTCATCACCCACGACCTTCCGCTGCTGCTCGAGATCAGCGACCGCATCGCGATCATGCGCGAAGGCGAGATCGTCGAGCTCGACACCGCCGAGCGGGTCTGGACCGACCCGCAGGACGACTACACCCGGACGCTCCTGGCCTCGTTCCCCAGACTCACCGGAGAAAGGGGGGTGGTCCACCGATGACCGTCCTCGAATTCGACGCCGTCACCAAGGTGTACTCGGTGCGCGGCGCCGGCCAGATGAAGGCCCTCGACGACGTGAGCTTCACGCTCCGTTCGGGCCAGACCATCGGCCTCGTCGGCCAGTCCGGCAGCGGCAAATCGACGATCGCCAAGATCCTCACCCAGCTCGAGTCGCCCACGAGCGGCGAGGTGCGTCTGGACGGTGAGCCGATCCCCCGGCGCGGCAAGGGGCTGCGCGCGTACCGCCAGCAGCTGCGCATGGTCTTCCAGGATCCGTTCGCCTCGCTCAACCCGTACCACACCATCCGCTACGCCATCCAGCGGCCGCTCGAGCTGGACAAGGTCGTGCCGAAGGACCAGCTCGACGACGAGGTGCGCCGCCTGCTCGGCCGCGTGCGTCTCGACGCCGACGCCGTCATCGACCGCCGGCCGCACGAGCTCTCGGGTGGTCAGCGCCAGCGCGTCGCGATCGCGCGGGCACTGGCCTCCCGCCCGAAGCTGCTCGTGGCCGACGAGCCGGTCTCGATGCTCGACGTGTCGATCCGCCTCGGGGTGCTCAACCTGCTCGCCGACCTGCAGCGTGAACACGGTCTGGGCGTGCTCTACATCACGCACGACCTCGCCACCGCGCGCCACTTCAGCGACGAGATCCTCGTGCTCAACCAGGGGCGCGTGGTCGAGCGGGGTCCCGCCGACGACGTGATCCTCAACCCCCAGAACCCCTACACCCAAGAGCTGCGCGCGGCGTCCCCCGATCCGGACACCTACTTCGCGCACGCAGCCGGCATCCTCGGAGGTGAGAAGTGAGCGCCGTCGCCCCCCAGCTGCCGGCCCCGGACCTCGACGCGATCGAGGCGGGCACGACGGCGACCGGCGCGGTCAAGGGCCGCGCGCGCATCCCCTGGCGCTTCCTCGGCAACCGCGCCCTCTTCTACCTGTTCACGCTGTGGGCGGCCATCACGATCAACTTCTTCCTGCCGCGCCTGATGAAGGGCGACGCGGTGACCGCGTACCTCGCGCGCAACCGCAACGTCACGCCCGAGGCGGCCGAGGCGCTGCGGGCCCTCCTCGGCCTCGACACCGACGCCTCGCTCTGGCAGCAGTACGTCGACTACTGGGCCCACCTCCTGAGCGGCGACCTCGGCATCTCGCTGCTGCACGGCATGCGGCCGGTGACCGAGGTCGTCGGGCAGTCGCTGATCTGGACCGTGGGTCTCGTCGGCTTCGCGACGCTCATCGCGTTCGCGGTCGGCACGATCGGCGGCGCGATCGTCGGCTGGCGCCGAGGCAGCCGGCTCGACGTCCTCATCCCGATCACCACCTTCTTCAGCACCATCCCCTACTTCTGGCTGGGCCTCTTGGCGATCGCGGTCTTCTCGGTCGCGCTCGGGTGGTTCCCCATCGGCAAGGCGTACGGCGTCGGCGTGGCGCCGGAGTGGTCGTGGGAGTTCATCGGCGACGTGGTCCACCACGGCTTCCTCCCCGCGGCGACGATCGTCATCGCCTCGCTCGGCGGCTGGATGCTCGGCATGCGCAACATGATGCTCACGGTGCTCGACGAGGACTACGTCACCGTCGCGCAGGCCAAGGGCATGCCGAACGACCGGGTGCTGTGGCGCTATGCCGCACGCAACGCCGTGCTGCCGCAGATCCAGAGCTTCGCGCTGGCGCTCGGCTTCATCGTGGGCGGCACGATCGTGATGGAGGTGGTGTTCAGCTACCCGGGCGTCGGCAAGCTCCTGCTCGACGCCACCAACGCGAAGGACTACGCCCTCATGCAGGGGGTGTTCCTCGTGCTCACGATCTCGGTGCTCCTGGCGAACCTCCTCGCGGACGTCGCCTACGCGTTCCTCGACCCGCGCACGCGCCAGACGGAGGCCTGAGCATGAACACGATCGCAACCGACACCGCGGCGAAGCGCCCGGCGAACAAACCGGCGACCGCCACCGTCCGCACCCCCGCGGCCGGCACGGCGCCCAAGAAGCCGAGCTTCTGGTCGAAGCTGGGCGCCGCGTTCGCGATGTTCCGCAACAAGAAGTCGATCACGGGCCTGTCGATCCTCGGCTTCTTCGTGCTCGTCGCGATCTTCGCCGACGTGCTGGCTCCCTACTCGCCGACGAAGGTCGACAACACGGCGCGCTTCCAGCCGCCGTCGGCGGAGCACTGGCTGGGCACGACGCACATCGGCGAGGACGTGCTGAGCCAGGTCATCCACGGCACGCGCGGCGTCATCGTGGTGGGGTTCCTCGCCGCGATCATCGCCACGGTCATCGCGATCGTCGTCGGCGTGCTGTCGGGCTACCTGCGGGGATGGCGCAGCGAAGGGCTGTCCGCCCTCACGAACGTCTTCCTCGTGATCCCCGGCATCCCGCTGATCATCATCGTGGCGTCGATGTTCGAGGATCCTCCCCTCATCCTCGTCGCGGGCGTCCTGGGTCTCATCGGCTGGGCGTGGGGCGCGCGCGTGCTGCGCGCCCAGACGATGTCGCTGCGCAGCCGGGACTTCGTGCAGGCCGCCCGCGCCAACGGTGAACCCCTGCGCCGGATCATCACTGTCGAGATGCTCCCGAACCTCATGGCGCTCATCGCCGCGAGCTTCGTGGGCACGGTGACGGCCGCGATCATCGGCCTGACGACCCTGTCGTACATCGGCATCATCCCGGTGACGACCTACAACTGGGGCACGATCCTCAACTGGGCGAGCGCGCAGGGCGCCTTCCGTCAGGGCCAGTGGTGGTGGTTCCTGCCTCCGGGGCTCTGCATCGCCGCGATCGGCGTGGCGCTCTCGCTCATCAACTTCGGCATCGACGAATACGTCAATCCGCGCCTGCGGTCCGCCGGCGAGCGCGCCCGCGCCATGAAGAAGAAGGGCATGAACGTGAACGACACCGTCACGGTCGTGCGCACGACCACGAAGACCCAGGAGACCCCGTGACCGCCGCTCCCCATCACGACGAAGGGCGCCCGGGCTATCTCGACGTCTCGCTTCCGGTCGCCGACCGCATCGCCGACCTCCTCAGCCGTATGACGGTCGAGGAGAAGATCGGCCAGATGCTGCAGCTCGACGCGCGCGACGACCTCGACGACCAGGTGGTGCGCATGCACGCCGGCTCGATCCTGCACGCGTCGCCCGAGAAGGTGCTGCGCGCCCGCGAGCTGACCCTCGAGACCCGCCTGAAGATCCCGCTGCTCGTCGGCGAGGACTGCATCCACGGTCACTCCTTCTGGGAGGGCGCGACGATCTACCCGACCCAGCTCGGCATCGCCGCGACGTGGGATGCCGGTCTCGCCGAGCGCGTCGCACGGGCGACCGCCGTCGAGGTCTCGGCCACCGGCATCCACTGGACCTTCTCCCCCGTGCTCTGCATCACGCGCGACCTCCGCTGGGGCCGCGTCGACGAGACGTTCGGCGAGGACCCGTTCCTCATCGGCGAACTCGCCTCGGCGATGGTGCGCGGCTACCAGGGCGGCGGCCTCGACGATCCCACGGCGATCCTTGCGACGGCGAAGCACTTCGCCGGGTACTCCGAGACGCAGGGCGGCCGCGACGCGAGCGAGGCCGACATCTCGCGCCGCAAGCTCCGTTCGTGGTTCCTGCCGCCGTTCGAGCGGGTGGCGAAGGAAGGATGCCGCACCTTCATGCTCGGCTATCAGACCACCGACGGCGTTCCCATCACGGTCAACGACTGGCTGCTGAACGACGTGCTGCGCGGCGAGTGGGGCTACACCGGCACCCTCATCACCGACTGGGACAACGTCGGGCGCATGGTGTGGGAGCAGAAGGTGCAGCCCGACTACGCCCACGCCGCCGCGGCGGCCGTGCTCGCGGGCAACGACATGATCATGACGACGCCCGGGTTCTTCCAGGGCGCCCTCGACGCGCTCGCGCAGGGACTCATGACCGAGGACGCGCTCGACCGCGCCGTCGCGCGCATCCTGCTGCTGAAGTTCGAGTTCGGCCTCTTCGAGGACCCGCGCCTGCCCGACCGCGAGCGCATCGACACCGCAGTCGGCTCCGCCGACCACACGGCGCTCAACCTGGAGGTCGCGCGCCGCTCACTGGTGCTGCTGCGCAACGACGGCACCCTGCCGCTCGCCGGCGGGCTCACCGCCGGCGAGTCCGGGCCAGCTCGGCGCGCAGCATCCGGTGCCCGTCGTATCGCCGTGGTCGGGCCGCTCGCCGACGACGCGCAGACGCAGCTGGGCGACTGGGCCGGCTCGTCGGGTCAGGTGGACTGGATCCCCGACGGCCACCCCCGCGAGATGATCGCCACGGTGCTCGACGGCCTGCGCGCCCACGTTCCCGCGGACTGGGACATCACCCACGCTCGCGGCGCCGACATCCTCACGCTCGAGGAGGACCCCGAGGGCGCGTTCTTCCCCGACGGGCAGCCCCGCCCGCAGGTTGTCGTGCCGACCGCGCCCGACGCGGACCTCATCGCCGAGGCGGTGGCCGCCGCCGAGGGCGCGGACTACGTCGTCGCGGTGGTGGGCGACCGCATCGAGCTCGTCGGCGAGGGCCGTTCGACGGCGACGCTCGAGCTCGTCGGCGGGCAGCTCGCACTGCTCGAGGCGCTGGCGGGGACCGGCACGCCCCTCGTGGTGGTGCTGCTGGCGTCGAAGCCGCACGTGCTCCCGAAGACGGTGATGGATGCTGCCGCCTTGGTGTGGGCGGCGAATCCCGGCATGCGCGGCGGCCAGGCCGTGGCCGAGCTGCTGCTCGGCCTGATCGAGCCGACCGGACGCCTGCCGCTGTCGTTCGCGCGCCACGCGGGCCAGCTGCCGATCTACTACAACCAGATCCGCGGCCAGCACGGCGACCGCTACGCCGACCTCACGCAGAGCCCCGCGTTCGCGTTCGGCGAGGGCCTGTCGTACACGACTGTCGAGTACTCGGACCTGCGCGTCGTCGACACCGAGCTGGGCCCAGGCGACATCGTGCGCGCCCTCGTCGAGGTGCGCAACACGGGTGACCGCCCCGCGCACGAGATCGTGCAGGTGTACGTGCGCGACAGCGTGACCTCGGTCAGCTGGGCCGACAAGGAGCTCAAGTCGTACCGCCACGTCGACCTGCGGCCGGGCGAGGCGGCGACTGTCGAGCTGTCGCTTCCCGTCGCGGAGTGCACGATCGTGGATGCTGCGGGCCGCCGTCTCGTCGAAGGCGGCGAGTTCGAGCTGCTCGTGGGCCCGTCGTCTCGCGATGACGTGCTGCTCAGCGCGCGCTTCCACGTGGTCGATCCGGTGGCGCGACCGGCAGCGACCCCCGCACACGCGGTCGAGCGCCGCTGACAAGAACGCGAAAGGGTGGATCCCACCGCGCTGCGGGCGGCGGGATCCACCCTTTCGTCGTGTCTAGCGGAGGTCAGGCGTCCTCGGGGTCGAAGTCGTCCCCGTCGGCGTCGTCATCATCCTCGTCGTCGAAGTCCTCCTCATCGGAGTCCTCGAAGTCGTCGTCCTCGACCGATTCGTCTTCGTCCTCGTCGGAGTCGAAGTCATCGTCCTCGTCCGACTCGAAGTCGTCATCGTCCGAGTCGTCATCGTCGGCGTCGTCATCGTCGGCGTCGTCATGCTCGTCGTCGACCGGAGCCTCCGCGAACTCGTCGATGTCGACGCCGTCGACGTCGCCCGCGTGGAGGATGGGAGACCCGTCCTCGTCGAAGTCGGACGCATCGAGATCGTCGACGTCTTCGAGATCCTCGTGGTCGTCGTCCTCGTCCTCGCCGTCGCTCTCGGCGTCGTCCGCGTGCGCGGCCTCCGCCAGCGCGGCCTGCGCGGCGTGGTAATCGGCGAGGCGCACGGCCCACGGCACCCAGTCGGGGGCGAGCAGCGCACCGTCGCCGGGCAGCAGCTCGACCTCGAGCACGGTGGGATCAGCGTCCTCGACGCGCGCGAGGCTCACCGTCCAGAACCAGCCCGGGTAGCCCGCGAGACGATTCGCGAAGCGCAGCGAGACGACACCGTCGGCCTCGACCCGGTAGCCCGCGGGGTCGCCGACCGTGGCATCGGGCGTGATCTCGCGGAGCGCGGCGAGCGCCAGGTCGTGAGCGGCCAGCAGCTGCGGGTCGGGGTCGACGGGCACGACGACCTCCGCGTCCTCGACGATGTCGGCGACCTCAGCGGTCTCGGTCACCGTCGACTCCGCCGAAGCGACGTCGAGCACCTCATCGGCGTCGAGGACGACCTCGACGACGGGGTCGGTCGGATCAGGCGTCGAGCTCATCGGCGACCTTGCGCAGGACCGCGGCGACCTTCTTGGCGTGCGCACCGCTCGGGTAGCGGCCATGACGGAGGTCTCCGCCGATGCCGTCCAGCAGCTTCACGAGGTCCTCGATGATGATCGCCATGTCGTCGGCGGGCTTGCGCGCGCGCTTGGCGAGGCTCACCGGAGCCTCGAGCACCCGCACCGAGAGAGCCTGCGGACCGCGCTTGCCGTCGGCGATGCCGTACTCGAGGCGGGTCCCCGCCTTGGGCGCGGGCGTGCCGGGCGGCAGGGCAGTGGCGTGCAGGAAGACGTCCTGACCGTCTTCGGAGGAGATGAAGCCGAACCCCTTCTCCTCGTCGTAGAACCTGACCTTGCCGGTGGGCATCGAAACCTCGCTGGATCGGCGCCCGCGAGGCGTCGCGGGCGAAACAGAGCATGACAAAAGCGGGGTCTTCCAACCCCGCCTCCCAGCCTAACGGCAAGGCGTCCGCCCAGACCCCACGGCGCAGCATCCGTCATCCGCGTTCTCGAGCGCGCGCCTTCGGACCGCGGCGAGGATGTCAGCGAGTAGGCTGGTGCGGATGAGCACGAACCCCTCCGGCGACGTCCCCGTCCGCCGCATCGATCGCATCCTGGCCTTCATGTCGCTGGGCCTGCTCGTGCTCTCGATCGTGAGCTTCTTCGCGATCATGATCGCGTCGGCCTCCGGTGCCGACATGAGCACAGGCATCTGGCCGATCATCGGCGTGCTGGTGTACATCGCCCCCATCGTCGCGTTCGCGCTGCTGCTCGCGGTCCTCATCATGAGCTTCGTGCGGAGGGCTCGGGCCAACCGAGGCGTCTGAATGGTCTCAGACGAGCGCGCACTCGCGACGTGGCTGGCAGCCCGTGGCGATGACG